>DASRQT010000404.1:0-3856 GCA_035696485.1 Polyangia bacterium | reverse complement strand
GCGCTGACGGCGTTTGCCCAGCAGCCAAAAGGCGCATCCGGGCTGATCGGACACGCGCAGCAATGGCTGGAGGCCGAGGATCGCGACCTGCGCCTGGGCGCGGCGGCGCTGGTGGTCGAGGTCCTCGGTGACCGGCGCGTGCTGGCGGCCGTGGCTGACTCCCCCGAATTGCTGGACTACCTGTCGAGGATCCTCGCCGAGGTTGAGCAGGCGCCACGGTCGGCCGAACGATCAGCGACGCGGCGGCGTCTGATCGCGTCGCTGCCGCGGACCCTGAGCGCGGTGGTCACGACCGCGGCCGCGGGCGATCGGGGCGCGCGCTGGCTGGAGGCGGAGTGCCGTCGCGCCCGGCATCCCAATCTGCGCGGCGTGCTGTCGGACGCCGTCATCGGGTTGCGCGGAGGCAGCGCCACCGTCGTGGAGGCGCTGCGCCGCGCGCTGGGCGAGAGCGCAAAACCATTGCGAGACCCCTCGCGCTTGCGCAAGGGGACCGGGCGCGGCAAAGCATCACGCCCCTTGCGTTAGAGGTGATCTCGCGTCATCGCGCCAGGCGACCGGCCTCAGCCGGCCTGCGAGACGGCGCTGGTGGTCCGGCGCGAGGGCAACGGCATCCGCCGCGCCTCGATCGCGGCGGCGCAGCTCGTCCTGAATTAGGGGCGCATGCGGGCAACCCATCATCCCCCTAAGATCACTCCAGATTTGGACGGTCTGCGGTAGCATTCGCAAGGAGTCTGATCACGGGTGAAGAAGGCATCGCGGCGATCGATACGCAAAGCGGCCCCGCGCATGGCGCGGCATCAGCTGCAGCGCGCACTGAGGGCGGTGCGAACCGCGGCGCCGCCGTTCGGGGAGGACGTCCATCAGGCACGCACCGCGCTCAAGCACGTGCGCGCCCTGCTGAAGCTGATGCGGCGGGGAGGGAAGACCAGGAAGCGGCTGGCAGACGTCTCGCGGCGGGTGGGCAATCTGCGCGACGCCGACGTCGTCATCGCGACGTTCGACCGGGTGATGAAGACCTCGGGCCTGCCGATGACGTCGGCGCTGACGGGTATCCGCGCGCGCCTCGAGGCCAAGCGCGTGGCCCTCGAGACGGACCCGGGGACCGCGGCCGATCTCAAGAAGGCGCAGCGCACTCTGCGCCAGGTCATGCGCCGCACCAGGAGTCGCCTCCACGATCGTCCCAGGTGGCCGGTCATCGTCGAAGGACTGGTCGGCAGCTATCGCAAAGCCCGGCGGGCGATGGCGGCGGCGTATCACAAGAACACCGAAATCGCCTTTCACAGCTGGCGCAAGGCCGTCAAGCAGCACGCCTACCAGTTGAAGACGCTGGCCGCTGGCAGCAAGAATCGGCGCGGCCGGCAGATTGACCTCGATCGACTGGGTGACGTCCTGGGCGAAGGTCAGGATCTTGCGATGTTCGAACAGACGTTGCACGGCGAACAGAGCTGCTTCGAGGATCAGAACGAATGCCAGCGGATGCTGGCGCTGATGCAACATCGCCGGCGGCAGCTGCGAACAGAGGTGCGGCCACTCGGTGAGCAACTGTTCACCGAGCGACCGCGAGCCTTCGCCCGCAGGCTGGCGCGACTCAAAGGATAGTGGCGGTCGCCGGGTCCTCGAGATCGCCACAACAGTTTGTGGAGTTTGACGGATCCAGATCTGATCCCCTCCCGTCGCGACACAGACAAATCACGCGTCTGTTCCGATGAATTCACGGCGTCGTCACAACCCTGTCACCGCCGGCCTCTACCTTGCCGGTGATGAACGACTCAACCGCCAATGCGACCGAACCTTCCCGCAAGGTCCTTGTTGTTGATGACGAGCAGGACCTGCTGGACCTGCTGAGCTACAACTTCCAGGCCAGCGGTTACCACGTGAAGACGGCGACCTCGGGTGGCGCAGCCATCGCGGAGCTGGACAGTTTTTCTCCCGACGTGGTGTTGCTGGATCTGATGCTGCCCGACATGCCCGGGACGGACGTCTGCCGGCGCATTCGCAACGGCGAAGGACGGCAGCCGGTCGTGATCATGGTGTCCGCCAAGGGCGAGGAGATCGACCGCGTGGTCGGCTTCGAGCTGGGGGCGAACGACTATGTCGTCAAACCATTCAGCACGCGCGAGCTGATCTTGCGGACCAATGCCCTGTTGCGTAGCAACCGCAGTGAAGCGGCGGCAGCGCCGGTGCCCGAGGACGCCCGGCGCATCAAACGACGGATTCTGACCATTGGACCCCTGACCATCGACGCCGACGCTCATCGCGTGTTCGTCGCCGGAGAGGAGATTCACGTCAGCGCGCTGGAGATGCGGTTCATCGCCGATCTGGTCAAGCACCGCGGTCGCGTCCGATCGCGCGACGACCTGCTGGAAGAGGTGTGGGGCTACAGCCCCGCGGCCACCACGCGTACTGTCGACACCCACGTCAAGCGCCTGCGCGACAAGCTGCAGGCCGCCGGTTCGCTGCTGGAAACCGTCCGCGGCGCCGGCTATCGCCTGTCCGATGCCTACGAAATGATCGCGACCGATCGCTAGCTTATAGCCCGGTCGGCCTCAGCCACCACCCAGGTACACGTCCTTGACCCGTTCGTCCTCGGCCAGATCGCCGGGGCGACCTTCCAGAACCACTGCGCCGCGTTCCAGCACATAAGCGTAGTCGGCGACCGACAGCGCGAGCCGCGCGTTTTGTTCAACCAGCAAGATGGTGGTGCCGTCGCGGTGAATGGTGTTGATGGTCTCGAAGATCTGCTGAACCAAAATCGGCGACAACCCCATCGACGGCTCGTCCAGCAGCAGCAAGCGCGGGCGGGCCAGCAGCGCGCGCGCGAAGGCCAGCATCTGTTGTTGACCGCCTGACAGTGACCCCGCCGGCTGGTGCCGCCGTTCGCCCAGGATCGGAAAGCGGCTGTACTGGTCGTCGATCGCGCCACCGAGGCGTCCGGGCGGCTGGCGCCGTTCGCCGGCCAGCACCAGGTTCTCTTCGATCGTCATGCGGCCCAGAATGGCGCGGCCCTCGGGCACCAGCGCCAGACCTGCGGCGACCGTGTCATGTGCCGGCAGCCCGGTGATGTCGCGGCTGTCCAGGCGGACGGTACCGGCGCGGGGCGGCACCAACCCCGACAGCGCCGACAGGATCGACGTCTTGCCGGCGCCATTGGGTCCGATCAATGTGACGATCCCCCCGGCGGCAACGGCCAGCGAGACACCCCGCACGGCGGCGATGTGGCCATACGACACGTGAAGATCGCGGACCTCCAGCAAGGGCGCCGCGGCGCCGGTCACGGCGTGCTCCCCAGATACGCGGCGATCACGGCCGGCTCCTTGGCCACGTCGGCAGGCGTGCCGTCGGCGATGACGCGGCCAAAGTTCAGCACCGTGATGCGGTCGCAGGTCTCCATCACCAGGCGCATGTTGTGTTCGACCAGCAGCACCGCGTGACCATCACCGGCGACCGCGCGGATCAACTCGGCGACCGCCTTCACCTCGACCGGGTTCATGCCGGCGGTTGGCTCGTCCAGCAACAGGACGCGCGGGCCCGATGCCAGGGCGCGCGCAATCTCGACTCGCCGCTGTTCGCCGTACGACAGATTGCGTGCCTTCTCGGCGGCGCGGCCCGGCAGCCCCACCCGTTCCAGCAAGGCTTCGGCCCGTTGCTGCGCCTGCCGATTTTCGATGCGTGCGGCCGGCAGCATCATCAGATTTGCCAGCAAGGATGGGCGGCGCCTTGTGTGCTGGCCGAGGAGGACGTTGTCCCGCGCAGACAATTCGGGGAAGAGGCGAATGTTCTGAAATGTCCGCGCCACGCCCTGGGCGGCGATCCGGTGGGCCGGCAGCCCCTGAATGTGACCGTCGTGACCGTCGTG
>DASRQT010000403.1:0-2889 GCA_035696485.1 Polyangia bacterium | reverse complement strand
TGCAACGAACTCGCGGACCAGTTGCACCAGCGCGCCTGGGATCTCGGGTAACGGCAACCGGTGATCGATCATGACGTTCGTCACCGCGCTGGCCGGCATGTCGGGGCATTCCGCCGTGGCCGGGTCCTGCACGACCGCGACGCCGCCGTGGCGCTTGATATCCTGCAGACCCACCGTGCCGCAATCCTGACCGCCGGTCAGCACCACGCCGATGACGCGCGGTCCGTAAACCTGGGCGGCGCTGCGAAAGAGCGGATCGACGGCCGGCCGGTGGCCGTTGATCTTCGGGCCATGGACGACCCGGACAAAACCGTTGTCAATCAAGAGATGGTTGTCGGGTGGCGCGATGACGATCTGCCCCCTGACGATCGCGTCGCCGTCCACAGCCAGCCGCGCGTGTAAAAGTCCGGCCTTGCCCAGGATATCGGGCAGCAAGCTCCGACGAGACGGCAGTGTGTGTAGAACGATGAAAACCGACCCAGGAAAATCTGCCGGCAATCCCGCCACCAGCCGCGACAGCGCGTCGACCCCGCCCTGCGAGGCACCCACAACCACGATGTCCCGCATCGGGCGCGCCGCGGCCTGTGCCCTGGGCTCCACGCTGTAAACGTTAGGAACGGGCAGCGCGAAGGCTAGCCCGGCCGGCCATTTTGGACGCCAGCCTGGGCTTGACCCGAGTCACCGTTTCGCCTAAGTGGACCCTAGGGAAGGAAGCGATGCCCAACGACGACGAGGGCCCCGGCGAGGATCGACCCCGCGAACAGGAGTCGCCGGCGGCCTCAACGCCCGAGTCGCCTCCTCCCATCGGCATCGTGGGCATCGGCGCCTCGGCCGGCGGCCTGGAGGCGCTGGGCGCGCTGCTCAAGAACGTGAAGATGGACCACACCGCGTTTGTGGTCATCCAGCACCTGGCGCCGAACCACGACAGCATGCTGGCGGAGCTGCTGGCGCGGGTCACGCCGATGAAGGTCGTCACCATCGTCGACGGAATGCAGATTGAATCGAATCACGTCTACGTGATTCCGCCCAACGCCGACGTCGCGATCCTGCACGGCGCCTTGCATCTGCTACCGCCGCCCCCCGGACGCGGGCCCCGTCTGGCCATCGACTACTTTTTCCGATCGCTGGCCGCCGACCGGGGCCAGTCGGCAATAGGCGTCATCCTGTCGGGCGCGGGCACCGACGGTACGTTCGGGCTCAAGGCCATCAAGGCCGAAGGGGGCATCACGTTCGCGCAGGATCCGGCGACCGCGCGCTCGGACGGAATGCCACGCAGCGCCATCGAGAGTGGTTACGCCGACTTCTGTCTGGCGCCGGACGAGCTGGGACACGAGCTGTCGCGCTTCAGCAAACATCCCTACCTGGCCAGGAGAGCTGTTGCCGACTCCACCCACCTGCATGAACACCTCAGCCGGATCTTTATCCTCATCCGCAAGGAGTTCGGAAACGACCTGACCTATTACAAGCACAGCACCATTGAACGCCGCATCGAGCGGCGCATGGCGCTGCACAAGATCGAAAGGCTGTCCGACTATGTCAAGTACCTGCAATCGAACGTGCGCGAGGTCGGCATCCTCTACCAGGACATCCTGATCGGCGTCACCAGTTTCTTCCGGGATATGGCCCCCTTTGATCTGCTGAAGGAGACGATCTTCCCGCGGATCATGGAGCACAAAAAGCCCGGTGACGGCATCCGGGTCTGGAGCGCCGGGTGCTCGACCGGTGAAGAGGCGTACTCGATCGCCATGTGCCTGCTGGAGTTCCTGGGCGATCGGGCGGTTGACTACAAGATTCAGTTCTTCGGTACCGACGTTGACGCGTCATCCATACAGTACGCGCGGCGCGGATCTTATCCACAGAACATCGCGCTGGACGTCGCGCCGGAGCGCCTGCATCGATTTTTCCGCAAACACGAGAATGAATATCAGGTCAGCCGCGCGGTGCGCGACATGGTCGTGTTCGCCACGCAAAACCTGGCCAAGGACGCGCCGTTCTCTCACGTCGACCTGGTGAGCTGCCGCAACCTCCTGATCTATTTGCAGCCGGTGCTGCAAAAGCGCGTGCTGCGAATCCTGCACTACGCGCTGAACTCGGGCGGCTTTCTCATGCTGGGGACGTCGGAGACGGTGGGCGATTCACCCGATCTGTTCATGCTGACCGACCGCAAGAACAAGATCTACATCAAGAAGAACATCACCTCCGTGGCCGGGATCGACTTCACAATCGGGGGGATACCGGAAGAGGTCACGCTGCCGCCACGCCCCGCGCCGCGTGAGATCCGACCTGTCGCCACCGTTCATCAACTGGCCGATCGAAAACTTCTGGATCGCTATGCGCCACCCGGCGTTCTGGTGAACGAGAGCTTCGAGATCTTGCAGTTTCGCGGCCGCAGCGGACGATTTCTCGAGCCCGCCCCCGGAGCCGCCAGCCTGCACATCCTCAAACAGACGCGTCCCGAGCTGCAATCGGAGCTGCGGACCGCGCTCAATCGCGCCCGTGTCGAGAATGTCCCGATCACCTGCGACGCGGTTCCCCTGCGCGACAGAGACAGCGGCGTCTTGCGCTCGGTGGTCATCGACGTCATCCCGGTACCCGATCCCGGTAACGGCAGCGGCTGTATGCTGGTGGTGTTCAGGGAGGTCAACCCGGCGGAAAAGCCGAACGCGGCCGAGGACGATGCGCCGACAACCGTGGACCACCCGCAGGTCCGGAACATCGAACGCGAGCTGGAGGCGACCAAGGACTACCTGCAGCGAACGATCGAAGAGCTGGAGACCGCCAACGAGGAGCTCAAGTCGTCCAACGAGGAGCTGCAGTCGTCGAATGAAGAGCTGCAGAGCACGAATGAGGAGCTCGAGACCTCGAAGGAAGAGCTGCAGTCGTCGAACG
>DASRQT010000402.1:0-3085 GCA_035696485.1 Polyangia bacterium | reverse complement strand
GTCGAGGAGGACATCCGGTGTGCTGGCCGGCGCGAACAGGCCGTGCCAGCCGTTGATCACCGCGTCGATGCCCTGCTCCTGGAGGGTCGGCACGTCGGGCAGTGACGTGAGGCGCCGGTTGCCGGTCACCGCGAGCGCCTTCAGGTTGCCCGCCTTGACCTGCGGCACGGCCGGCGGCAGGGAGGAGAAATTCATGGTGATCTGGCCGCTGATCACATCGGCCAGCGCCGGGCCGGTGCCCCTGTAGGGCACGTGCGTGAGCTGGATGCCGGCGGCGTCGGCGAACAGCGCGCCCGACAGGTGGTTGCCGCTGCCCACGCCCGCCGAGGAGTAAGTGAGCTTCTCGGGATCCTTTTTCGCCAGCGCCACCAGCTCCGCGGCCGTGTTGGCCGGCACCTTCGGGTTCACGACCAGCACATACTGGTAGTCCGTCGTCTGGCAGATCGGCGCGAGCGTCGCCAGGGTGTCGATCATGCCCTTCTGGACCCACGGATTGACCACGATGGTTTGGGCCGAGGTGTAGGACAGCGTGTAGCCATCCGGTCTGGCGCTGGCGACGGCGCGCAGGCCAAGGCTGCCGTTGGCGCCACCCTTGTTGTCGACGACGATCTGTTGGCCAACGATCGGCGACAGGAGCTGCGCCAGTTCGCGGGCGTTGATGTCGTTGCTGCCGCCCGGAGCATAGCCGACGACAAACGTGACGGGGCCGGTCGGCCAGGCGGTTTGTGCGCCAAGCGATGAAGGGTGCGCGAGGGTGCCTATGCCAAGGGCAACCACGCGTCGGCGTGTGAAGACGGTCACTCCTGGCTCCATGTTCCAGCGATATTCCCGGATGAACCGCGGACGGGCGCGAACGCTAGCACTTCGATCCCCGACAGTCCTTCCGCATGTGCGACGAACGCTTAGCCATGCGTCGAGCCTTGGCGTAACATGGCGCGATGAAAAAGACCGATCGATCCCCACGGCGCCCCGCGGCGTTCGCGCTCGCAGCGGCTTGTTCTCTTGCGTTTTCCTGGAGCGCGCCCGCGGCTTACGCCGTCGACGCATCCACGTGCGGCGCCCTCATGGGCACGTACTCGATCGTGCCCTACGGCAGCTGGGGCACCGCTCCCTTCGCCATCCAGAAAACCTGGGACGAATCCGACTGCAATCACCAGATTTGCGAGTACATGCAACGGACGTTCAACGTCATCCCGCATCTGTCGTGGGGCTCGTTGCCGGTTCGTCTTCAGAGGGTCTGGGACACGCCGCAGGTCAACTGCAATGCGCAACTGGAAAATCCGCCGTTGCTCCGGAGATAGGCCTACATTAGGGGAAAGACATGCAGCCGAAGACACGATTCCTGATCAAAGTCCCGGGCGGTCCCGACGTCGGATGCGACACGGCCGACCAGGTTCTCGACGCGCTGAACGATCTCAAGAATGCCCAAGGCGTCACGGTCACGGACCAGCAGACCGGCATGAGCGCGTTGACCCGCGAAGCGCTCGAGGAACTTGCAAACGACGAGCGCGAGTAAATCGAGAGTGATTTAAGGGGGTCACCGCGGATCGTCCAGGACGGGCACGCGGACCAGGCGTCAAAGCCGACCCTGCCGGGCAAGCTCGGCGCGGATCTCGCGGATCCGCCGTTCGCCCTGGGCCAGCGCCTCCGCGCTGGTGTGAACGGAATAGTAGCCCAGCACGAGATCGTGAGGATGCGGCACAGCCGAGCCCAGCATGAACTCGCTGTCCGCTTCGGCCACGAACTCGACGGCGCCCTCGCCCGGCGCGAAGATCGCCAGCTCGCCCCTGCCGACACGGTCCGGCGTTCTGACCGCACCTTTGCCGACGGCGATCCAGAGCACCTTGTGCCCGATGGGCGGCATGTAACGCCAACGCTCGCCGCCGGCGAGGCGGACCGCCAGGTAGTTTATTTCCGACGGCGGTTCGATGGCGCTGCTCACGCCGCCGTGGGAGCCCAGCAGAACACGCGCGGGGCCGGCCACCGGCACATCGTCAGCCCCCTGATAGAGGCTGACCGATGGTCCGAGTTCGAGATGCGGCGGCAAAGCCACCCAGAGCTGGAAGCCGCGGGCGAGACCGGGCGCGCCCGCGCCGCCGCCGTGCCACACGCCGTGACCGGCGCGCATCCATTCGACGCCACCCGCCGTCAGGAGGCCCCGCGCGCCGTTGGTGTCCTCATAGCGGGTGCTGCCCTCGGCCATGTAGGTCAAGGTCGCGATACCGGAATGGGGGTGCAGTCCGAAGCCCCGGAACGCTCGCCCTCCGTTGTCGAACAGGTCGACGAAGACGAACGGCTTGAGCATTTCGCCCAGGTCACCCGGGCTCGCCAGCCGCGTGATCGCGCCATGCGTCTGGCCGGAGGTGCGGTGGATGAGCGGACGCAGGCTGCCGACGTCCCGAATGAGCGTATCCATGGTTGGTCTCCCGATCAAAAGTGAAGAGGGCCGCGGCGCGTTCATGGGATTGCTCCTTGCTGCGGTGAGGTCAGGCGGCGCCGACAAGGAGGAGCTCCGCATCCTGTTCGGCGGTGATGGTGAGGGCGGCTTCGTCGGTGGCGGCGATACCGTCGCCCGCCGCAATCCGTTGCCCATTGAGGAGGATTACGCCCCGGGCGGGGGCGAGATAGGCGTGCCGGAAGCGGTCCAACGCGTAGGTCACCGACGTTCCGGCGAGAAGCGTTGCGCCCATCACCCGCGCGTCGGCGCGGATCTGCAGGGCCTCGCCGTCCGTCGGGTCGCCGCTGGCAAGCGCAATCAGCCGTCCTGCTCGATCCGCCTTGGGAAAGCGGCGACTGTCCCAACGTGGCGCGCCGCCGCGCTGGCTGGGACGCAGCCAGATCTGGAACAGCTTGAGCGGGTCTTGGCCATGGTTGTACTCCGAGTGACCGATCCCCCTTCCGGCGCTCATCACCTGGACGTCGCCCGCCACGGTGCGGCCGACATTACCCGCGCTGTCTTCGTGGGTGACAACGCCCTCGCGGACATAGGTGACGATTTCCATGTCCGTGTGGGTGTGATGGCCGAACCCGGTGCCGGGGGCGATCTCGTCGTCGTTCCAGACCACGAGGGCGCCCAGCGGACCAT
>DASRQT010000401.1:0-12155 GCA_035696485.1 Polyangia bacterium | reverse complement strand
AGGTCGTTCCGGGGGTGAGGTTCAGCTCGGGCCTGGCGCTGGTGTTCGCGGCGCTGGTGCTGGGCTTCGTCAACGCCATCATCCGGCCGCTGCTGGTGTTGCTGACGCTGCCCATCACCATCCTCACGCTCGGGATCTTCTACCTGTTCGTGAACGGGATCGCGTTCGGGCTGGCGGCGGCGCTGGTGCCGGGGTTCACGGTGGCGTCGTTCGGGTCGGCGGTCATGGGCGCGCTGGTGGTCGGGATCGTGTCGTGGGCGGTCGGATGGCTGACCCGCAAGGCGGCGATCGAGGATCGGGTCTGAGCGCCGCGCGCGCTTTCGTGATCCTGCTGCTGCTGGCCGCGTGCGCGCAGTCGTGCCGGCGCCGCGTGGCGGGAACCTGTGCCGATCATGTCGACTGCGAGGCGGGATCTGACTGCGTCGCTGGCCGCTGTGTCAGACGGCAGGGGTTTCCGGGTGAAGGTGCTACGACTGCGCGGCCGGAGGTCCCCGAAACGAGGGGGACCAGGGGAGCGTCATCTGCGGCCCCGGCGGCGGCGGCGTCTCCGCCCGCCGATGCTGGCGTTGTTCCGGCGCCGGGGACCGCTCCCCGAAAGCCGCCACCGCCCGGGCGGCCCACGCCCGCGCCGGCCGAACCGGCGACGTCACCACCGCCGGCACGAGACAACCTGCCGCTGTGGAAGCAACGGCTCAAAAACGGCTAACGGCCCGCTCCGTTACAGAGACTCGCTCCAGCCGAGGATCTTGAACGGCTCGGACGGGCTGCCGTTCTGCGCCGGCGTGGACTGGCCGGCGATAAACGTCTGCGTGATGTTGCCGCTGAGCAAGACCGGGCCGGTCGACGTCATGATCACGATCTTGTCGCCGGCGATGATGGGGCTCGAGACCGGTTCGTCGCTGATCTTGAGCGCCTGCTTGAGCGTGACCTGTCCGTTGTTCACGTTGACCTGGTGAAGCTGCAGGTAGGTCGTGCCCTTGGTGCAGCCCTGCGCGTCGGGGGTGAACCAGCTGGACATGATGGTGAAGCCGGTGCCGTCCTGCTTGAGGATGGCCAGTGGCGTCCCCAGCGGGCGCGAGGTGGCGGGCAGCGCGGTCGTGCACGACGTCCCGGTGGCGTTGGAGATCCCGCACATCTGCGCGCTGCTGCCGACGGTGAGCGTGACCATTCCGCCCGACCCGAAGGTTGAATCAACGTTCAATGTCCCATCCTTGGCGTTGTAGACCTCTTTCCGGATCAGCAGGCGCGAGGCGGCGAAGTCCTTGGTGACGTCGTCCAGCGGCGAGTTGGTCGCCTGGACCAGGAAGATCTCGCGCGGATGGTTGGTGACGTCGTCGCGATCCAGCTGCACCACCGTCGGCGTGTAGTGCAGGGGCTGCGTGCAGCCCAGCGAAAGCACGGGGGCCGGATCGGCACCCGCGGTGTAGCGCCACAGGTTGCCCCAGGTGTCGCCGGCGTACGCGCCCAGCAGCTGGTTGTGGGTCTGGTAGTCGCGCGACGTCGCGACGTCGGTCAGCAGGGTGAACTCGGGCGTCGTGCCACAGCCACCAACCTGGGAGATCTTGCTCTGCTTGACGATCTCACCGGTGGCGGCGTTGGCGGCGACGATCCAGCGCCCCTGGTCGGTGCTGCCGGCGGTGACCGGGTAACCGGAGGTGAACACCAGTCGGTATTCGTCCTGAAGGGTCGTGTGATTGTAGTAGAACGCCGGCACCGAGATGGTCTGGCCCAGCGCCGTGTTGTACTTCGTGGCCGAGTCGTTGTTGGCCGAGTGCCACAGCACGCTGAACGGCGGGCTGGCCGTCGGGTCGGTGACGTCCAGCATGAAGGATTCGTTGCCACCGAAGCCGTCGGTCATCGCCAGGACGGTCTTCCAGGCCGCGGTGACCTTGTTGCTGCAATTGGCGGTACAGAGGCTCTTGACCTTGGGCGAGCTGGCCATGCCAAAGATGTGCTTGGTCGGATCGGGGACCTGTCCGCCCTGGGAGTAGAGCGAGGTGACCGTGTTCAACATCTCGGGCGGGATGTACGCGAACGCTTCCTTGCCGCTGGTCGTGTAAAAGCCGTGCAGCATGCCGTCGTCCGAGCCGACGTAGGTGATGTGGGGCCGATCTTTGTATTTGTCGGCGAAGGCAAGTCCCCCGTCGTTGGTCTCCGCGCCCGGCTGTCCGACGTCAATGGGCGTGGAATTGACCAGGGCGCCGAGGACGGCGGCATTTCCCTGGGCGGGATCGCCCAGCATCCAGCGCGCGATCTTCTCCGCCTCATCGTCGGTGGCGCCCAGACCCAGGCTGTGAAGCGCGGCCTTGTTGCTGATGGCGCCGGTGCTGCCTACCTGCACCTGGATCAGATGGTTCGAGCTGTCGGAGGTGTAGACCCGTCGCGTCTTCCAGTCGACACTGGCCAGCTGGACGGCGGCGTCCCAGACAAACGACGGCGAGCCGGTCGAGGTGTCGTAGGCGATGAGGTGACCCTTCCAGGACGGGAAATCGACGCGCGAATCCAGGGCGTACGAGCCCAGCGTCACCTTGCCCTGAAGTTGCAGGCCGGCCGAGGAGGTCGGCGGCGAGGTCGCGTAGCTGCCCTTGGCGGCGTCGTAGATCGCTTCTTGAATGGCGTTGGTCAGCTCTTCTTCGTTGTTGGCGGCATAGGCGTAGGGGGCCTTGCCGTCGTTGCCGCGGTCGGTGTTGCCGGCCTTGGCGATGTTGTCGTTCACCAGGCGGCCGTTGCCGGCGGTGACGTCGCCTGAAAAGCCGACGACCAGCGTGTCGAAGCCGGCGGCCTTCAGCTCCTGCGCGGCGAGGACCGCGCGGCAGCCGCACCCGGCGGCCTTGGGATCGGCGTTGCTGCAGGCGGCGGAGCCGCAGTTGGTGTCGCCGGGGCCATTGGCTTCACCGTCGGTGATGAGCAGGACGTAGTTCTTGCGGCACTTGACCGTGTCGGCCGCCTTCACCTTGCTCATGTAGTGATAGGCGCTCGAGTTCTCGTTGGCGGCGCCGCTGTTCTTCAGCGAGCATCCGGTCGGCGTGCCGCCGTAGGCGATGAGGCCGCCGTATGACGCTGGTTCCATACGGTCCATGATCGCCGACACCATGGTGGTTGCCTTCTCGGGATCGTCAGACGTGTCCATGAACGGCGCCAGCTGCGCGTCCCAGCGCGCGCCGCAGGTCGCCTCACAGATGTTGTCGTTGCAGTCGGCGACGTCGATGGGCGGCCGGGTCGTCGTGCCGTAGGGGTTGTAGTAGTTGGGGACGGAGTCGTAGTAGCGGTAGGGGACGCCGCTGATCGTCGTGGTCTTGCCCAGGTAGCTGGCCTGGACGCTCTTCGTGGTCGACGTCGTACCGACCTGAACGCTGTACGTGTAGGTGCTGCCGCGGTAGTTGCCGGTCCCCTTGCCGCCGATCGGACAGAAAAACCCGCACCAGTTCGTGTCGACGTCCTGACCACCGGAACCTCTGACGCGATAGGTGCTGTTGCCGCTGCCGGTCAGGGTGTATTCCACGCCGTCGATCGTGCACTTGGCGGTTGGCCCGGTGTCCTTGTCGAAGCACTTCTTCCCCTGTAGGCGTCCATGGCTAAGGAAGGTGCTCACGGTCTTGGTCGAGACTCCCGACAAGCTGAAGTAGGGGAAGTAGTTCTTCTGGTAGAACGTCATCAAGCCGAAGTTCGCGATGTTCGCGTTCTTCGAGACGATGTCGGACAGCACGCGCTTGGCGATGACGACGCGCGATGTGGCCGGACCGCAGGAGTCGCCGGCGGTGGTGCAGTCGGAATCCTGGTCGCACTTGATCTGCGTGATGCGGCACATGCGCGACGCGGTGGTCGCCGTGTTGCCGGCATTGCACAGGTCGCCGGGCGTGCCGGGGACGCAGGCGTTGGTGGGGCCAGGGGTGCAGGTGTTCGCCGGGCCCACGCACGCGTTCAAGTTGTTGCAGGGGTTGTTGGCCTGGACTTCCTGGCAGTCATAGTGCGGCCGGATGCAGCTATTGTTGTTGATGTTGCAATCCCCGGCGTTGCTGTTGCATTTGCCGGACTTGGAGCAATCTGTCACCGCCGTGCAGTAGCCTCCGGGCAGATTGCTCGTGCCCTTTGAGCAGATGCCGCAGTTTGCATCCAACGCGCACGCGGTGGCGTCGTCGGGACAGACTTTGCTGCAGGTCGTGACGCTGGTTCCGGTACAGGCGGCGCCGCCGACCGCACAGGTTCCGGTGGGCTTGAGCGGGCAGTCGTTGCTGCTATTGCACTGCGTGGCCGTCAGGTTTCCCGTCGCGTCCTTGCAGAGCTTGTACGGCGCGCAAGGTGTCGACGTGCTGCTGCAAGAACTGGTGCCGTAGGCGCATTTGTAGTTGGGGGTGCAGGGCTTGACCGGACTGCAGACGGCCTGGTTGGCTGCGCACTTTCCCGTGGTCGAGGCCGGGCAGTCACCATCAGCCATGCAGCCCGCGTACTGGCAGTTCTGGTTGGAGCCGTTGCACGTCAACTGCGTGCAGGTGCCCTGTTGCGGCGCGCAGTCGGCCGTTTGGACACAGGCTGCGCCGTCCAATCCGCAAGTCGCGTTGACCGAGCAATCGGCGTCGGACAGGCAGACCTTCTTTGACTGCTGGCAAGTCCCCATGGCCTTGCCGCCGCGGCAGTTGACGCCGTCGTCGCAGTCGACGCCGACCTCGGTTGGGTAATCGAAGCCTCCGCCGGGGACGCCGGTCAGCGATCCTGAGGTGTCGAACACCACCAGGATGTTCGGCTTGTGAATCTGGCGCGAGATCAACGACAGCGGATTGACTCTGGCTTGCGCGGTGCCCTCACCCAACGCTTCACCCCACGGTCCGCGCACCACGGGCGGCAGCAGCAGCGCGAGGTAGTACGTGGTTGCGGTGAAGAGGGCAACGGATGCGAAACGCCGGCGCAGAGTCATGGGACACCACCAATTGCTGTGAACGGAATCCTTTAAGGCAGGCATGAAGGTTTAGTTGGAAACGAAGCCACCTACGGTATTGCTGTTGTCGTCACACCCGTTCTTGCCGAAGTTGCACAGGACGGGAGAGTAGGTCGGGGTGCCGTTGGCCGCCGGGGCGCCAGGCAGCGGGCCCATCACCGCCTCCAGAACAACCGTGGTTCGGTTGTCGGGGGCGAGGCCGCGCGACCTTACGACGACCGCTCCGTTGCTGTCGGCCGTGTAAAGGCCGAGGCGGCATTCGGCGGTGTCGTTGCGCAGCCAGACCGTATAGGTGCCCATGGTCGCGGGCGTCGGGGCGGTGGCGGTTCCCTTGGTGCGTCCAAAGCTGGTCGGGGGGTAGACGACGTTGCGGACGGCGTTGAAACCATCCCGCAGGACCGCGCCCGCGCCGGCCGGATTTCCGTCGGCGTCCAGCTTGGTCGGGACGTCGTCCTCGGTGTTGCCGGCCGCGATCAGCATCGCGCTGAGGTTCGCCGGCGGCATCGCGTTCAGGATCGAGCGCGCCCGTTCCAACCCTGCCTGCGCGACATACAGCGCCTGCGCGCGCTGGTTGATGTTGGTGCCGACGCCCAGGTTGCCGCCGGTCAACCACAACGCGGTCATCCCGAGGCCGAACAGGCTGACCATCAACATCATCACGATCAAGAGGACGGCGCCCCGCTGCGAATGGCGGGCGCTGGCACGGAGCAATGACAGGGGTTTCATCAGCGGTTCCTCGGGAAGACGGTGGTTGTCATGACGCGGTGACGGAAGGTGTCGCGGACGCCGGCGGCCCCGTCCTCGACGGCGGGCTTGGCGTTGGTCGCGACGTCGGCCAGCATGGTGTCGGACTCGGTCGAGCGCGCGATCAGCGTCAGCCGGATGGCCTGCGGGCGGTTGCAGTCAGCGGTGGCGACGTCACCGGCGGTGTTGAAGATCCACTCGTCGGTCTTTTTCGTGGCCGTGCTTGTCCCCTCGGTGAAGACGCCGTCGCCCCCCGGCGGGGCGGGATCGGTGTCGCAGGCGTAGGCGATCTGAAGGTCCTCGATCCCGTCGGCCAGCGTCACTGCCGTGGTCGGTCCGGTGACCCCGTCGAGGCGCCGCATCACCAGGCGCGGCGCGACGTCGGGCGCGCCGGTTGCATCAATCGAGAACTCAACCCAGTTCAGGGTTCCGATGTCGCGGATGCCGGCCTTGGGCGTCGCGCCGCCGACGTACGGGAACGGGACCAGGTTGGCGATGTTGGAGGTCGCATTCCAGGTCGACGTCCCGGCGTGGCCCAGGGCCCCGGTGACGTTGTCGACGCTGGTGACCTGAAACAGGGTGCAGCCGCGATCGCCGATGGGTGGCCCCTGCGGCGTGGCGGTGTTGTCCAGCAGGATGGCGAAGTCGTTGGTCCGGAAGATCCCCCCCTGGCCAGCCGGCGCGGAGAACGCGTCGGTCGGGCTGGCCACGCTGGTGGCGAGGTTCGCGTCCGAGAACGTGCCGAAGGCGCCGGTGCCGAACACCACCGTCAGCTTGTCGGGCGCGCCGGCGGCGCCGTTCTGAATCCACAGCGGCGCCAGCCGGATCACCTGTTCGGGAGGCCCCTTGCGGTAAGCGCGGAAACCGGTGGCCGGCGGGAGGTCGCCGGCCGGAGGTGGGTCGCCGGCTCGGACGCACGAGATCATGCCGCCGCCCGCGCTGCGCGCGAACCGGGTCATCGCGTCCATCGCGCCCCAGAGGTTTTGCTGGATCGACAGGATCTTCGATTGCGTCGAATAGACCCGCCGCTGGCCGACGAAGAACATGAAGACGCCGCTCGAGACAATCGAGCCAACCACCAGCGTGATCATCAGCTCGATCAGCGTCATTCCGGCGGCACGATGGCGACGAGAGCCGATCACCATGTCTTTCTCCGCTCCTGATCGATGCGCACGGTCTTGGTGATGCCCGAATCCAGGCTGTAGCTGACGCGCACGGAGACGTTGTAGGGATTGCCTACGCCCTGGTTCTCGATCCGCACCTCGCGCATGAAGCGGAACGCGGCGTCCTTCTGCGCGCTGGTGACCCCTTGCGCGTTGAGGTACTTCGGCGCCGCCCAGCCGGTCACGGCCGAAGCGGACAGCTGGTCGACCACGGGCGGGCCGGCGGTCAGCGTGCGCGCGCTCAGCTCTTCCAGCGTCTGCGTCGCCAGCTGCGTGGCGATGGCGGCGTCGTTGCTGTTGCCGCTGGCGCTCATGACGGTCATCTGCACCGCCAGCGTTCCCAGCAGACCGATCGTCGACAGCATCAACGCCACCATGACCTCGATCAGCGTGTACCCGCCCTGCGCGCGCGGCGCGCGCTGTCGTCGCGTCGTCATCATCGCGTCCTCACGGCCACGAAGGCGGTTATCGCGGCGACGTCGACCCGGAAGGCGGAGAACTCGGTGCCGGCCGGGAGCTTCTTGTTCTTGATGTAGACGACGGAGCTGGTCGGGATGGGGGAGCCGATGAGCTGCGTTCCTCCGCGCGACAGAAAATCGATGATGGCGGACTTGGTGGTCGTGAGCACCTCGTCGGTGGGCGCGACGTCGGTCGAAGCGACGACGTTCAGGACCACGACGCCTTCCTTGGCCTGGACGGAACCGAGCAGCGGATCGGCGACGGTGGGGGCGACCGGCGCGGCACCGACGGTGGCGCCGGCCTTGTAGCTGCGCAGCTCGACGCGATCGGAAAAAACAAACGCGCGCACGCCCAGCCGGCTGCTGACCGCCTCGGAACGACATTTTTGCAGCTCGCGCGCCAGCGATTGCGAGAAGGCGCGTCCAGCGTCGACCTGGTTGTCGCGGGTCAAAAGCGGCGTCGCCACCGCCGACATGACGCCCATGATCGCGACGACGATCATCAGCTCGGTCAGCGTGAAGCCACTGTCGTTGCGATTCAATCGCGCGCGCGCTGGGGGCGACGTCGAAGGGGACAGCCGAAACAGCGGCGGTGCACGCATGGGGGCCGACTAAAGAATCGGCACTTCGCCGACCCCACTTGAACCTCCAGTTGTAATTCCCAATACGCGAAAGTTCGGCAGTTTGTCGGCGGAAGTGGCAGTGCGGCCGACGTGTCAGCGGCCTTCGTCAGCAGCCTTCGTCAACAGCCTTCGTCAACAGCCTTCGTCGATCAGGCCGTCGCAGTCGTCATCCAGCTGGTTGCCGCAGACTTCTGTCCCACCTGGCCGGATGGTCGCATCGGTGTCGGCGCAGTCCCGACAGAAGGGCACGCCGTCCCCGTCAGCATCCGTGGCGCCGCTGCCGTCGGCCTGGCAAGTCAGCCAGTCACGTAGGAAGGAGGCGCGTCTCGCGAAGTAGGCCTGTTGCTCGCCCATCAGCCGGCGGTGTTCGGCATCGGTGATGGGCGGCTTGTTCGTGTCTTCCTGAGCCGAGGCCGCGATCTGTTCCGCCCAGGTCGCCTGCCAGCGCTGCAGCAGCGCCACGTCATAAAGCTCCAGCATGCGCGCCAGCTCGGCGCGATAAACCCCGAACCAGGTCGGATCGGCCAGCACCGTCAGATAGAAAGTGTGCGGCTGCTCCTTGCGGGACCAGAGGTAGGGGTCGATGTCGAAGGCCCGGCGATCGAACGTGCTGTCCTTGTCATGCGGCAGCCACAGAAACCCTCGCGTCGGATGATCGTACAGATAGAAATTGTGGCCGCTGCCGTAGTAGCCGTCGCCGTCGGGCATCACCGCCTCGGCGGCCCACTCCGAGACCGCCTGCTGCAAGTCCACCAGACCATCGATCGTCGCGAGATCGTGGGCCGCGAACAGGGCATTGCGCCGGTCCCAGGTGGCCGTCAGCTCGTTGGTCTTGAGCTCCTGGCCGCCGTCCCACAGATCGCCGCCGGCGGCGCCGGGAAATACGCGCGACAGGAAGGTCTTGTCCATCCGTTCGGTGTTCGCGTAAAGGCCATAGAATGTCCCATTGACGACCAGACGCGCGCTGTTGGCGCACGGGGCGGGTATCGCCGCGTGGCGCAGAAATGCGAACGCCAGCCGCTGGCGCAGGAACGTGCGATCGGCGCGCGGCATGTCCAGCTCGATCTTCCGCTGGCCGTGAAACCTCTTGCCCGACGAGACGCTGTTGAAGGAGACAACGAACTGCATCTTGCCCGGCGTATCCAGCGTCGCTGACTGTCGCCACGACGACTGCCCCTTGAGCCGCAGCGTCGCATCGCTCACCACCTCGTCGCCGTAACGAAAGGTGATGGGATATTCGGTGCGCGGCTGACCGCCGCCGGTCTCTTCGTTGTAACGGGTCTTGAACTCGGTGTAGATCGCCGCCCAGTTCTCGCTGGAGATCGAAACCTCGTACGTCGGCAGGATCGACTGCGCGAAGATATCGGCGCATCCCTCCTCGTCGGTCAGCGGCGTCGTCACTTCCACCGCGTCGGGCGGCGCTGAGGTCTCGCTTTCGCCGGCGTCGTCGATTCCGTAACCAGCGTCGTCAGGACCCGGGTCAGGCTCCCGGTCGACAAGTCCAGCGTCCGCGCCGGGCGCCGCACCCCTGTCTTCGGGGCCGGTCTCCGGGATCGGGCCTGCGTCGTCGGGCGTTGAGACACCGGGCACCGACGGATTGCTGCAGGCAGCCGCCAGCAGCGTGGCATTGACCCACAGCACACGAAAACTGCGGAAGGTCATCCGTTGAACTCATATCAACCGGCATGCCAGTTGACGGCGCCGCTATCGTCGAGTTACCGCCGGCGAGCCGTCGCTTGTCGTAACGGTCGCGTCGGCGCCGTTACGTGAACGTGACGGAGGTCGGCGTTTGTCACTGGCAGCGGCCGACCAGCGTCCAGGCGTCCATCCAGGCGTATCCGACACCAGGCTCGTAAGCCGGGTGCTGGCCGCACCAACCCGAGTACGGGTAGGGACGGCACTGGTACAGGCTGCCGACGTTGCGCGCGCGTGCCCCGGGCATGTACTGGGTACCGAGGACATACGCGGGCGCGTTGGCGCAGGTGACGGGAGTGCCGGCATCGGTTCCGCCGGTTCCGCCGGCGGCGTCCATCCCCATCATCGTTTCGGGCCGCCCGGCATCGGGCATCACGGCGCCACCCGTTCCTCCACTGCCGGTTGTGCCGCCGCTGCTCACGGCGCCGCCGGAACCTCCCGTGCCCGTGGTGCCGCCGCTACCGGTGATGCCCCCCGCGCCGCCACTGCCAATGACGCCACCGGATCCGCCGCTGCCGGTGAAGCCGCCGCTGCCACCACCGGTACCGAGGTCTCCGCCGGAGCCGCTCAGGATGCCGCCGGATCCTCCCGCGTCACCGCCGGCTCCAAAGATGACACCCATGTCGCGACCGGCGTCGTTGGCCGACATCCGGAAGGCCTCCGCGCCACATCCAATCGCGCCAGAGGTAAAAGCCACCAGCAACAGGCAGGGCAGTTTCATCGCCTAGAGTACGATCATGCACCCCCTGAGTTACCGAAAGATATGAGTAAGGTGCAGAACCTTTATAACTACACCAAAACCCACGAATTCCTGACGCGGCGTCCGCTGGGCGGCTACTGCACCACCGGCACGGACGTCGTCCATTGCGCGATGTGGTTGGACGTCTTGAGGTCCTGAAATGGCAAGCAAAACGCGGGGAAGCTGGGATCGGCCGCCCCGACGCCCGACGGGTCGATGGCGAACATCCACAGCGACATTCCGGCGGTGTCCTGCCGCAGACCGTACTTCCGGGTCGAAGACACCGTCGCCCACATGATCTGATGTTCTTCGTTTAGCTGGAAGACGAAGGGGCTCCATTTCGGGTACGACGTCATCAGATTGGTCTCGCCCTTGTCGGCCAGCCCCGGACGGTTGGCGTTTGCGAGCGGCGTGGGTGACGCCCCCGGCACAAGCGGCATCGCGAACATCTGGGCGGACGGATCGGCGTCCCCGTCACACGATTCGACATTGGTCCCCGCGCAGGTCGATTCGTTGAACACGATGAAGGCGTTGTTGGGCGCGATGGCCGGGTAGAACCGGTTCTTGCCGGCCACAGCCGGCAGCAGCGTCGTGGGCGCCGACCAACCGACGCCGTTGCGTTCGACAAAGGCCAGCCCGGCGCGTTCAGGCTTCTGGTCGGTGAAGGCGCCGCCCGGATCGGCGGAGGTGAAGACGATGCGCGCGCCGTCGGGAGACCAGTCCGGGTGATCGGCGCGCAGGCCGCCGAGATCGATCTCCGACTTCTTTAGCGCGGTCGTGCCGTCAAAGATGATCAGGTTCGAGGGGCCGGCCTTGCGGTCGTCGGTGTACATGCCGACGAATTCGCTGCCGTCGGGATTCCACGATTCGAACTGGCTGCGCTGCTGCGGCACCGGATCGAAGGCCATGCGCCGTTTTCCGCCGAGGTCCCACAGCAGGACCCGCCCGTCGTTCTGCCCACCCAGCGTCGCGACCATCTTCTTGCCATCGCGCGAGATCGCGTGGCAGCCCACGCAGGTCTTGCCGTCGCCGGCGGCCGGGGTGATGACCTCTTCCGCCTTGGTCTGGGTGGTGCTGCCAAAGTCCCAGCGCAGGATGGCGCTGGGCTTTGACGTCGTCCAGTAGTACAGGGCGCCGCGCACGTCGTCCTTGGAGAACTGGATGTTGGTGACGCCGCTTCCGCCAACGCCGGTCCCGGCGTCGTCGGTGCCGCGGACCGACACCTTGACCGCTCCGCCACCACGGTTGGTCTCCGCGATCTGCTGCCAAACGGTGGGCGTCGGCTGATACAGGCAGCCGTCCGCAAGTGGAACGCACCGCGTGTACACGCGGACGTCGGTGGCGTCGTTTTGAAACCCGATTTCGAACAGAGTGTTGGCGGGCGAGCCGGCGCGGAAGTGCACCTCGACGCCGTTGAGGTTGGGCGGCAGCAGCACGCCGTTGTTCGGATACACCAGCTCGGGCGCGCGCGCCGGATCGACGGTGCCGGCAAATGGCGTCGCGATCGCGGTCGGCAGCGGAGGGTTGGCGCCGGGGCCGTCGGCCAGGTTCGTGGTCGTAAACTTGATCAGCAACCGGGCCGTGCCTGACACCGCTCCGCTCTGGGCGCGGATGACGACCTGACCGCCAGCAAACGAGCTGGTGGTCGCCAGGCCCCCGGTCGTGGTGGCCAGCGCGGGGCGATCGGTCGACCAGGAGACGGTGTTGGTGATGTCCTGCTCCGCGCCGCCTGCCAGTGCCCCGAAGGCCTGAAACTGCTGCGTCGCCGGGTTGCTGGGCGACACCATCACCGTCGCCGTC
>DASRQT010000400.1:0-7225 GCA_035696485.1 Polyangia bacterium | reverse complement strand
GGCCACCTGCTCGCCGAGCGTGTGCTCGTGATCGGCGAAGAACAGAAACGGCGCGGTCGAGGCGAACTCCTGTCCCTGGAACAGCATCGGTATGCCGGGCGCCAGCAGCAAGAGCGCGGTCATCGCCCGCATCTGATCCGGGCTGGTCAGCTGGTGCAGCCGCTGCCCGCGCGCCGAATTCGCGACCTGATCGTGGTTCTCGAGGTAGTTCACGAACCGCGTCGCCTCCAGATCCAGGGTCGGCGTTCCGCGGCGCGTGCCCTGCCAGGAATAGCGCTGCCCCTGGTAGAGATAGCCCCAGCGCACGGCCGAGATCAGCTCCTGTGGGTTGCCATGATAGTCGCTGTAGTAGGCCTCGCCGTGACCGGTTAACGCGACCCGCGACGCGTGGTGAAAATCGTCATTCCACAAACTGTCAGCGCCGTAGCCACCTTGCCCGGCCGGACGCACGATCCGAGTGTCCTGAGGTTCGTTCTCGGCGACGACAAAAGTGCCCCGGTCACGCCCCGCGGTCCGCACGCGGCGGGTGATCGCGGCCAGCACATGTTCCGAAGACGCGTCGTGAATGCTCTGGGTGGCGTCGAGGCGCAGCCCGTCGAAGTGGAATTCCTCGATCCAGTATCCGGCGTTTTCGACGAAAAATTCGCGCACAGGTCCCGCGTCGACGCCGTCAAAGTTGATCGCCTGCCCCCACTCGTTCTGATAGCGATCGGTGAAGTATGCCGGTGAAAAGCTGGGCAGGTAGTTTCCGTCGGGCCCGAGGTGGTTGTAGACGACGTCCAGGATCACGCCCAGCCCCAACCGGTGCGCGTTGTCGACCATCCGGCGCAGATCGTCGGGCGTTCCATAGAGGCGGGACGGCGCCCACAGGTCGACGCCGTCATAACCCCAGCCGAAGCGGCCGGGAAAATCACCCAGGGGCATCAATTCGACGATGGTGATCCCCAGTTCGGCCAGGGCGGGTAGCTGTTCGGCCGCGGCGGCGAAGGTTCCTACACGTGTGAAGGTGCCGACGTGAAGCTCGTAGATGACTTGACCCGTGCGCTCGATGCCCTTCCACGCCGTGTCGGTCCACAGAAAGCGGGTCGGGTCGACCATCAGTGACGGGCCGTGGGGCCCGTCGGGCTGGAAACGCGACGCCGGATCGGGGAAAAGCTGTGCCTCGTTGTCCAGGCGGAAGCCATACGCGCGGCCCGGTTCAAGCCAGCGGACAACCCCGGAAAAATAGCCGTTTCCCTCTTCCTGGAGGTCGACCGCCGGTTCGCCGCCGGAACCGGCGACCTGGACGCGGGCGCGCCGGCCCGCCCAGACGCGCACGTGGCCGCCGCCGTCGCGCGACACCTCCGCGCCAATCGGGAATCTGCGCCGCACCGCCGCGCCTGGCATTGTGCCAAGAACCTAGTCATTCGCCCCGACAGTTCAAAGGGACACGAGGTATTCTGACGATCACATGTCCGACCCAGAATCTCCGCCGTCAGGTCCCGCCGATGTCGGTGCCAGCCGCATCGCCAGTCCCGAGCTGGAGATCAAAGACGCACCGCTGATCTTCGGACAGGTCTGGAACCGGCTGGTCGAAGAGCGCGGCCTCGAGAACATGGTCTTCCCCAAGGAGATCATGTGGCTCGGGGGTGCGCCCGGTTCGGGCAAGGGCACCAACACGCCGTTCATACTTCGTGAGCGAGGCCTGACGGCTGCGCCCATCGTCGTGAGCGACCTGCTGGACACCTCCGAGATGCGCGCGCTGAAAGATCTCGGGCAATTCGTCGGGGATCGCGAGGTGATCGCGGCGCTGCTGCGCAAGCTGCTCGAGCCGGCCTATCAGACCGGCGTCGTCGTCGACGGGTTTCCCCGCACCAAGGTCCAGGCCGAGGCGGTCAAGCTGTTGCACGATCAGATCATGCAGCTACGCACGATGTACTGGGGCACGCCCACGGGCAAGCGATTCCGCCGCCCCATCTTCCGCATCACCGTGCTGTTCGTGGGCGAGCAAACCTCGGTGGAGCGGCAACTGAACCGCGGCCGCGAGATCCGCGCCCACAACGACAGGGCGCTCAGAACGGGCGCGGGCGCGCTCATCGAATTACGTCCCACCGACATCGACGAAGCGCTCGCGCGGAACCGTTACCGCACGTTCAAGGAGCTGACGTACGAGGCCCTCACCAGCCTCCGGAGACACTTCCATTATCACTTCGTCAACGCCGACGCGCCCCTCGGCGACGTCGAAAGGAGCATCAACGCCGAGTTCCAGTACCAAAGCTCGCTCGAGCTGGGACAGGCGACCCTGGACATCATCCACCACATCCCCCTGGTGTCCGAACTGACCCTCCACGCCCGGCAAGAGCTGGTGCGTCGCCTCGATTCCTACGAACACGCGGCCGCGCCGCTGTTCAAGGAAGTCGCTGTTTTCATCGAGACGCACATCGTCCCGGTCATCGTGCGGCACGCCCTGGCCGGTCGTTGCGTCGTCAAGACTGACAGCGCGCTGTTCGAACGGGCGACCTCGGTCGACATGGTGCTCGACACCCTGGCCGAACGCGGCTACCAGGCCGTTTACCAGGAACACCGCACGCCGGTTCCCGAGACCGCCGACCCAAGAACCGGCATCATCACGTGTCAGGACCGCACCCAGCACACGTTCGAGATACGCTTTCATCCGCCCGAGATCAGGCGCGGGCACTAGCCACGGTTACTCCCGCGGTCCCGGACCTAATATCGCCCGATCTCGACGTACGTTTTCTGCGCGGCGTCCCAGGTGAACTGCGCGGCGCCGTGGGGGCCGTCGGACTGGATGTCGATGACGACGTAGTCGACGGGGAAGGTCGGCTCGCCGTCCATCTGCGCGACCTCCTGATCGGTGGCGCTGAAGTACGCGCCCACGTTGACGTGTGAGTGGTAGACGATCTTGGCGGGCGTGTCGCCGCGCAGGCTCTTCTCCATCTTGAAGAGATCGGCCGCGCCGAAGTTGTAGGCGGTGCGCCCATCGCGCGGATGACGAGCCGGATCCTCGGCGTGCAGCTGGTCTTGAACGTTGGCGCACGCGACCGCGCGGTCGGCGACGGCTGTCCCTTTCGGGCCGTAGACAATCCCGCAGCATTCGTTGGGAAAGTCGCGGCGCGCGTGTTCGTACATCGCGGCCAGCGCCTCGGGCGTCACCCGCGGACGCGAGGCGGGAACCGTCATCGGCGTCGTCGTCAAGGTTTCGCCACGTGTTTGGCCAGCGGCGCCTCGAAATAGCGATCGGCGCGGTCGGGGAACAAGGTCACAACGACACCCGGCTGCCTGGTCGCGGCCAGCCGTTTGGCGATGCGCAACGCGCCGGCCAGGGCGCCACCCGACGAGTGTCCCACCAGCACCCCCTCCTCCTTGGCCAGCCGCTCGGAGACGTCCCACGCCTCCTCGGTCTCCATGGGGATGATGCCGTTGAGCTCGTCCGGCTTGTAGATGGGCGGCACCAGCGAGCTCGCCATGTGCTTGAGCCCCTCCAGGCCGTGCAGGGCGTCGGCCGGTTCGACCGCCCAGATCTCGATGTCGTGCCGGTACTCCTTGAGACGGCGCCCGGTGCCCATCACCGTGCCGCTGGTCCCGATGCCGGTGACGAAGTGGGTGACGCGCCCCTCGGTCTGCTCCCAGATTTCCCTTCCCGTGGTGTTGTAGTGCGCCAGCGGGTTCGACGGGTTCGAATACTGGTCCGGGTAGTAGTACGCGTCCGGATCCTTGGCCACAATCTCGCGGCACAGACGGATGGCGCCGTCCGACCCCTCCATCGGGTCCGAAAACACCAGCTTGGTCCCGAACGCCAGCGTGATCTTTTGCCGTGCCCACGAGACGTTGCCGGGCATGACCAGCGTGACCGGAAAGCCGAGCGCGCCGCCGATCAGCGCGTACGCCACCCCCGTGTTGCCGCTGGTGGAATCGATGATCGCCTGTCCGGGCTTGAGCGCTCCGGTGCGGATGGCGTCGCGAATCATCTGATAGGCGGCGCGATCCTTGACCGACCCGCCCGGGTTCAAGAACTCGCACTTGGCCCAGATCTCGACGTTGGGCGTTGCGGCGTCGAAGGCGCGCAGGCGCACAATCGGAGTGTCGCCGATGAGGCTGGTGATGCGATCGGCGACGCGCACGCGGGCGCGCCGCACCGCCTCCCGCTGCCATAGTTGATCGGCGGCGGAACGATTCGCGTCTGCGGCCCCGGTCACAAAAAAGACATCTCCATGCCGCTGCCCCCGCACGCGAAACAGGCCGGCGACCACGGGATCTCCTGCGTGCGCGGTTGGCCGCCGTCAAGCGGCAGCTTGAGATGGCGCGCCGGCGCCGGGCCACCGTTGCCCAGCAACAGGTGCAGCGCCTCGGTCGCCGCCAGCGCGCCGGCGACGACCGCCGCCGCTCCATCCTGGGGCCCCGTAGGAGCCTGCGCCGGCACATCCAGCGGCGCGTGCGGGCAGGGGCCCTGGTGGCGAAATGAGATCACGTCGACCGCCTCGTCGCGCCCGCGAAACACGACGGCCGGTATCCCGCGGCGCACGGCTGCGCGCAGCATGGCGTCGTCCTCGAACCCCGATCGAACGACGAGGTCGGCGCCGTCCAGCGCCGCCAGCCAGGCGGCGCCGTCGTCCGGCCACGCGCGATGGTCGACGGTGACGTTCGGGTTCGATCCGCGCAGATCGTCGTCCAACCATTCGCCGGCGACGCCGCCCACAAGACAAAGCGTCCCCACGCCGGCGGCAGCGAGGTATCGGGTTGCGGTTTCGGCCGCGGCGTCGCCCCCGGCCACGACCACGCGCGCGACGGCCAACCGTTGCTGTCCGTCCGGCCCGATCTCGGGCAGGGTGATCTGGCGGGCGAAACGCTGGACGGCGGCCGCATCCAGGACGCTGGCCCGGGCGTTCATGTTGGCGCTATCGACCCCCGGCGATGGCGGGGACGATGGAGATCTCGTCGCTGTCCTTGACGGGCGTGTCCAGATTCTTGAGGAACCGGATGTCCTCGTCGTTGGCGAAGATATTCACGAACCGGCGGACCTGACCGCTGTCGTCGCAGATGCGCTCCTTGATTCCCGGATATTGCGTTTCGAGGGCGGTGATCAGGGCGCCGATGGTGCCGCCGCTGGCGGTCACCTCTTCTTTGCCCTGGGTCAGTTTGCGAAGTGGCGTCGGAATGCGGATGGTGGCCATGTCCTCTCCTTGGGTCAGGACTTGATGTTGGATTGAATTTGATCGAAGTCGGCGAGCTTGGGGCCAATCAAGACCGGCTCCGGCAGCTTGCCGACCAGCGGATCCTGCGTCTTCATGCCGTTGCCGGTGACGCACACGACGATGGGCCCGTCGTCGCGGCCGATCTTCCCGTCGTTGATGAGCGTAATGGTCGCGCCCAGCGTGACCCCGCCGGCGGTCTCGGCGAAGATCCCCTCGGTCTCGGCCAGCAGGCGCATGGCCGCGATGATCTCGTCGTCGTTTGGTTTCGCCGCCCAGCCGCCCGAGCCAATGATGGTCTGGCGCGCGTAGAAGCCGTCGGCGGGGTTCCCGATCGCCAGCGACTTGGCGATGCTGGTGGGCGTCTTGACCGGACGCACCTGTTCGCGCTGCTCCAGCACCATATCGACGATGGGCGCGCAACCAGCCGCCTGCGCGCCGTGGATGTGCGCCTTCCTCGAACCGGCAGCCAGCAGGCCCAGCTTCTCCAGCTCGCCGAAGGCCTTTCCGATCTTGGTGACCAGCGAGCCGCCGGCCATGGGGACGATCACGTGCGCCGGCGTCTTCCAGCCAAGCTGCTCGGCGATCTCGTAGCCGTAGCTCTTCGACCCTTCCGCGTAGAACGGCCGCAGGTTCACGTTGACGAAGCCCCAGCCGTATTTGCCGGCGATCTCCGAGCACAGGCGATTGACGTCGTCGTAGGTGCCGCGCACGGCAACCACACGCGCCCCGTAGATGCTGGTGCCCAGGATCTTCGCGGGCTCGAGATCGTATGGGATCAGGATCACCGACGGCAGTCCCCCCTCCGCCGCCTGGGCCGCGGTCGCGTTGGCCAGGTTGCCGGTCGAGGCGCACGCCACGGTGCCAATCCCGAACTCCATCGCCTTGGACACGGCCACCGAGACCACGCGGTCCTTGAACGACAGCGTCGGATGGTTGACGGCGTCGTTCTTGACCCACAGCTCGCGCACGCCCAGCTTCTTGGCCAGCCGATCGCACCGCACCAGCGGCGTCATTCCGGTCAGCACGCCGACCGACGGCGGGCCGTCCAGCGGCAGCAGCTCGGCGTATCGCCACATGGTGGCCGGCCGCGACTCGATCGCGGCGCGCGTCAGCACCTTGCCGATGGCCGCGTAGTCGTACGCGACCTCCAGCGGGCCAAAGCAGAACTCGCACACGTGAATCGGGGCCTTGGGATATTCGTTGCCGCATTCGCGGCAGCTAAGGCCCTTGACGTAGCTCGGTTTTGCAACGGAAACGGAGGTGATGGTCATCTGTGAAACCTCGTACTCGGGATCCTCATCTATTCGGTCGTGCAGTCCTGTGCCGCGTACTCAGACCGGTCCAGCGCGCGGATGCGTGGCTCGGCGCCGCACACGCCGCACAGCGGGTTGGGTTTGAAGGTGACGGCCCGAAAGCTCATGCGCAGCGAATCATACTGGATGAGACGGCCAATGAAGGCGGGAGTTTCACCGCGCAAAAGCCGCACCGCCTCGGCCCCCTGCAGGGCGCCAATGACGCCGGGCACCGGGCCCATCACCCCCGCCTCCGCGCAGGAGGGACCGACCCCGGCGGGCGGCAACTCCTCGAACAGGCACCGGTAACAGGGACGCCCGGACGCCGGGACCGTCAGGAGTTGCCCGCCGGTCCCCACCGCCGCGCCGTGAATCAGGGGGATTCCCGCCAGCACCGCGGCGTCGTTGGCGACGAACTTGGTGGCGAAGTTGTCGGACCCGTCGATGACCACGTCGTAGCCCCTGAGCAACGCGGCGGCGTTGTCGGCGCCAAATCGAACCGCGTGGGTATTCACCTCCATCCCGGGGAAACGCCCGGACAGGGCCGCCGCCAGCGACGCCACCTTCGGCATCCCGACGCTGCCGGTGCGATGAAGGATCTGCCGGTGGAGGTTGCTGGCATCGACGCGATCGTCGTCGACGACACCGATGCGGCGCACACCCGCCGCCGCAACCGCCAGCGCGGCCGGACAGCCGAGGCCGCCCGCCCCGATGATCAGGACCGCGCCGGCCGCGGGTTCA
>DASRQT010000399.1:0-4918 GCA_035696485.1 Polyangia bacterium | reverse complement strand
GAGCGCCAGCCCGGCGGCGGCTGGCGGCTGAAGGCCGACGCGCGCACCGGCGCCGCCTGCGGCGCGCGCCGGCCCGAGCCGACGACGAAGACCTAGAGCGCTCGGGAGGGCACCTCGCGACCCCTACAAATCAAGTTCTTGGTTGGGGTTGACCCCAGACCACGACGCGGGCATTGTACCGCCCGCGTCACCGGCCCAGGTAGCTCAACTGGTAGAGCAACGGACTGAAAATCCGTGTGTAGACAGTTCGACTCTGTCCCTGGGCACTCATTTCGATGGCGGTTGCGGAACCGTCTGGGCCTGCCGCGCTCGGCCACGGACGTGATCACCGACGGTAAACAGGTTGACAGCCTCTGATGCCCGGGCTTCACATAGGAATGTGGCCGGCTGTCGAGTAGCACTTTCGCTGGCGGTCGCTTCGACGGCGCTGATTGGTTTTGTTGGATGTCGAGGCCCGGAGACCTTTAACGGCGGCCCTGGCTTGGGCTCTGGCGGCGGTGCTGGCCAGACCGGCGATGGTTCCAGCACGCTGGCGCCCGACGGCGCGGCTGGTGCGATGCCCAGCGGAAGCGGCGGCGTGGTCGTCAGCGGACAAGCGGGCAGCGGCGGTGACAGCGGTGGCGGTGGCGGTGGCAGCGCCGGCGCCGACGGAGATGCCGGCAGCACCGACGCCGTGGGCGCGGACGCACCAGCGCCCGACGCTTTCTCCGTGCGCGACGCCGGGATGGAGGCGCTTCGGCTGCCGCCGCCGGTGGCGACCTGGCAAGAACACTGGTTCGAACACAACCAGCTGCTGACGCGATTCGCCTACAACGACGACGTCGCGATCTACGTCGACAACGATGTGGACAAGACCATGGTGGGCTGGATGCTGCCCTTCGCCACCAGCATGTGGCAATACACGCGAAAGACCTACGGCGAGTTCGGGACCGAGGGGCGCCTGTACCTCAACTTCCACCAGGGTCGTTACAACGGAGCGCACTCGGATCCGTACCTGCGAATGGACCACGATTTTCGCAACGTCACCGACTCCGGGCCCGGACCGTGGCCCGCGACCAACTTCGACTTGTTCACATTTGAGGTCGGTCGCATCGTCGAGGGCGGGTCGAACGGCGTGCAGGGAGCCGCCACCTTCAATGTCTGGCGGCTGCAGACGTCCGAGCTTTACCAGTACGATCTCTACCTGGCGATGGGCAGGATGGCGGACGCGAAGCGGGTGTTTGACGTGTACACCGCCGCCACCCAAAGTTTCCCGCGCGCGGGGACGTTCTGGTTCCGCGACTGGTTCTACCCAATCTGGCGCGATCACGGACGCATCGCCGTGATGGTGAAGTACTTCAAGTTGCTGTCGCAATATTTCCCCAAGACCGGTGCCGTCTACGCGCGGCAGTTGACCTTCGGCGAGATGGTTCACTTCATGAGCGGTGCGACCAACGTCAATCTCAAGGCGCTCGCCACGACCGCGTTCGGCTGGCCGCCCGAGTACGACCAGCAGTTCACCGCCGCCCGCGCGGCGTTTCCGCAGGTCACGTACTAGCCGCAAATTCGCGCGCGGTTGGCGCGGGCAGGGCCATGACGGCCGAGCGCCGCTGCAAACACATCGCGTTATCGACTCCCCTATCCTGTCCGGAAACGGATGGCGACGCCCCAGGTCCCGTACGGACCCAGATGCCCTCGTATCTGGAACCGCGTTCGCACCCCAGGACAAACCCCGAGGCCGTTTCCCTGCACATTAATGGATGCACCTAAACTTTCGATTTTACACATGCAATTGGTCGGATCGGAGCGCTGGTTGATTGATGTAAATGGGGCCGCCTGGCTCCTATCCGCTGATGAATAACCTCGCGCTGAATCTTTGGGACAGGATCCAGGTCACTCGTTTACCCGCTCACGGCAGGACCGCGCCGGCGATAGTGAGCGCCGCCCTCATCGCCCTGACGCTCGGGTGCGGCGGTGGCAGCAGCAAGAGCGGTGATGCCGGCGGCGGCACCGGAAAAGACGGCACCGCCGGGGACACCCCCAGCATGAATGATCTGGCGCCTCTCGCGTGCGGCGCCGCCAACGAGCCTTGCTGCGGCGGCAACAGCTGCAATGGCGGTGGATGCTGTATTCCGCGCGCGACCGACGGGGGGCCAACGGTCAGGACCTGCGTCGGCGCCGGCCAGACCTGCAGCGGCGCCAACATCTCCGGAACCTGCACGGCAGGGTCCTGTACCAGCGCCGTCGGATCGCCGTGCGGCGGGTTGAACCAGATCTGTTGTGGGGCCGCCGCTGCCGTTGATGCCCCCGCCACCGCACCCGACGGCGGCGAACCGCCGGCACCCGGCGGCGGTGGGGTCACCTTCTGCACCGCCAGCGGCGCACGCTGCACCGCCGGGATGTGCACCGGCTGCGGTGGGTCCGGCCAGGCGTGCTGTCAGGGCGGCACCTCGAACCAGTGCCAGCCCACCCTCGAATGTCTGCAGACGTCTAGCCCCGACGGCGGCGGCACGGTCAGCGCGTGCCTCAAGTGCGGCGGCGCCGGACAGCCGTGCTGCGCCAACGAGACCTGCAACGCCGGCCTCGGATGCAACAACCCTCCCGGGCAGAATACCCCCGCCACGTGCGAAAGTTGCGGCGCCAGCGGAGCCGCGTGCTGCGCCGGCAACAACTGCCAGGGCGGGCTGGTCTGCGGCGGACAGGCCGACGGAGGCGCCGGTAGCTGCATGCCGTGCGGCGGGGCCAATCAACCGTGCTGCAACAGCGCGACGGAGTGCAACGCCGGCCTGTCGTGCGTGATCTCGCCGACCGGCGACAGGTGCGCGGCTTGCGGCGCCTCCGGTCAGGTCTGCTGCGGCAACGGTGGCGGCGGCTCGTGCACGGCGGGCCTCGGCTGCGCGATGCGAATGGCCAGCGCGGGGAACCCCGGGATGTGCGGCACTTGCGGCGGCGCGGGTCAGGCCTGCTGTACGGTGGGAGCAGGCGGCGCCGACGCGGGGATCACCGCGTGCACGGCGGGCATGGCATGTCTGGTGTCGCCTACGGGCAATCAGTGCGGCACCTGCGGCGCCGCCGGACAGCCTTGCTGCGGCACCGGCAACAGCGGCTCGTGTCCGACGGCAGGCCTGGCCTGCGGTGGCCGCAACGGCGGAACGGGAATGCCGGGGATGTGCGCGCCGTGCGGGGGCGCGGGCCAGCTCTGCTGTCCCAACACTGGCGGTGGCCCCGACGGAGGCGGAACCCCACCCTGCACGGGGGCGATGGCCTGCCTGATCTCGGCGACCGGCAATCAGTGCGGCACGTGTGGCGCGGCCGGCCAGCCCTGCTGCGGTACGGGCAACAACGGCTCCTGCATGATGGGCCTGGCCTGCGGCGGCCGCGACGACAACACGGGAATGCCGGGGATGTGCGCCGCGTGCGGGGGCGCGGGCCAGCTCTGCTGTCCCAACACCGGTAGCGGCCCCGACGGCGGCGCGACCCCGCCTTGCACGACGCCGCTGGCCTGCCTGATCGGGGCGACCACCAACCAGTGCGGCGCCTGCGGCGCGGCCGGCCAGCCTTGCTGCGGCACCGGTAACACGGGGACGTGCGCCATGGGCCTTGGCTGCGCTGGACGTATCGCCGCGATGCGGATGACCGGAACCTGCGCAACCTGTGGTGCGGCGGGGCAGCCCTGTTGTTCTGGAGGCGGCCCCACTGCCTGCATGGCCGGGTTGACGTGTACCAGCATGATGTGCGCGGCCGCCAGCGACGGCGGCAGCGACACGACAGCAGGCCAGTAGCGGCCGGCGCTTACATCGCGGGCGAGTTTACAGAAATCGGCGCGCGCCGAAATCCGCCCGAAACCGAACCTTGCTCATACTGGGACTGTCGCCGCGAGGCGCCGCCCCATGTTCTTGTCCCGCCCAGACGCCGCCAGCATCCTGCGCTTCTGCCTGGGCGCCGATGACTCGGGAAAGGTGGCGGAGCGCGCCGACGGTACCTGTACCGTCACAATCACGCTCTGCCGATCGTCATATGAGGTGACCGTCTTTGAAGGGGCGACCTTCGACGAGGCGCTGCGGCGGGCGGCGGCGGCCGGACTGCTGAAGGCCGCCTGCATTGACAAGCAGATCGCATTTCTGGCCCGGCGGGCGGCGGCCGCCGGGGCCGGTGGTGAGACGGAGGAACCCGCCCCCGCGCTGCCGGCCGAGGTTGCCGGACATGCGTCACCGGCGACCACGCAGTTCGCCGAGATGACCAATGTCATCAGCGCCCTGCTGCACGAGACGCAACGGGAGCGCGGTATCTCGACGCTGTTTGTCGGGTCACACGGCCTGCTGTTTGGCAACGAGCTTTGCGCGCAATGGCGGCGCACGGACCAGCAGCGTGCGGCCCTGCGGGAGGTCGCCTGCGACGCCGTCGCCGGGGCCCCGCCGGCGGTCCAGCGACGGATGGAACGGGCCCAGGGGTTGCTGGCCTCGGTCGGGATCATCCGCGGTGAAATCGAGGAGCGGGCCGCCAGCGCCGCCCGCGTGATCGAGGTGTACTCGGCCGTCAACGCCGAGCTGCTGGGCGCGATTGACGCCTTCATGGTGGCCGCGGTGATCGGCGCGCAGCGATCCAGCGCGCTGGCGTGCGTCTGTCTGCAATACGCCAAGGAGAAGACCGGCATCGAGCGGGCTCAGCTGGCCGACGCGTTCAGCGAGGATCGGTTCGCGCAAGGCCAGCGCCTGTCCGTCGCGGCGCTGATCGCGGCCCAGTCGAGCTATCTGCACATCTTTTCGGCCGGGGCGCCGCGCGCCGCCGAGCAGCTTCTGCGGCGGACGCTGGCCTCGCCGGCCGCGGCGGAGGTCAAACGAATGGAGAGCGTCGTCTTCACGGATTGCGATCGCGGCTTCGGGATCGACGCCTCGGCCTGGTTCACCACCATGTCGCGAAAAATCGACATGCTGGCCGA
>DASRQT010000398.1:0-2829 GCA_035696485.1 Polyangia bacterium | reverse complement strand
CGGCTTCACCGGTCCGGGATATTTCGTCGCGCACTACACCCAGCGCGGCGAGCTGGTGGTCGACTATCGCGTGCTGCCGCCCGACAAGCTGCCCGCGTGGCCGAAGATCATCCCCAACTCCGCGCGGCTGTCGCGGTTCATCTATAACGGCACCGTCGACTATCTACGGCGGGTCAGCCGCAACGTGATCATTGGACGGGCGTACCGCCGTGAAAAACCGATGAACGCCTGGTTCGCGCTGGTGCGCCGGGAGCTCGGCGCCGCCACCGTCGGGCAAAACAAAGGCGCCGGCGCCAAAGGGCAGGGCAAGGAGCTGACGATATGAGCGTCGCCGACCTCCGTGTGACCTTGCCGACGCCGACGGGGCGCCGGATCGGCAGCTCGCGCGCGGCGCTGGATCAGGCGGTGCTGGCGGTCGGCAGCCACCGGCAGCAGTTCGCGCGGATGCCGGTCGCCGACAGGATCGCGCTGCTGCAATCCATCGTCCCGCTGTTCGCGCACGTCACCGAGGAATGGGTCAGGGCCGCCTGTCGCGCCAAGGAGATCCCGTACGATGCGGCTCCGGGCGGGGAAGAATGGCTGGCCGGACCAGCCCCCACCGCGCGAAACATTCGCCTGCTGATCCAGAGCCTCACCGAGATCGCCCGGCACGGGCGCCCGCCGCTGGGTCGCAGGGTGCGCACCCGCGACGACGGCCGCGTCGAGGTGGAGGTGCTTCCGGTTGGCGGCTGGGACGGAACCCTGTACCGGGGCCTGTCGTGCTGGGTGCGGCTCTTGCCGGGCATCACCCTAGCCGACGCGCGCGAAAAGCAGGCGGCGTTCTACCAGCAGAGCCAGCCGGACGGGCAGGTGTCGCTGGTGCTGGGGGCAGGCAACGTCTCGTCGATCCCGGTGATGGACGTCCTTCACAAGATGTTCGTCGAGGGCAGCGTCTGCATCCTCAAGATGAACCCGGTCAACGAATGGGTCGGTCCCTTTCTCGAGCTGTCGCTGGCGCCGCTGATCGCGAGAAATTTCCTGCGCATCGTCTATGGCGGCGGTGACGTCGGCGAGTACCTGTGCCGGCACGAGGGCATCGCGGACATCCACATCACGGGATCCGACCAGACCCACGACCGCATCGTCTGGGGTGCTCCGGGACCGGAGCAGGACCGGCGCAAGCGTGCCGGCGACCCGCTGTTGAAAAAACCGATCACCTCGGAGCTGGGCAACGTCAGCCCGGTCGCGATCGTCCCCGGCACGTACAGCGCCAAGGAGCTGTGGTTCCAGGCGCGCAACCTGGTGACGATGCTGGTCAACAACGCGTCCTTCAACTGCAACGCCGCCAAGATGCTGATCACGGCCGTGGGATGGCCCCAGCGCGATCAGTTCCTGGCGCTGTTCAAGAAGGCCCTGGCCGAGGTCCCGACCCGCAGCGCCTACTATCCCGGCGCGCGTCAGCGTTACAGCGACCTGGTCGGTGGGCGCCGCGACGTGGTGACGTTTGGCCAGGCCAGCGAAACCACGCTGCCCTGGACGTTCATCAGCGGCGTCGACCCCGACAACGCCGCCGAGCCGCTGTTTCGGGTCGAGCCGTTCTGCCCGATCCTGTCGCACACCGAGATCGGTGAATCCGACCCGGCGTCGTTCCTGGCGACGGTGACCAGCTTCTGCAACGATCGCCTGTGGGGCACTTTGAACGCCGCCATCATCATCGACCCGCGCAGCGAGCGCGATCCGGTCATCGCGCGCGCGCTGGACCAGGCCACGGTGGAGCTGCGCTACGGCACCGTGGCCATCAATCTATGGCCGGCGGTCGGCTATGGAACCGTGTCGCCGCCGTGGGGCGGACATCCGAGCGCGACGCTGGCCAACATCCAGAGTGGCCTCGGTTGGGTTCACAACACCTTCATGCTGGGCGGGATCGAAAAGTCGATCGTCCGCGCGCCGGTGGTGCTGTCGCCCAAACCGGCCTGGTTCTACGACAACAGGCAGTGCAACCTGATCGGCGAAAAACTGGCCGCCTTCGAGCTACAGCCGCGAGCGCTGAGCGCCCCCTCGCTGATCTTGTCGGCGCTGCGCGGGTAGCCGCTCGGGGCCGCTGTCACTCTGTCTTCTTGAGCCGGGCCGCCAGCGCCCGCAGCGTCGCTTGCGGCTCGGGAGCGAACCACTGGTCGACGATCGCATCCAGCGCCCTGGCATCCAGCTCGTCGAAAGCGCGTGCCAGAGGACGGCGAGCGAGACGGCGCGTCGCCAGCATCGCCGCGCGCGGTCGGGTGAGCAGCTCTTGCGCCCAGGCGACGGCGCGCGGGATCACCTCCTCGACGCTGGCAAGCTGATCCACCAGTCCACAGCGCAGGGCCTCCGCCGGACCCATCAGCAGGCCGCCGACCGCCAGCCGTTCAGCCTGCCGGGACCCGACGACATAAGTCAGTGCTTGCAGCAGCACGGCTGGCACGGCAAGGCCAACCTGCACCTCGTTCAGTCCCACCATGAAGGGCCCTTCCGCCATCACGCGAAAATCGGTGAACAGCGCCAGGACGGTACCGCCAGCCGGGCTGTGCCCGGTCAAAGCGGCCACCGTGGGGATGTCCGACGTGGCGATGTCGCGCATCAGCCCGAAGAACTCGGTCCAGGCGGCGCGAATCCCCTCCCGGTCCAGCTTCAGCAGCGCGGGCACATCCAGCCCGCCGGAGAACCGCCCCGGCGCGCCCGACAGGACCACGGCTTCTCGACGTTCCTGAACGGCGGCGGCCAGGGCGCCGCGAAGCGCCGACATTAACGCGGGATCGAGGGCGTTGACGGGTGGACGCGCCAGGCGGAGCTCCCGCACGGCGCCGTGATCGATGC
>DASRQT010000397.1:0-22036 GCA_035696485.1 Polyangia bacterium | reverse complement strand
AGCGCACGCGCCATCTCCAGCGTGAACAGCGGATTACCTTCCGACTCGTTGAAGATACGCGCGGCGTCGACCGACGGCGCCACGAGCCGGACCAGCTCCGCGGTCTCGACCTCGTCCAGCGGACCGAGCGTCACCGAAAGGAGCCAGCGCTCGCGCTCGAGGCCCCGCATCACCTTGAGGACCGCGGGATTGTCGTCGAGCTCGCCGGTACGGGCCGTTGCCGCAAAGAGTACCGGCGCTCCTCGGAGCGCCCGCACGGCAAAGTGCAGCAGCGCCGCCGAGGCCTCGTCCAGCCACTGCACATCGTCGAACAGGATCAGCACCGGCGCGCCCGCCGAGAGATCGCTTAGCGTCGCGGCGACGGCATCGAAGAGGCGGGCCCGATCCTGGGTGGGAGAAACCGCGCCGAGCTCCGGCAAGAGCGTGGCCAGGTCAGCACGCCGGTCGGTCCCCGCGAGCGGCAGCGCCGTGCCGCGAAGCGCGTCGATCCAGGCGCCGTAGGGACGCACCAGCTCGGCTTCGAACGCGCGTCCGAACAACACGGTGGTTGCGAAGGCGGTCGCGCGCTGGCGCAGCTCGTTCATGAGGTGCGACTTGCCCACTCCCGGATCGCCCAGGATGAGGAGGACCTCGACTCCCTTGCCAGCCCCCGCTTTCTCCAGCAACTGCTCCATCAGCACGCGCTCCCGGGCTCGCCCGACCGTCTGCACCTCGGGTTGCGTGACGGAAGGCAGCGACACCGCGACCGAGGCAGCCCTGGGCGCCACCTCGGGTCGGGCGTCCGGGTTGGCCGACCGTCCCAGCGCCATGCGCGCCCGTTCGAGCTCGGCCGAGGGCCGCGTGCCGAGCTCCGCCTCCAGGAGGCGCTTGAAGCTCTGGTAGGCCGCGAGAGCCTCGCGCACCCGGCCCAGCGCCCCGAGCAGGCGCATCACCGTCAGGTGCGAAGACTCCGCCAGCGGATCGAGCGCGAGCAACGCACGGGCGTGACCGAGGGCCGCCTCCGGCTGATCCGCCAGGCGATCGATCAGCGCCCGAAGGATCGCGACGTGGCGAGACTGGAGCTGCTCGCGCTCCGCCACGCACCAGGCGTGAAAACGAACACATCCCAGGAGGTCCAGTCCTTCGAGAAATGGGCCTCCGAAGCGCGCGGCCGCCGCTTCCAGCGCGTCCGTCGAAGCGCTGGCCAGGTCGCCGAGCGCCCGGATGGCCACGACGTCCACATCGACCGCGATCGGCGCGAACTCCACGTGTTCACGATCGGTGACCAGCCGCGCGGGCCCGCGGTCTGAGAGGACCGGACGCAGCTTCGCCAGAGCCCAGCGCAGCCCGGCGCGAGGATCGTCAGGCCCGTCCCAGAGCAGCTCGCAAAGCCGCTCGCGCATGTGCGGCCGCCCGGTCGCGACCAGATAGCCGAGCAGCGCCCGTGTCTTCTTGGAGGCCGGTAGCTCCTGGGCCTGACCGCCGCGGGTCACAGCGATTTCGCCAAGCAGGCGTATCTCAAGCGGTTGTTGCCCAGACTCCGCCGCGCTCATGGACCCTTCGCCAAGGTCGCACATTTAAACGCTGGCGCCAACGGGGGCTAACACGCCCCTGCCCCACTCTCGTTCGTGAGGCCGGAGCAAACCGCGCCGGCCACAAAACACGAAAAGGAGAAAAGGCCATGCGCACGATCATCAAGACCCTCGTCCTGTCGCTGTCCCTCGCGCTCGCCACCGCCGCCGTCGCCCACGCCGAAAAGCCGGCTGCCAGCAAGGCGAGCAACGTCAAGGTCGACTGGAAACGCGTCGAGCAGCACCTGCGCGAGCATCAGCAGTACCCGGCGACGAAGGCCGAGCTTGTGGCCTCGTGCAACAACCTGGTGGACTTCCAGGCCGACGAGAAGAAATGGTTTGCCGGCGCGCTGCCCGAACGCACTTACCAGTCTGCCGACGAGGTCATGAAGGCCCTCAAGGCGAAGTAGCCGGCTGGGCTAGCGGGACCCATGCAGCAGCGGAGTTCCTGGCCTGGATCGTGTCTCTCGATCGAGTCCCGGTGTAGCTAAGCAGCGGCGGCAAGGCGGCGGCGATCGGCTGCGGCCTGGGAGCACCGACGATCCTCCTCGCCTTCGCCTACCCGAGGTCCCGCTTCGTGAGCTTCGGCGCGTGTAAAGACGACGTCGTCCGAGCGCGTCGGCTGGCAGCGGCGCAGGGAGTCGCCGAGCGGGTTTCCTTCGAGCTCGGCCTGCCAGCCGACTTCCCGGGCTCCGGCTACGACGACGTCGTCCATGTCGAAGGCCTCGGCGACGGGGAGGAACCGGGAGCGGCCGCTCGCCACGTCCGTCGCAGCCTGGCCCCCGATGGAACCTGGATGATCGTCGCCCGGAACGCGGCAGAGGCCCGGCTGCGTGCGGCAGTGCTTGCAGGCGGGTTCACCCGGTTTCGCCGCGCCGGCGAGAACCCATTCGTGTTCGAGGTTCGGGCCTGAGACTACAAAAAAGGAGAACGATCGTGGAACAGAAGACACAGCACGAGACTGACTGGTTGGTCGTGGCACGGGATCTCGCGGCGACGTTCGCCGAACGAGCCGCCATGCATGATGCCGATGATTCGTTCGTGGCCCAGAACTACGCCGCTCTCAAGGGGCGGAAGCTCTTCTCGGCCGGTATTCCGGCGGAGCTGGGCGGTGGCGGCGCCAGCCATGCAACGCTGTGCCAGCTGCTGCGCGTGCTCGCCGGCGGCTGCGGCTCGACCGCGCTCGCCCTCGCGATGCACACGCACCTCATCGCGGGGACGGTCTGGCGCTGGAAGCACGGGGACAAGACCGCGGAGCCCCTGCTGCGCCGCGTGGCCGCCGAGGAGCTGATCCTGGTGTCGAGCGGCGGTTCGGACTGGCTCGACGGTTCCGGTACCGCCGAGAAGGTGGAGGGGGGATTCAAGATCACGGCCCGCAAGGTCTTCGGCAGCGGCAGCCCTGGTGGACAGTTGTTGCTGACGATGGCGGTCTACGACGATCCGGAGGCAGGCCGAACCGTGCTGCACTTGCCGATTCCTCTCGCCGCGCCGGGTGTCGCGATCCAGGACAACTGGCGTACGCTGGGCATGCGCGGCACCGGCTCCAACGACATCGCCATCAACGAAGTCTTTGTCCCCGATGCCGCGATCGCCGTCCGCCGGCCGGCCGGCAAGTGGCATCGCTTCTGGGATGTCGTCAGCCCCCTGGTCTGGCCGCTGGTCTACTCGGTGTACGCCGGCGTGGCGGACGCGGCGCGCGCCGTGGCGCTGTCATGCGCGGCTAGCCGCCGGGAGGATCCGTTCGTGCAAGCGCTAGTGGGTGAGATGGAGACAGAGCTTGCCACTGCGGACGTCGCCTTGGCTGCGATGATCGCCAACGCGAACGAGTACGATTACCAGCCCATGACCGAACGCTCGCGCCGCACGTACATGTACAAGACCGTGGTCGCGCGGTCGGTTCTGGCAGCCGTGGACAAAGCGATGGAGGTAGCCGGCGGTGCTTCGTTCTACCGGAGCACCGGTCTCGAACGGCTGTTCCGCGATGTGCAGGGGGCGCGCTTCCACCCCTTCACGGAGAAGAGGCAATACCAGTTCAGCGGCCGCATCACCTTGGGTCTGGACGGCGTTTAGGGTCGCCGGGCCCTTTACTTGGACTTGCAGCCGTCCCGAAGCGCCTGCCACGCCGTCGCGTCCAGGGCGGCATACGCCGCCGGTTGCGGATCGGCGCTGGCCTGGGACCGTTCGGCGCTGGTCGGGTGACTCGACAGCCACGCCGGGATGGCGTCGGTCTTGGCCTGCATCCGGCTGAAGAACTGCCGGAAACCATCGCGCGTGATGCCGGCGCTATCCAGGCGCGTCAGCCCGCCTGCGTCCGCCTCGCGTTCATCGTCGCGCGAGAACCGCAACGTCGCGATGTCGAACGCGGTCTTTGGGTCCACCACCAGCAGCCCGGAGAAGTCGCCGATCGAGACCTGCCACAGCACGGCCAGCAACGAGCTGCGCACCAACCGCACCAGCACGTGGCGGCGTGCCACGTGTTCGATCTCGTGCGCCAGCACGCCAGCCACCTCGTCCGGCCCCTGGGCTTCGCCGACAAGTCCCCGGGTGACGACGACGCCGCCGCCTGGCAAGGTGAAGGCGTTCACCATTGATGCGTCCATCAGGTGCACGGCCACGTCGGGCCTCGCCCCTAGCCGGTGCGCCAACCCCTGCAACGCCTCACGCGCCGCCGGCGTCTCGCAGTACTGCTTCGAAAGCAGCAAGCCAATCTCCTGCCCCAGCGCCGCCTCCGCCGATTGCGGAACGCGGCCTGCCACCAGCCGGGAGACCGGCGCCGCCGACGCGTAGAGTAACGCCGCCGCCGCGACACAACCGGCGCCATAGAGCATGACGGCTCGCCCGCGGGAAACCCGTTGTCGCGTGCCACTCTCTGGCAAACCCAGCAGCGCGGCTACGTCCGCTGTCAGTGTCAGGCTCGCACCTTCAAAATCTCGCGACTTCACCACCATGCGCCCATCGCCCAGCGATTCAGTCTGAACTCGGCCGAGCTGCCAGTGAAGCACCGTCACGTCATCAAGGAAGCCGCCGCGCGTACCGACCAGCGCGTCGCCCTCGATGGTCAGGGTTACCGGGTTAACGGCCGCGGTGACGCCGTCGGAAAACTCGCCAAGATTGGCCGGCGGCGCCCCGCCCGCGTCGATCACAACCCCAGCTCAACGCCCAGCGCACCGGCCAACGAATCAGCTGCCGCATTGCCGGAGGCAGGCACTGCCATGATGGCGGTGAAGTCCACGGGCCCCTCGAACCGCATCCGCGGCAGCAAGGTCCGCAGCGAATAGGTCACGATCCACGGAAAGGCGATCCCCAGCGTCAACATCATGCCGAAGACGTTGAGCAACATCAGCTTGAACAGCAATCCCCCGGTGATGTCGAACGATCCCGCGGCCCGGTCGAAGTGCGTATGCGCCATCCGGAAGCGCTGCATGCGGGCGCTGTACCACGGGAAGTAGATCCCAAGGGTGAGCAGCGTCAGCAGAAACCCGACGATGCTGATCTTGAAGGCCTCGCCATCACGGCCGTCGTATGAAAAACGAACGTTGCCGTACTGGGTATTCCGGGTCAGCGCGCCGCGCACCTGATTGGTGAACACGGGGCTGTAAAAGCCCAGCGTGACAACGGTGAGCACCAGCCCCTTGAGCCAGAGCTTCGCAAACGCGCCGGCGCTACCTCCCAGCCCAAACGCGATCCCACGCCAGCGGGTACGCGACAGCAGATACCGCCGTGACCAGTAGACAGCATACGGCAGCAGGATGGAGATCACGACGACCATGGCGAACTGAACAAAGACCCCGGCCGGCGCGGAAAACTTGCCGACAATTTTCGGCGCCAGCGCCAGCACCAGATAGACCGCCGCCACCTTGAGCAGACCGATGAATATCTCTTTTCCCGTGCCAGTGTATTCCAGCCGTTGCCCGTCGATCTGGACCTGCTTCCACAGGTATCGTCTCCGCTCGGTCCGGGCCCACGGTGCGTAGATCCCCAGCGTCACCAGCGTCAGGAACACGTTCTTGAGCACGACCAGAAATAGGTCCGTCCCCTGCCCGCGATACGACAGCCGCAGGTCCTGCGCCGAGCCCGATGTTTCAAGCGAGACCCCACGAATATCAATCGGCGGTGGTCCCTGGAATTCGTCGCTCATGTTCGCTCCCCTGGACGTTGTCTATCGCGCCGCGCCGTATCGCGCACAATATACCGTCTTCGCTTGACCGCACGCGACGTCGAGGATCGCGCGGCGATCCCCGGCGCGGCCGAGTTTAATTCGTGTTAACGGTACCATTCCACTGGCCAGGCGGTCCGCGCAGGCGGTCGCATCAGACGGGGCGCGCATGGCGAGGTTATCGTTGCGGCGCCAGCGGTAGTTGCTTCCGCAGTTGCAGCACAGCTCCGGATGTTGGCGGCAATTCCCGCCGTCGCGGCGCCAATGCCCCGGGTCCGAGTGACGGAACGGATGTCCTCGAGTAAACGACCCGCACCAGCAGCCAGTTTGTCGTCGGAAAACGTCCCGGATCCGGTTCCTGTGCCGCGGGCGTCGCACAGCGGCAACCCCTGTCAGGTCGGGCTTTAAGCAATTGTCGCATTCGCAGGACGTCGGCAGCATTGCGCGCCGTGCCGACGATTTGGGACTCTGACGCGCGTGTGTTTCGGTGGCCGGTTAATTATCCCGCGAGTTGGCGGACTTTGGAGGAAGTTGGAAACGAGCGCTTGACACGTTGGATGATACCGGTAACATTTCATTCATGTTGCGACAGACGGCCCGTCTCGCAGTTTCAGAGCGCGCCGCCGAGCCGACCGATGGTGAGCTCTGTGCTGCGCTGGCAGCGGGTGAAGCGCTGGCCGCAGAGGCCGTTTACGATCGGGTTGAGGATGCGGTGGACGCCGTCCTGCTGCGGCTGCTCGGTCCCGGCGACGCTGATCGTGATGACCTGACCCAGGTGGCGATCGAGCGTGTCATGACGACGATCATTTCGGGCCGCTTCTCGCAGAACTGCAGCCTGCGGTCGTGGGCCAGCGTGATCACGCAGCACCTCGCCGTCGATACCATCCGCGCCCGCGCGCGTGAACGGCGTCTGTTCGATCGCAGCATTACCAAGCAGCCGCTGGACCTGGTGGCGGCGGCGAATCCCACCCCCGAGCGCGCGGCGGACAACCGCCGCCGCATCGAGCGGCTGGTGGGCGCCCTCGCCAACGTCAACCAGCGGCGCGCGGAGGCCGTGATCCTGCACGACATCCTGGGCCACGATCTGGCCGAGATGGCCCGCCTGACCCGTATCTCGGTCTCCGCGGCGCAGTCGCGGCTGGTGCGCGGTCGGCGCGAGGTCCTCGACTGGATTCGGACCAAAGAGTTCGACGGGTACGCCTGAGAGAGTCCGCGCCCTCGCGCTGGTAGGTCGAATTTGCAGGGTTGCGTTCGATCGCTGTCGATCTTGCGCCCGCTGGATCGACTCAGGGGTGGGACGATACGCTCCCGCACAACAACCCCGGAGAATCAAGCCATGCAATACGTGCTGCTCATCTATACCGACGAATCAGGCATGAAAAACGCCACCCCGGCCGATCAGGCCCAGATGATGAAAGAATACGGCGATTTCTCCGCCGCCATCGTCAAGAGTGGGAACTTCAAGGCCGGCGACGCCCTCCAGGCCAGCTCGACCGCGACGATGGTGCGGGTCCGCGACGGCAAGACACTGACCACCGATGGCCCGTTTGCGGAGAGTCGCGAGCAACTGGGCGGCTATTACCTGGTCGAGGCCAAGGACCTCGACGAGGCGATCAAGATCGCGGCACGTATTCCCGGCGCCCGTTTCGGCGGCATCGAGGTGCGGCCCGTCATGGAGCTTCCCGCGGACTATCGACGCCCTTAATGGGCATCGGGATCGCAGCCCTCGAGCGCATCTTCAAGGAGGAGCGCGCGCGCATCCTCGCCACCCTGATCCGCCTGGTCGGGGACTGGGACCTGGCCGAGGACGCACTGGCCAGCGCCGCGGAGGCGGCGCTGCGCCAGTGGCCGGGCGAGGGGCAGCCGGACAATCCACGCGCCTGGCTGATCCGCGCCGCTCGCAACAAGGCCGCCGACGTCGTTCGCCATGGAAAAATCGCGGAACGGAAACACCAGGAACTGGCCCACGAGGTCGACGAGGCGCAAACGGTCAATGACGGCTCCGAGGAAGCAGAGGCGGCTCGCGGCGATGATCGTTTGCGCCTGATCTTCACCTGCTGTCACCCTGCCCTGGCGCTGGAGGCGCAGGTGGCGCTCACGCTGCGCACGCTTTGCGGTCTCGGCACCGACGAGATCGCGCGCGCCTTCCTGGTTCCGCCGGTCACCATGGCGCAGCGGCTGGTGCGCGCCAAGCAGAAGATCAGCGCCGCACGCATCCCGTATCGCGTGCCGGATCCGGAGGACTTGCCCGACCGGCTGGATGCCGTGCTGGCCGTCGTCTACTTGGTGTTCGGGGAAGGTTACGCGGCGACCTCAGGCGACGCGCTGGTTCGTCACGAGCTGGCCGGTGAGGCCATCGCGCTGGGACGTCTGCTGATTGAGCTCTTGCCCGATCATCCGCGCCCCAAGGCCCTGCTGGCGCTGATGCTGCTCCATGACTCGCGACGAGACGCCCGCGTCACCGTCGAAGGCGATCTGGTCCTGCTGGAGGATCAGGACCGCGCGCGCTGGGACCGCCGGCAGATCGCCGAGGGTCTGGCGCTGGTCGACGAGGCTCTGGCCGGCGGACCGCCCGACAGCTACGCGTTGCAGGCGGCGATCGCGGCGTTGCATGCGCAGGCGGTCCGCGCCGCCGACACCGACTGGCGGCAGATCGCGACGATCTACGCCCGCCTGTTCGCGCTGCACCCGTCGCCGGTGATCATGTTGAACCACGCGGTGGCGGTCGCGATGGCGGATGGGCCGGAGGTGGGGCTGCGGCTTCTGGATCAGCTGGTGTCCCGTGATCTGCTGCGCAACTATCACCTGCTGCCCGCCGCGCGCGCCGATCTGCTGCGGCGTCTCGGGCGTATGGCCGAAGCGGCGGCCGCCTATCAACAGGCGCTCGAGCTGGTCGGTAACGACGCGGAACGGAAATTTCTCGCGCGCCGCCTCTCCGAGCTGCGCGTCGGCTAAAATAGCTGGTCAGCCCAGGAGTAAGAAGGAGTCCGCATGTGCCGCAACATCAAGACGCTGTTCAACTTCGATCCACCCGCGACCGATGACGAGATCCGCGCCGCCTCACTGCAGTTCGTGCGCAAGCTGAGCGGTTTCAACAGCCCGTCCAAGCTCAACGAGGTTTCCTTCAACCGGGCGATCGAGGACGTGTTCCAGATCGCCCGGCAGCTGGTCGACGGGCTGGTCACCCTGTCCCCTCCGCGTGACCGGGCCGAGGAGGCCGCCAAGGCCAAGGCGCGCTCGCTGGACCGCTTTGGTCCGCGTTCATCCGTGGCTGCGGGCGCGGTTGGGCGTGCGGCCGGCGCGCGCGGCCGACCTACCCCTTGAAGGTATCGTAGCGAGCCGCGCGCGGGGTGATCCGCTCTTCCAGCGCGCGCTGCTCCTCGTCCGACATCGGCACGAAGTCTTGCGCGGCCGCGATGTTTTCACGCACCTCGGAGACGCTGGAACAGCCCACGATCACCGTGTCGGCGTGTGAGGCGCCATATCGGATCAGCTCACTGGCCTTGGCTTCACGCAAGAGGAGCCCCGCCGCCATCACCTTCATCCCCACGACGCCGATCCCGCGCCGCCGTGCCTCCGCCACGACGGTGGGCAAGAACGGCCGGTAGCGGGCATCGGCGGGATTCATCGCGACCAGCACGTTGTCGTAGGCGAACCGCCGCATGGCCTCGACCAGCACCGCGGGGTCGTGGTGTCCGGTCAGCCCGATGAAACGAATCCGACCGTCGCTGCGCGCCTCCTGCGCCGCCTGCAGCGCGCCATCCTTGCCTCCAATGACCTCCAGCTCCGACATGTCGCGCAGATCGTGCATCTGCCACAGGTCCAGGTGATCGGTCCCGAGGCGCCGCAGCGAATCGTCCAGCAGGCGCAGCGCCCGATCGCGCGTCCGTTCATGCGTCTTCGAGGCCAGGAAGACACCGTCGCGCGCGCCCTTCCCCGCCTCGCGGAACGCCGCGCCGTAGTAGTCCTGGCTCTGCTGGTACGCGGGCGCGGTGTCGCAATAGCGGACCCCCAGACGCAACGCCTCGAGGATCACCGGCACGGCCTCGCGGGCGCGGCCGGTGGTTCGCAGGATCCCCTCCCCGCCCAGCGACAGGGGAAGCACTCGCGCCCCGGTCTTTCCGAGCGGCCTGCCCGTATCCGTCATGCAGTCCGCGCTATTGCGTCACGACACGGACGCCGGTGACGAAGTATGGCGTTTCGCCGAAACACGTGGTCGGCACGCCGACCTTCTGTTCGTACGTCAATGACACACGTTTGCCCTCGGCCTTGGCGAGCTCCGCGGCGACGGCGTCGCTACGGATGGAGAAATCGAACACGACAGGGGGCGCGCCCGGGATCTGCGTGATCGCCAGCTCCCCCTCCCAGGTTCGACACAGCCACCCCTTCTTGGACAACTTCTGGATATAGCCGACGCGGTCACCCTTGGAGTACGAAAAGGCCATCACCGCCATCGTGTAGAGGCTGAACAACCCCCCGCCCACCAGCACCACGGCCAGCAGCAGCAGCTTCCAGCGGTGCCGACGCAAGAAGGTGCCCCGCTGCACTACCCCGGTCGTCGTCGCCGCTTCCGTTGCCATTACGGAAGACTACGAGAAATCGGCCGGATGCCAAGCGCCGTCGACTCCATTCGCCCACACGCGGAACGGAAGCGGCAGCCGCCTCCGGCGTCGCCAGCGCGGGGGCCCCAACAGGCTCTTGAGCGGGAATGACAAAAATGTCCTGAGAGCACCTCAAACAGCAAATGAACACTCAAGAAAATCCGGCGCCAGACGTATGCTAATCTTGTAGGCGTCGCATGGATTTTGATGAATTCGAACAGCTGGTCTTGAAGGTGCTGTTCGAGACGGACGTTCCCATCACCGCCGCCCACGTCGCTTACCTGGGCCGCACCTCGGTCAGGACGGCGGAGCGCCACCTGGCTCGAATGGTGGAGCAAGGCACCCTCCTGGTGCGGACCTCGGCGGCCGGCGTCATTGAATACGTCTACCCGGGGCGCAAGCCGCTCTCTAACCCGAACAACGGTAACCATCCCGGATTCGGCGGGGGCGCCAATGGAATGATGGTAGGTCCTCCCGGTATCTCGCTGGGGGACTCGTTCCTGATGACCCTGCGCCCCAAGCACAGCCCGGTGACGGCGGTGATGCTGTCCATGCTGATCCCGGGCGCCGGGCACATCTACTCCGGCCGCGCGGGCGCAGGCGTGGCCTGGATGGCGACCACGTTGATGGGTTACGCTTGCTGCTTCCTGCCCGGCCTGTTTCTGCACGGGCTTTGCCTGGTCAGCGCCGCCCAGACCCGCCAGAGCTGACCGCCAGCTACTTCATCTTGGAGACATCCAGCAGGCCGCTGTCGGCGCTGGGTTCGAGGCTGTCCTCCTTGCGCTTGCGCAGCTGCCGCAGATCCTCAATCGATCGCGCCATCGCCGGCGACGATCGGGCGTCGGGCGCGGTCTCCAGCGCCGACACCGCGTTGCCCAGCATCCGGATGTCTTCCTCCACCCGCTCGCGCAGGGCGGAGTGCATCTCGCGAAAGGCCGAATAGAATTCCTGCAGCTCGTCCCCCTTTCGCAAGTTGGACAGCGACGGGCCAAGGCGGTTGTCGCGGACGCGCGCGAAGATGTTCGCGATCTTGTGCAAGGGCCCGGCGACCTTGTGCGTGATGAGGATCCCGACGGCACTGATTGACAGCACCAGCACCAGCCCGAACCCGATGATTCCCCACAGCACGACGCGGTCGCTGTTGGAGAACTGCGCCTGGAGCTCCTCGGCGCTGGAGGGATCGACCAGGCTGGTCCACAGGATCACCTTCGAGACGTCGCGCGTCGCCTGGTACATCTTGAACCCCAGGCCGGCGGTCAGGAACACCGCCACGATGACGATGGTCGCCGTGTACCGGAGCTGAAGCCCGACGTCGAGCAGGTAATTCCGGACCTTGCGCTTGTAGGCCGGACGCGCCTGCGATGCCGCTTCCGTGCTGTTCATTGGGGCCTCCACATCGGCTTGCGAATCATCTTCCTACCCGCCCTGCGATTTGAGAAATTTTGTGAGATCTTCACCGAGCTGGCCGGCTGACGCCTCGAGGCAATCCCGGCGGGCATTTTCCTTGTCGCGGGGGCGCGACCCGGACTGAACGCTGGCCCCGGCGTTGGTCCACGAGATAATGCTCTTGGTGGGCCAGCGCGCGACGGTCACCTTGACGTCACACGAGGTCTCGGGGCTGCCGCCGGTCAAAACGTCGTCCAGGCGGGTGATGTTGCCGTCGATGTAGAACCCCAGCAGGCCGCTCTTGGCGAAGTTTTTCTGGTCGTTCGGGTTCAGGGTCAGGGTGACCACCTGCAGCTTGCCCAGCTCCCGCGCCAGCGCGTCCGCGATGATCTTGGCAGCCTCGGGCCCGGCAGACTTGACCCCCCCGGTGAACGGCCCGAAGTTGAGGTAGATCTTGGCGCGTTTCCCGGCCGCCGCACTGGCCGTGGCCAGGGCCGCCAGCGCCTTTTCGGTCTGCGCCTTCACGAACGGGTCGCTCTCGCGCTTGAGCAGCGCGCGCAGAGGCTCGAGCGCCGCCCCGTCCGCTATCTGCCCCAGGGCCTGCGCGGCGATGGCGCGAACCGTCTTGTTGGTGTCCCCCAGCGCGCTGGTCAACGGACCCACCGCCCGGATGTCGCCCAGCCGCCCCAGAACCAGGGCCGCCTGCACGCGAACCTTGTAGTTGGTGTCCTCCAGCAGCGCCCGGCACAGCTCGTCGACCTTGCCGGGGGGAGGCGGCGGAATGGCCGCCGCGCGCGCCGCCAGCAGCATCACCAGTGCCGGCACCAGCAGGACGCGCAGGGTGCGTTCAACCATGGCGATCCTGGTGCTTGCCGTTGTTGCGCGACGAGGGCGGCGGCGGCGAACCCGGCGTCGCTGATGACGGTGCTCGCTTGGGCCGGCTCCTGCCGCTACCCACATTGGCGTCGTAGTTGAGCTCCAGCACGAAGGCCCAGCCGCTGGGCGGAACCTCGTCGACCCAGATCCGCCCGCCGTGCAGCTGGACGACCGCGCGGGCCAGCGCCAGGCCCAGGCCGTATCCGACCGAGTGCGCGTTGAGCTGCGCGTAAGGCTCGAAGATCTGGGCGCGCTCCCCTCGTTGCGGATCGCCCAGGATGGTGACCGAGAAGCGCACGCCCCCCGTCCCTTCCTGAACGTCCATGGTGACCGGCCGATCGGGCTCGCCACGGCGCACGGCGTGCAACACCAGGTTCATCACCGCCCGTTTCACCAGGTCACGATCGCCCGCCACCAGTCTCTCGCTGGCGCGGGTATCGATGGCGCCGGTTGAGACCAGCCTCACGGGTTTACCGTGAATGGTGGCGTGCCGACGCAGCTCGGCCTCGATCTCGATGGCCAGCCCGCGCAATGAAAACGGCGTCGGCTTTACCACCAGCTGACCGGTCTCGTGGTGTTCATAGTCGGTCACGGTGCGGGCGCTGTGCACCAGCAACGCGAACACCGTGCGCGCGTCCTCGATACTGTCCTGAAAGTCGCCGTACCTTGGGTCGTCTGGCGGCGGGCTGAAGCTGGCGATGAAGTCGAAGTTCGCCCGCAGCGCCGCGACCGACCCCTGCAGATCGTGCAGGAAAAAATTCAACCAGCGGCGCCGTTCGATGATCTCCGAGCCCTGCGTGCGCTGCTTTCGATCAAGCTGGCGGTGCAGGGCGCGGCTGCGCAGCAGCGACCACAGGCGCGTGCGACGTTCTTGCGCGTCGGTTGACGGCGCGAAGACGGCATCAGCGCCCGCCGCCAGCGCGCGCAGCCGGTGCTGGCGCAGGTCGTTCAGGAGAAAAACGATGGCCGGGACGAAGTGCGTGCGGACGTTGCCCTTGAGGCGCTGGCAGAGCTCGATGCCGCCCACCGGCGGCAGGCGATCGTCGATCAAGATGACATCGGGCGGATGCAGCAGCGCCTCTTCAAAGGCGGTGTCCGCGTCGGTGGCGGTCTGGACGTTGATGTTCTGCGAGCGCATGAACGTCACCAGCGGGCGGGCGATGCCGCGCCCGGGCGCTGCCACCAATGCCTCAACGTCGCTGGGCAGCGCCAGCGTGTTGCTGTGCGTGGTTCTCTCGTCGGGGAGCATCGAGGCTAACGCTTAGGGCCATCATAAGGCAGGCGGAGGTTTTCATCCATCGCGCCGCCGCGCCCGGCGTCGTTTGACCGCGCCGATCAACAAAACGCCGGCCACCGCGCCGAACGCGTCCGCCGCCACATCGGCGAGGTCGGGACTTCGTCCCGGCGTGAACCTCTGGTGAAGCTCGTCGCCCGCTCCGTACAGCGTCGCCAGCAGCGCTGCGGCCGCCAGCGCGGCTCTTGGTCCCAACCGGGTGGTCCGGGCCAGCGCACGAAAGCAAAGTACGCCCAGGACCAGGTACACCGCCGCGTGAATCAGCTTGTCGGTCTGTGCGACCGGCAGGGGCGGCAGGCCGTCGCCAGGAATCGCCGACAGGACGAAGATCAGCGTTGCCCACAGAATCGGCGGCAGCCACGCCAGCAGCGACAACCACACTGACGAGGGCCCGCCAGACGCGCGCACCATTTCGTCGCTGTCGCTCACCTTGTCGACCTCAACGTGACGGTTGGCCCCTACTCACGGCCCCCCTACTCGATTGCCCACATGTAGGTTTTTTGACTTCATTAGGGCACACTGTACGATAAACCCCATGAGAACCCCTTCCCACGAAGCCGCCGACAGCGACCAAGCCGAGCTGGACAGTCACGAGCCCTCCGGCGCCGACGACAAGCGACAGCACCTGCGCTTCGACAAGATGTTCTCGGTCCGGATCGAGTCGCTGCTGTTCGGCGACACGTACGGCGTGGCTCGCAACGTTTCAGCCGGGGGCATCTTCCTCGAGCTGCGCGATCCGTTGCCCCTGGGCGCCACCGTGCGGGTCTGTTTTCCGGTGCCCGACGGGACCGGGGATGTGGTCGCGACCGGCGAGGTCAAGAACCACTACTACATCAATTTCACCCAGAACGGCGAGAGCAAGGCGGTCTCCGGCATGGCCGTCCGCTTCACCTCCTTCGAAAATGAGAGCCATGGCATCTTGCAGGACTGCCTGAGCCGCATGCGCGTCCTGCACTAGTCCACGCTCGACCAGCGCCCTACTCTTCTGTCTGCGGGCGGACGGTCACGGCTTCGCTGAGGTCAACGGTCGCGCCGGCCTCGATGGGGATCTCGACCTCGCGCGGGCCGCTCAGAATCGGCAAGAGCTTCGGGCCCACCCGTACGGTCAGCTCGTACCGGCCTGGCAGCACGCCGGTCACCACGAAGCGCCCTTGCGCGTCGATCTCGCCCACCGCCTTGCGCGGCAGCGCCAGCGGCGATCGGCCGAGCAGCACGGCGCGCGTCTCCTGCGCCAACCTGCCGCCACGCGCGGCCGACAGTTGCCCGCGAACACGCGCCCCGCGGTGCGACAGTTTCAGCTCGATGGCGGCGGCCAGGCTCGCCTCTTCGATCTCGATCTTGACCGGCGGATAAACCAGCATCTCGCCGTGGCGAGCCCAGAGATAGTAGGTGCCTTTGCCGAAGCGATCCTGGGCGAACTCGCCCTCGCTGTCGGCGGTCCAGATGATGGGCGAGCTGGTGACGCCGCCGCCCGACAACAGGGCAACGACCGTCGCACCGGGCTTGCCGTCGCCGTCGGTGTCGATGACCCTCCCCTTGATCACGCCGGTGCGGGTCAGCTTGATGGTGACCCGGGGAGGAGGAGTCACGGCCGGTGTCACCACCACCGATTTGAGCGTGTTCGGCAGCCACCCGAACTTCGAGGCGCGCAGGTAGTAGCGCTTGGCCTCGAGGCCTCCCAGGGTGAAGTTGCCGTCATCCCCGGTGACGGCCGAGCCGGATTCGATGGAATCGTCCGGGTTGCGCAGCGCGATGATGGTGACGCCGCCGACCGGAATGGCTTTGTTGTCGACCACCCGCCCGCGCGTCATGTTCTCGGGCGCCATGCGGAACGCGCGCGTCACGCTGCCCGCCCGGTCGAGCTTCAGGTCGCTGACCTCGGCGGCAAATCCGACGTGACTGACGCGGATGGAATAGCTCCACGGCCCCGCAGGCAACTTGAGGCGGAAGCTCCCGTCCTTGCCAGAGGTCTCATCGAGGATGGCTGTGCCCTGAAACCACGCGCGGATCTTGGCCCCTTCGACGCGTTTGCCGGCTTCGTCCATGACGCGCCCCTGCACCGTGGCCTCCGGTCGATCGGCGGTGTCGCGGCGAAACAGCTCGCGACGGAACTCTTGCTCCGACGGGAGTAGACAGCTTGGGCCGGCGTGCCACTTCACGGCGCACTCGGGCGTCAGCTGCGAGCAGAAGTCGACGCACTCGCCCGGATCCTTGGGGTCGCACAGCGACGCTGGCGGTGAATCGGCCTCGACCGGTGGCGTCGCAGGGCCGCGCCCTTCGCACCAGATGCAGCCTTCCGGTCGCTCGACGCAGCGCACATCGACGACGGCGCTGGTGGCGGTCGCGGCGTTCGGGGCCGCCGACTGATCGGGCGAGCGACGGCAACCCAGGGCGCCGGGGGCCAATGCCGCCGCCAGGGCGGCCACGGTCAGGGCCGCCAAGAACTGTCGTGTCGTCGTTTCGCTGGAGGCCAAGGACAAGTCCGTAGTAGATCGAGGGAGCAACTTTAGACCACAGCGCCCCCCAGGTGAAACTTGCCCGCTATTGCTGAGTCTCCGCGACCGGTCTTTGTCGTGCTCGAGGGCATCGACGGATCGGGTACCACAACCCAGCTCGATCGCCTGGTGTCCCATCTCGGGCGCCGCGGGCGGCGGGCGCTCGGGACGCGTGAGCCCAGCGTGGGGCCGGTCGGGCGCTTGCTGCGGGAGATCCTGCTGGGACAGCACCGGCCCGCGGACGGCAAACCGGTGGATGGGCTGGCGATGGCGCTGCTGTTCGCCGCCGACCGGCGCGATCACCTGCAGCGCGAGATCGAACCGGCGCTGGCCGCCGGCAGCGACGTGGTGTCCGATCGATATCTGCTGTCGTCGCTAGCCTATCAGGCCGAGGAGGCGGAACGCGACTGGGTGGCGGGCCTGGCGCGCGGAATCCGCCGGCCGGACCTGACGCTGCTCCTGGACGTGCCGGTGCCTGTCGCGGCCGCGCGGCGCCTGGCCGCGCAGCGCAGCGTGGAGCGTTACGACGATGACGCCTACCAGGAGCGCGTGGCCAGCAACTACCGCCGACTGGCCAGCGGCGATCCGGACGTGGTGGTGCTGGACGGCGGCCGCGGTGTCGACGAGGTTTCGTCGGCGATAGCGCGCGAGGTGGATCGGGTCATCGGTGGCCTCGGCCCAAGGACGGCGGCGTGAAGAGCGTGTGCGCGCGCGGTGGATGTCTGCCCCTGTCGCTTTTGCTGATTCTGGCGGCCGCGATCACCGCCGGCTGCGGTCACGGCGGTGCGCCCGAGACAGCGTCGCACCACGGCCGGCCAGGCGGAGCCGGCGAGCTTGGCGCCGAGATGGGCGGCAGCGCGACGGGATCAGTCTCGCCGCCAGCGGCAGCCTCTGCGGCCGAGCTGGCGGCTTCGGTGGCCGCGCGCCAGAGCCAGGAGGTCGCGCCCCCGGCGCTCGTGCCGCCGACCATCGCCCCGCGGGTCTCGTGCGACGCACGGTTGGGAACGGACGGGCTGCGTCGCGCGGCGGTGAACAGAACGCTCGACGCCGGGCTTGGCAGCTGGTTGCGTAGCGTCGACGTCGATCCCAAGCTGGAACGTGGCCGCTTCCGGGGTTGGATCGTTCGAAACCTTCCCGAGGACGTCTGCTACCAGGGGCTGGACCTGCAGGCGGGCGACGTCGTCACGCGAATCAATGGGCGCCGCGTCGAACGCCCGGAGGAAGCCAAGGACATCTGGGACGCATTGCGAACGTCCCCTACCCTGGTCATCGACTTTTTGCGCGACGGCCGTCCTCGGACGATGCGCTTTGACATCCTCGATCGCTGAGGAATCAGGACACTGACGGTGGCCGTGCGCGCTGAGGGTGGGTCTCCAACGGTTCGATTGCGGGCGACACACCTGGCGCAGGGCATCGATCCCGACGGTGCGGGCGACGCGGTCGCCGTGATCGAAAGCGACGCTGGGCAAACCGGTCATGGGCGGGCGGTCTTTGTCCCCGGAAGACTGCCGTGCGGCGAATGCGCGATCTGTCGCCGCGGCCTCGGTGCGGCGTGCCCATCGGCGCGCCCCGGCCTGTCGCGAGAGCACGCGTCGGGCGTGGAGCTGCCGGAACGTTATCTGACGCCGCTGGACGAACCCGCGGTCGCCGCCCTCGACCCGATGACGATCATCGGCGCCGGGCTGGTCGCCGAAGCGCTGGACGCGACCGCGCGTTCGGGCCTCGGTCCGGGCGAGACGGCGATCTGGATCGGCCGTGCGCCCTGGACGCTGGTTGGAGCGGCCTTCACGTCGCGGCGCGGCTGCCGCACGTTCCTGCTGGGCGATGATGCGGCCGTTGCTGTCGGCGAAGGCGTCACGCGCCTCGAGTCGGGTGCGGGTTCGGCGTGCTGGCTGGCGGCGATCAGCGAGGCCGAGGCGGCCGCCACCGCGGGCCCTCATGCGGGCCGCCCGGAGCGCCGCATTTACGTGTACGGCCGGGACACCGCGCTCGCCCGGGCGGCGCTGGAGCTGTCCGTATCCGGCGCCACGCTGTCATTTCGCCTGGGCGCCCCTGCGGCCCTCACCGGACTCGAAGCCGCCCCCGTCCTGCGGGTGCTGATCGGTGGCGGCTACCACCCCGACCTGGTGCCCGAGGCGCTGGCGGCCCTGGCCCGCGGTCAAATCGACGTCTCGGGCGCACTGCGCGTGGTGAATGAGCGCGAAGCGGACGCCGCTATCGAGACCTTTCAGTCAGGCCACGACCGGCGTGTCCCGATCCTGCGCTACTAGGTCGCTCATTGCGGGAGGCGCGGAACCCTTCCAGGGTTCCGAGTTAGATCCAATGCTAATGTCGCTGCTTCTTGCCCGAGGGCGCCGCCGCTGCCGCCGCCTGCTTCTTTTTTGAGCTAGGCTTTTTTTTAGACGCGGCTGCCACGGCGCGGGGTCTCGGCGCCGACGGCTCCTTGATGACGGGAGGGCTGGGCGCGGCATGTTCCTTGGCAAGGGCGGGTGCCGCCGGCGCGGTCGCTGCCGCGGCGGCTGGCGCTGAGGGCGGCTCCGCCGGTTTGACAGGCTCGGTTGGTTTGTTGACCGGCGTCAGCGCCTCGACGCTCTTCTCCGGGCTTTTGCCCTTGAAGGCGACCGCCAGGACGGCTATCAGCGCCACCACCACCGCGACGGCGATCCCGATGATGATGATCCGTTTGCTGCCGCCGATCTCGTCCAGCATCTCTGACTCGCTCATGCGCTCACCGGGAACCTTGCCGACCACCGGCATCGCGGTCGCGGTCCCCCCGCTGCGCAGCGAGAACTTCTTCCGGTCCTCGACGGTCAACGTTCCGTCGTCGATGTATCGATCTTCCAGCGGCTTGCCCTCGTCGACCAGCGGAAGCTCCGGCTCGCTGGCAGGCCCGGCGTCGTTCCCGGTCGCGGCGGGCGCCGCGGCTTTCCCCGACGCGGCCGCTTTGGCCTTGGCCTCGGCGACCATCTGTTCGACGTCGCCCTTCTTGAACCAAAGCGTCTCGCGGAAGTTTGCGCCCTTGCCGCCACCGCCTCCGCCCCCTTTGGGAGCAGCGGCCGCCGCCTCGGGACGCGCGGCCGGTGGCGGCGTCAGCGGCAGGTTGGCGTCCAGTCGTGGTGCTGCGCCCGACGAGCCCGGCAGCGGACCCGCGCCCGATTGCGCGGGCAGCGCGACCATGGTGGCGGCGACGGCCGCCCCGTGGCCGCGGCGGCCGGCCGGCGCTTGCAGCGCTTCGACGACCGCCTGCGGGGGCGGCGTGAGCTGTGAGGCGGCGGCATCGGGCGCACTGGCGGGCGCGTTCCCGGCAGTCACGGCCGGCGGCGGCGTCAGCTTCGATGGATCAGCCGTCGCGGGCGTGGCGGTGGCTGCCGGCGCGGAGAATCCCACCGTGGGTCCCGACCCGTTGGCCTCCGCGCGCGCCGCGATCGCCTCGGCGACCAGCTTGCGAACCTCAGGGGCGCTGCCCCCGGTGAACATCATGGTCTTGGCGAAGTTTGGCTGCTGGTGCCCGGCGGCAGCGCCCGGCTCGCCACTCGACGCCGAGAGACCGCCGATGTCGGTCAGAAACTGCCGCATGGTGAGCGGCCGCCGGCTGGAGCTCTTCTCCAGCGCCTTCATTACCACCCGGTCGACCTCGGGCCCGATGCCGGCGCGCCGCCGGCTGGGCGGAATCACCTCGCCCTTGAGCACGTTCTCGAGCACAGCCATGTCGTCCGCGCCCGTGACGGGTGGTTCGCCGGTCAGCATCAACATCAAGATGGCGCCCAGGCTGTAGGTGTTTGATCGCTGGTCGACCAGCTTGCCTTCGGCCTGCTCCGGCGACAGGTACTGCGGGACACCGAAGACGGTCTCGGTCAGCGGGCGCGGCGTCGCGAAGTTGATGACCTTCACCACATCGCCATCACCGACCAGCACGTTCTTCGCCGCCAGGTCGTGGTGGATGACCCCGACCTTCTGCCCCTCCAGCAGCGCCTCGCCGATCTGCGCCGCGATCTGCTTGGCGCGTTCCAGCGGGAACGGCCCGTTCTGCTGGACCAGCTGGTCCAGTGGCTGGCCGGTGAGCAGCTCGGTGGCGACGAACAACCGGCCGTCGCCGGTTTTTCCAAAATCGATGACACGGGCCACGTGCGGGTTTTGCGCGCGGGTCAGCTGCTTGAGCTCGCGCATCGCGCGCTCGACGCCGGCCGGGCTGGGGAACACCTCCGGTGCGACGATCTTGTAGGCCACGTCCTCGCCCGACTGGGTATCCTTGGCGCGCCAGATTTCGCCGCTGCGCGTTCCTCCAATCCGGGAGGACTGTTCAAAACGCTCCGGGACGACGGTCAGGCGGCGTGGGCCCTCGGCCGTTGCACAGGCCTCCTGGGGGCAGAAGTTGCCGTCGTCAGGATAGTTGGTGTGGCAGTTCGGGCAAACTTTCATCCGGCTCCTGGCCAGTCATGACTTGGAGGCGGAATGCTATCGGCAGGCCGCCAAGTCGCCTCATCTTTGCGCGATGTTAGGCGATGTTAGCCCAAAACGTCGCTAACTTGTTAATTCATCGACGTGGGGCGGCGACAGGCTTGCCTGGTTCGCCAACCTCGGCAAAGAGCGCCTCGCTGGGCAGGGTCGACCGCTTGCTCTCGATGGCTTTGCGCTTCTTGCCCATATTCGAGTGCTTGCGGCTGCGCCGTTTCCAGGTTTTTCGCGTATTCGAGGCCATGGGGGCCGGTTTTTACCAGGCCGGGACGCAATCGTCAATGTGGGCGAGGGTAGACGCTACAACCTGGTCGCGGTCAGGACGCCATCGATGGTCTGGATGCTGCGCAGGACAGTCTTGAGCTGGTCGAGGTGGCCGACCGTGACCTGGAAGGTGTTGACGGCGCGGCCGTCTTCGGTGGTTCGGCACTTGGCTTGCGAGATGTTGACGCCGTTTTCCGTGAACGACTTGGAGATGGAGGCCAGCAGGCCCGGGCGGTCCTCGCAGGTGACCTGGATGGCGACCGGGCGCAGGGTCTTGGATTCGTCGTCCCAGGAGACGTCGACGCGGCGGACGGGGTCCAGATCCAGGGCCTTGGGGCAGTCCAGCGTGTGGATGACGACGCCGTGCCCGCGGCTGATGAAACCGACGATGGTGTCACCCGGCACCGGAGTGCAGCACTTGGCGAACTTGACCAGGATGTCGGCCTCGCCCTGAACCCGGATGCCGGCGATCGACCGTTTCGGCACGCGCCGCGCGGCCGGCTGCGACGTCTCGGGCGCGGGCGCGGAGGCGCCGGTGGTGTCCGTGCCCGCGGGCAGTCGGTCAGACAAGACCGCGGAAGCGGCATGCTCGGGGCTGAGCTTGCCGTAGCCGATGGCGACCAGAAGATCGTCGGCGTTGCCGATTTTTAGTCGCGCGGCGGCATCGTCCAGCAGGTGCTGACGCTCGGCCGACGCCAGCGAGGAATCCAGCTTGCGCAGCTCGCGCGCCAGCAGGTCGCGGCCCATTTGCCGGCTGCGCTCGCGCTGCTCCATCCGGATGTGGTGGCGGATCTTGGCCTTGGCGCGGCTGGTGATGACGAACTTGAGCCAGTCCTTTGAAGGCTTCTGCGTCGCCGACGTCAAGATGTCGACGGTGTCGCCGTTGCGCAGGGCATAGCGCAGCGGAACGATGAGGCCGTTGACCCGCGCCCCCGAACAGTGCTCGCCGACCTTGGAGT
>DASRQT010000396.1:0-7433 GCA_035696485.1 Polyangia bacterium | reverse complement strand
CCTTGATCCGAAAGATCGGAGGCAGCCCCGCCTTGAGGTGAACGTCGGATGCCCCCAGCTGGCGAGCGGCCTGGAGAACTCGGTCGAGAATCGAGTTCATGCGCGGTTTCTCGCCCCCGATTATATCAGTGTTGGTTGTGTTTGGGGGAACCCCCTCGCGAAAGCGGGAGAGGTTGTTCGCGAACGCGCGCAAATCGGGGTAGTTTTATTACGGTGGCAGCAAGTTCACTACCGTCAGGCGGCTCCGGGCAGGCGCAGTCCGGAAGCGCACAGGCAGGCGCGCCGTCGGGCGGCCCGCGGGAGGCGCCCCCTTCGGCGGCCGGCCAGGAGATCCTGGTCGTCGACGCCGATGACAAGGTCATCAAGGGGCTGGATCGCCTCCTCACCCGGGTTGGGCTAATCGTCACCGGCACCTCCGATCCGCTGCGCGCGCGCGACCAGCTGCTGAACAAGTTTTTCGCGGTGGCGCTGATCGATATCGACACACCCACGCCTGGTGGTGGACTGGAGCTGTTGCAGTTCGCGCGCGAACGATCACCCCTGACCTCGATCGTGATCATGTCGGCGCGCAAATCGTTCGAGTTGGTCGTGAAGGCGTTCCGCGCCGGCGCCGCCGACGTGGTCCTCAAGGAGCCGGACGTCGTCCCGTACCTGCGCGAGCGCGTCCTGGACGCGGCCACCGAGCTGAAATCGACCAGCGAACGCAACACCTTGCTCGAGGAGGTGTCCGAGACCCACGAGGACTTCCTGCGCAAGATGCGCGACCTCTCCAAGCAGATCCTCGACCTTGAAGATCGCATCCTCGGCCGGTCGCAACCGGGAGAAGGGGAGGGGGGCGAGGTCGCGACCATCAACGTGGTGCTGGTCGACGACGACGCCGCCACGGTTGCGCAGCTGGAGCAGGTGTTGACCCCGCAGGCGGGTTGGCACTTCCGCCAGGCGCTGACCGGCGGCGAGGCCCTGGACATCGTCAGCCAGATTCGCCCGCAGGTCGTCATGGTCAAAGAGAACCTGCCCGACCTGCCGGGGTCGATGGTGGTCAAGACCGTGAAATCGGCCGCGCCCGACGCCGTCACTCTCCTGTACACGCCGCCTAGCAGACGTGGGGGCGCCGGCGAGCTGAAGCTGGTCGACGCCAGCCGAGTCATGAATCTGATTCCCAGCTTCGCCGACCACAAGCAGCTCCTCGAACCGCTCGAGGAGATCCGGGAGGCGCTGCGCCAGAAGACGAAGGAACGTCGCTACCTCCAGGCCTTCCGCCAGGCCAACTTCGACTTCCTCCAGCGCTATAACGCCCTAAAGCAGCGCATCCAGGCCGCCCTGGAAAAAGGCAAGAAGTAGTAGACCCAGCAGAAGACGTGGCGCGATTCTCGAGGAGGCGGCCGGCAGCGGTCCCTTCGCCCACCAGGAGGGCGCCGCTAGCTCTTGCGCCAGACGGCGACGACGTGATTCCAGCTATTGCAGGCCGTGTAGCCGGCGTTGGCGTTCGGCGAATCAGCCGGCGTGCAGGTGTCCTTGCAGTAGCCCTGTCCCGGCGGTCCCGCGCGCGCTAAAGCTTTGCGCGCGCGCGGCCCGGTGGCGGGCCGGGCAATCCGCGCAACCATCGCTCGACCTCATCGACTCTTTCAGGGGCCCCGCCGGAGGCGGCGTAATTGGTCCTGGCGGCCGAGGCCAGCGCCCGGGCGCGTCTGCGATTGCCTCCGGCAAGCACAAGCGCCCGCGCCAGCGCGAAGCGGGTCTCGCCCAGCCGCACCGGCCCCGTGGCTACCTTTTGGCGTATCGAGAGCGCGCGCTCCAGCAATGGCACCGCCTTCTCCGGCTGCCGGAGGCCAAGGTAGCTGATTCCGCTCCCGGTCAGCGGGAACCCACAAATAAAGCTAGTCGAGCCGACGTCCCGATCGCCCTGGCATATCTCGATGGCTTCCTTGAAAACAGGCAGAGCGTCCGCGTACCGGTGCAAGCCGTTCAAGATCTCGCCGTGGTTGTTCAGAAATACTGCCAGCTCGGGATGCGCCGATCCGAATTCGTTGCGGACGATGACGATGGCCCGGTCGCTTTGGACAAGCGCCTGCTCGTACCGGCCAAGACCATGCAGCGTCTCCGCGATATTTCCGATCGCCCTTCCCACGTCCAGCGCAGTCGCAAACTTTTCTTTGATCGTCAGACTGCGCTGATACAGCGAAAGCGCTTCGGAATATTGACCCTGCGCGGAGTGCACGATGCCCCAGTTGTTGAGCAGCCAGCTTTGCAGAAGCTCGTGTCTACCCATGCGTCGAAGGATGGCTTCCGCGTGGTGAAACCAGCGTGCGGCCTGATCGACGTTCGCGCGACGCTCCCCGACCATGGCGACCAGGAGGATTGCGCTCTCGGCGGCGATCTCGTCGTGCCCCGCCCCCTCTGCAAGCCACAGCGCTCGCTCCGTCGTCTGTTCGGTCGCCTTCACGTCGTCGCCCACGGACTGCAACACGCCGAGACGGTAGTAGGCTTCGGCCTGTAGCGCGGGATAGCCCAGCGCATCTGCCTTTTCGGTGGTGGCGACGGCCGCCCGCAGGCCATGGACGATGCGTCCCGAATCGTAGAACGCCTTCAGCTCGGCGATCCTCTCTCGTAGCTCGTCCACCTTGGCTCGCTGTGCCGGCGACTCGGGCAGCTTGATCACCGCGCGCAGCTGGGCAACGTCAGCGCATCGGTCGAGCCGCGCGATCGCCCCCACGGCGTTGACGGCATTTTGTACGACGTCGCCGTCGGCGTCACCGAGAACGGTCGTTAACGCCTTGACCTCACCCAGCCGCTCGTTGAGACAGGACATCCGCAGGTCCAGCACCTCCGTCGACTGGTCGCCGCGAACGTGCGTGGCCTCGCACGCCTCCGTATACATCCCCGTCCATAGATGCGTGAACAGATCCAGGGCCTGCGTGACGCTGGCGAAGGCGGACCCGGCGTACGGCTTCTTGGTGCGCAAGAACGCCCTCTCGACCGTGGCCTTGACGGCCGGGTCCCACACGCCTGCAACCCGCACCTGCGCGCCGCGACAGAGCACGGGGCGTTCCGCAATCTGGAGACCGCGAACCGCGATGGCCGACAACGTGGCGACGCCGAGCGCGGTCGCGAACGCCGCCCGCCGCCTTTCGAACCATTGCCATCCGCGCAGCCACCGGCGCAACAGCCAGCCTCGCTCCGGCGTCGCCTCCGCGGCGGCCAATCGCCCCGCCACCGCGACCGCCGTGGTCGGCCGCAATTCCGGCTGCGTCTCGAGACAGTCGGCGCACAGCCGAGCCAGCTCCCCATCCAGAGCCGGCGCGTCAACCCCGACCGGCGACTTCAGAAACACGCGTGGACCCCGTTGCTCCCAGACCGGGCGCTCGTTGAACAGGATCTCGTGCAACATGACCCCGAGCTGCCAGACGTCCGACCTTTGATTGGACCGCTCGCCCCGCAGCGCCTCCGGCGGCATGTAATTGGGCGTCCCGCCGTGTAACGTGGTCGTGTCCTGGTCGGCGATCGCCAGGCCGAAGTCCGAGATCATCAGCCGGCCGTCGCGCATGCGCAGCACGTTCTGCGGTGTCACATCGCGATGAACGATCCCGACCGCATGAATCGCCCCCAGCCCGGAGCACACCGCGCGCGCATCGGCCAGACGGTCCTGGCGGCCACGAACGGCTCGTTCGGTTGATTGAGAGTCGGTGCTTGATCGCAGCAGCTGCCGCAGCGTCCCGCCCGTGGCCAGCTCCATGATCACGAACCAGTAGCCGTCGGCGTGGCCCACCTCGAACACGCGACAGACGTTCGGGTGACGGATCGCCCGCGCGACCTTCACCTCCCGCACCAGGCGCTTGATCCAGCTGCGCTGGATGGCGCGGTCCGGGAGCAGAATCTTGATGGCGACCTCCTCGTTGACCACCACGTCGAACGCCCGAAAGACAATCCCACTTCCACCCTGGCCGAGGATCTCCTCCAGTCGGTAGCGCCCGGCCAGGACAGTCCCCGGACCGAGGGGTAACGACGATGCGGCGCCCAGCGCGCTGCCATCGACCTGGGTCGACGTCTTGCCGGAATCGTCGTCCGACTCTTTGGAACCTCGCGCCATTGCCGGAGGTGTACCCCGAAGTGGGGGGCGCGCCTAGAGATCCGGCCGACCACAAACAGCTCCTCGAGCCGCTCGAGGAGATCAGAGAGGCGCTGCGCCAGAAGACAAAGGAACGCCGATATCTCCACGCCTTCCGAAGGAGTGGACGCAGTCTACGGGACGACTATCGGAGCGCAGTCGCCAATCCTTCGACCTGGGCGATCGCTCGGAAGTGTTGTTTCGTAGCCAGTGCCTGGGCATGACCTTCGGGATGGTCCCGTCCTCGCGGCGTCTTGAGGGCGAAGAGGGGTCCTGGCTGACCAGCAGGATGTCGGCCGAATCATCGGCATGCACGTCCGCCACGATGAGATACTCGTGGATGTTCCCGACGTGCGCGCGAGCATGAAGTCCAGCGCGCCGCGTCGACCGTCCAGCACGTGGAGATTTTTCTCGTCGGCATAGATCGGCTGCGCAAACCCTCGCCCGAGAAAGTCAAAGCCGGTGCTCGCCGCGACGCCCGATGGATCGGAGATACGAAGGAGGAACACCACGACGCCGCCAGCGAGCCCTCAATAATCGCACTCAGGAGGCCGACGGTTCGATCCTATTCAACTCCGGTGCCAGCTTCACGGTTCACCAGAGGATGGCGTGACGGTCGAGTCGAAGTAGATGAAACATGAAGGAGACCATCGCGCGCGCGGATAGGCAGGTCTTCTCCGATCGGGAGATCATTTCGCCGGGAAGGTGTACAAGCTTCTCACGGTTCCACTACAGCGATGTACGGTAGGTTTCGGTAGAGCTGGGCGGCGTCGAGGCCGTAGCCGACGACGAACTTGTCGGGGGCGTCGAAACCGACGAAATCGATCGGGGCGGTCCCTTTTTGTAGGGAAGGCTTCGACAGCAGCACACAGGTGTGGACGCTGGCCGGCCCCCGCGCCGATAGCAGGTCCAGCAGGTAGCGGAGGGTCAGCCCGGTGTCGGCGATGTCCTCCACCAGGAGGACGTGGCGCCCCGCGATCGGCGCCGCCAGGTCACTGGTGATCTCGACGACACCGGAGGAGATCGTGGCGTCGCCGTAGCTGCGTACGCCCAGGAAGTCACAGGTCATTTCGCGCGGCAGGGCCCGCACCAGGTCGGCCATGAAGATGAAGGCCCCGCGCAGCACGCCGACCACCGTCAGCGGCCCCGGCGGGATGCGGGCGTCAATCTCCCGTGCCAGCTCGGCGACCCGTTTGCCGATGGCGGCGGCGGATATCAGCTCCTTGGGCGGCATCGCACGACCGTGCCCGATTCACCGCGTCGGTTCAAGAGGCGGAACCTGGCACGGCAAACTGTTGTCGTAAACAATCAGAGGCTCATATGGGCAGCACGAAGAACAGGTTCCCAAAGTCAGCGGCAGTCGGGTTGGTCGCCTTTCTGGGATTATCCGCGTGCGCGACCACCCGCACGCCCGCCCCCGCGACACCCCCGGCGGTGACCGAGTACGAGATGGATCCCATCAAGATCCAGGCGGTCAAAGGCCCCGACGGCGTTCACCTCGAGACCTTCGACGCCGCGGAGCTGTTCGAGCAGGCGGGCGCCGCGCTGTCCGCGGATCGATACGATGACGCCCTCAAAGCCTACGACCGGCTGCTGAAGGAGTTTGCCGATACCCGGTACACGAAGGCCGCCCTCTACAACGCCGGGTTGGCGCACCAGGGGAAGAAGGACTGGGCCGCCGCCATCGCCCGCTTCAAGCTGTTGATCGAACGATACCCCGACACCGCGGACGCCAAGGACGGCCTCTACCAGATCGGCGCTTCCTACGCCGAGATGGAGAACTGGCCGACGTCGGCAGAGGTGTTCGCCCAGCTCCTCGAGCGCAAGGATCTCAACGCCGATGACCGCATCGAGGCGCTGGGCCGCCGCGGCTTCGCGCAGTTTCAGCTCAAGGACCTGGACACCGCCGAACGAACCTTCAAGTCAGCGCTGGCCTACTTCCGCCAGATCGAATCGGAGGAGCGCCTTCAGACGGATTTCTACCTGGGCCTGTGCAAGTACCACCTGGGCCAGATCCCGCACGAGCGGTTCCGCGCTATTCCGCTGCGACTACCGGAAAAGCAGATGAGCCTCGACATGGAGGAAAAGGCGCGCCTGCTGTTGTTTGCGCAGCGGCAGTATATCGACGCCATCAAGCTGGGCAATCCGCAGTGGGCCTCAGCGTCCGGGTACCAGGTCGGGGCGCTCTACGAGGAGTTCTACGACGCCTTCATCCACGCGCCCATCCCGCCCGGGCTCAAGGGGCCCGCCAACGCCGAAAAGCGCGACGTCTACTTCGAGGAGCTGCGGAAGAAGATCCGCATCCTGCTGGAGAAGTCGGTCCGCGTTCACGAGCAAAATCTCATGATGCTGGAGCGCCTGGGCGTCCAGAACCAGTGGCGGGACAAGTCCAAGCTGGCCTTCGCCAAGCTTCAGAAGCTGCTGGACCCGAGCAACAAGGTCGACCTCGGCGATCCTTCGGGTGACGGCCAGCCGACGGCAGCGCCGCCACCCCCGCCTGTTCCGACCGCCCCCAGCGGGCGCCCGGGCTCGGCGCCGCCGGCCCCCCCGCGCGAAGATCGCACCCCCGGCAGCAAAGATCCGCCGGTCTTCGAGCGGCAAATCCTTTGAGGCGCAGCGCGCCAACGCTCCGCGTCTAGCCGCCCGGCAAAAACCTGGCCAAACTGGGCTTGACACGCAGGCACAATCGAACTATACGTTCGCGCTCTGCGCGCGCCGGGGGACACCTATGCCGTCGCGAACAGACCGGCAAAGTCATCAAAATCACACGACATCATTCCGAATCAACACAAGCTATCGGGGATAAAAATCGGGGAGCGGGTGCTGGCGTAGCTCAATTGGTAGAGCAGCTGATTTGTAATCAGCAGGTTGCGGGTTCGAGTCCCTTCGCCAGCTCCGTAAAGAGGGAGGACGTTTTAACGATCGATGCACGAAACGGGGATGCCTCGTTGGCCTCTCTCGACGACACGGAGGGGTTCCCGAGTGGCCAAAGGGAACAGACTGTAAATCTGTCGGCATTTGTCTTCGAAGGTTCGAATCCTTCCCCCTCCACGACAGACCACCAGCCAACAGAAAAACAGCGCAAAAGAATCGAACCGAGGAGACAGCGACGAAAACAACGCGGGAGTAGCTCAGTTGGTAGAGCTCCAGCCTTCCAAGCTGGTTGTCGTGGGTTCGAGTCCCATCGCCCGCTCGCTCGTCTATATGTAATCCGGCAAGTCCGCCCTCGTAGCACAGTGGCAGTGCACTTCCTTGGTAAGGAAGGGGTCGCGAGTTCAATTCTCGCCGAGGGCTCGGCCCAAAACTCAAAGAGAAGAAATGTCGAAAG
>DASRQT010000395.1:0-30386 GCA_035696485.1 Polyangia bacterium | reverse complement strand
CGGCACCGGTTCCGGACTGTGCAACGAGAAGGGTTTCAGCTTCGTTCGCGGCGCCGGCAACTCCGGCTGGTGAACCTTCGTCCGGAGCCCAGTTCCTCGGCCCGAAAGAGGCGTCGCGTCAAAGCACCACGTTTTTGTGACCCACGGCCATTCGCCGCGGACATTCATATGTATGTCTATGTGGCGAATCGCGATCTGCGTTGGCGGTCTTTTGTTTGTCGGCTGCTCAAACGATAGTCCGGCGGGCAGCGGCGGACCGGGCAGCGGCGGTGCGTCCGCCGGCAGCGGCGGCAGCAGCGGATCGCCCGGCAGTGGCGGCTCGCCGGGCAGCGGCGGCTCGCCGGGCAGCGGCGGCTCGCCCGGCAGTGGCGGCTCGTCCGGTAGCGGCGGCACACCCGGCAGCGGCGGCACACCCGGCAGCGGCGGCACACCCGGCAGCGGCGGCGCGGCGCCCGACGCCGGGCCCGCCAACGACGGCCCGCCGGTGTCTTCGGACGCCCCGCAGGGTGCGTGCACCGTGGCGGGCACATTGATGCCCGGCCAGACCACCCGGATGATCATGCATGCGGGCGCCATGCGCTCGTACATCCTGCACGTGCCGCCGCAGTACGATGGCAAGAAGCGCATGCCGCTCGTGGTCGACATGCACGGCCTTGGTCAGACCGCCGCCGGGCAACCCAGTCAGGGGGGATGGAACCCCAAGGCCGACTCGGTTGGCATCATCATGATCTACCCACAGGGGTTGAACAACTCGTGGAACGGCGGCCCCTGCTGCGGTCCCTCGCAGACGATGAACGTCGACGACGTGGGCTTCCTGAAAGCGGCGGTGACCAAGACCGCGCAGGACGGCTGCGTCGATCTCAAGCGCGTCTACGCCACCGGGCTTTCCAACGGCGGCGTGATGTCGCATTACCTGGGCTGCGTGGCCGCCGACTTCTTCGCGGCGGTGGCGCCGGTGTCGGCCGGTAACCGGGTCATGCCGTGCACGCCGGCCCGACCCATCACCGTGGTCAACGTCCGCGGCCGCCAGGATCCGGGGGTGGTCTACGCCGGCAACGCGACCTGGCCCAGCGCCATGGCCGACTTTGAAAAGTGGAGCATGGCCTCCGGCTGCACGGGCACGCCAACGATGTCGCACGGGATGATTTGCCAGACCCGCACCCAGTGCTCCGCCGGCGTCGAGGTCACGCTCTGCTCGATCAACGGCGGCCACGTCCTCTATGGCGCCGCCATCAACGACATGGCCGCCGTCCCCGACGTGGCCTGGGAGGCCTTCGCCCGTCACACGCTGCCGTAACGGCGTAGATCGATCGCGTGAGGGGGGGCGGAACCCTGCCAGGGTCCCGGTCTAGATGATGCGCTCCGGGTGACTGTAGACGTTCACCGAGTTGCCGCGCACGAATCCCACCAGCGTCACGCCGACCTCGCGCGCCAGATCAACGGCCAGCGAGGACGGGGCCGAAACCGCGCACACCACCGGCACCCGGGCGATCGCCGCCTTCTGAACGATCTCAAACCCGGCGCGTCCGGAGAACATCATCACCGTGCCGGCCAGCGAGCGCGCCCCCGCGCGCAGGCAATGCCCGATCACCTTGTCGACGGCGTTGTGACGACCGACGTCTTCCTTCACGACCAGCAACGCGCCGTCCGCGCGAAAGAGCCCGACCGCGTGCAGCGCGCCGGTTACGTTGAAGACCGGCTGCGCGGCGCGGATGGCCGCGGGCAGCGCTGACACCACCGCCAGCGGTACTGTGAGGTCGTCGACGACGATGCTCGTGCGGCGCCTGACCGCGGCGATGTTCTCGACGCCGCACAAGCCACAGGCAGCACTGGCCCGGATCACACGCCGCGCGTGCGCGATCGACAGGTCACGGCCTGCCCGCGGCGTGACCACCACGACGTTGCCGCCATTGGAACCGACGTCGTTCGCGTGACCGATCCCGTCGACGTCGTCCATCGACGCGATGATGCCCTCGCTGTAAAAAAACCCGGCAGCCAGGTCCAGATCATCGCCCGGCGTGCGCATGGTGACCACCAGGCTCTCACCACCGATGCGGATCTCCAGCGGCTCCTCGACGACGATCTGGTCCTTGTCGTCGATCGAGCCACCCGGACCCCGTCGCTGCACGTCGCGCTCGACCACGCGGGCGGCGCGCGGATCCCACCGCGGCAGCAGACCGTCACCGTTCATGCGGCACCTTGTCGTCGCCGGCCGGCGCCGCTTTGTCGATGGTGACGGCGACGTTGTAGTCGGGCTCTCCCGACGCCGGATCATATCGCCGCGGGATGATCTGGTTGCACTCCGGCCAGAATGCCTGCACGTGCCGCGATCGACAGGGACCGCCGCGCGCGACGGCCCGCATCGCCCCCTGCCCGCTGCCCAACACAACGGCGTCCCCGTCGGCGATGTGCAACGCCGCCATGTCCTCCTTGGCCATCAGCACCGTGTCGCGGGACTTGCTGCCGGTGATCGGGTCATACCCGCCGTACGTGATCGAGTTGAACTGCTTGCCGCGGCGGGTGGTCAGCAGGAATCGTCCTTCCGGGACGTCGACCCGAGGAATCACGACCACCGAAAAGCGCGCCCGCCCGTCGGGCATGCCGGGGAAACCGTCTTCGCCCAGCCGTTCGCCCCCCCATTGCACGGCGTCCCCCTCCTTCGCCAGCGTCTCGATCCCGCGATAAATCGGCATCAGTCGCCCCATCTCGGCCCGGATCGCCGCCGTGTCTTGATAGGCGAACAGCGCCGGGTGGTCGGGGCGCAACGCGCGCCCGATCAATGCCGGGATCTCCCACTCGGGCCGCGCCTCGGCGATGCGCGGCCCCGGGATCTCGGGCGAAAATCGTATCCGCCGTTCGGTTGAGGTCGAAGTTCCCCCGGAACGTTGCTCGTAGCGCGTCTCGGCCGGCAGCACGATGACCGCCTCGCGCGCGTCCAGCAGGGCAGTCGTGTTGAGGACGATGTCCTGATGCACGCGCACGCCGACGGCCTCCAGCGCGCGGCGCGCGTGTGCGCGGTCGGGCATGTTCTCCAGGTGATTTCCACCCACCATGTAAAGCAGATCCAGTCCGGCGGGCGCGCCGCCAGCAGGAGCTCGATCTGGCGACAAAGCGGCCTGATCCAGCAGGTGGGCGGCGCGTTTGCCGCGGCGGTGCGGGATCGGGTGACCCCAGGCCGCCTCGAACACCGCGCACGCGTCATCCGTGATCTCCACCGCCCCCGGCAGCTTGTCCGGATCAGCGCCGCACTCTGCCGTACCCTGCACCCCCGAATGACCGCGGATGGGAACCACGCCACAACGGGGCCGGCCGATCATGCCGCGGGCCAGCGCCAGGTTGACGACCATTTTCACGTTCTCGACGCCGAACGCGTACTGGGTCAGCCCCATCGAATAGATGATCACCGCCGTCTTGGCCTGCGCGTAGAGCGCCGCCAGTCGCCGCACCTCCGACTCGGAGACTCCCCCCTCGGCGACGATCTCGCTCCAGTCCAGCGCCTTCAATTGCGCGCGCAGGGCGGCGGCCCCGGCGGTGCGCGCCGCCACGAAGTCCTCGTCCCAGCCACCGCGTTCGTCCAGCGCCTTGAGCACGCCCGACAGAAACGCGATGTCACCGCCCGGGCGCACGGCGAAGAAATCGTCCATCAGGCGCGTGCCGAACAGCGCCGACCGCGGCACGCTGGGGATCCAGTAGCGCTCCAGCGCCGGCTCGCGGAATGGGTTGACGACCGCGATGCGCGACCCGGCTTTCTTGGCCTGGTAGAGATACTTGGTGCTGACCGGTTGATTGTTGGCCAGGTTGCTGCCGATGATCAGGATGAGGTCGGCGCCGATCCAGTCCTTCAGCGAGCAGGTCGGCGCCGCGAAGCCCAACGTCTGCTTCAGCCCGACGGTCGATGCCGCGTGACACAGGCGCGCGCACGAATCGACGTGCGGCGTGCCGGCCACGCGCGCCAGCTTTTGCAGCACATAGTAGGACTCGTTGGTCAGCCCGCGGCTGGTAATGAACATGCCCATTCGATCCGGGTCGGCGCGGTTCATGGCGCCGGCCACCAGCTCCGCCGCCTGCGCCCAGGACAGACGCGAGAAGCCGCGCTCACCACGACGGCGAATCAGCGGATAGGGGACCCGCCCGAGGCGGTGCAGCCCTTCGTTGCCCAGCGCCCGCAGTTGATCAACGTCACCCAGGGCGGCATCGGGGATCGCGCCCATGGTGTTCAGCCGCAGCAACCGCAGACGTGTGGTGCAAAGGTGCACCCCCGGGATCACGTCATCGCGGAGCCCGCGCGGCCCCAGCGAGCACCCGTCACAGACCCCGTGGAGCAGAATGCGCAACGCATATCGCCAGCGTCCGCGGTTCTCCCAGGCCGTGCGCAACATCTCGCGGTAGTGGCGCGGCTTGTCGGAGACCAGCAGCCCGAACGGGAACAGGCGGGCAATAAATGCCCATAACTTGGCTAAACTATTCATAGTTTAGCCAAAAGTGCGTCTGCCGTACCAACCCGCTCACACATTGTAGTTGTGACGTACGTCCTGTAGGCGATAATGGAGCCTCCATTCCCGCGGAGGTACCCATGCGGTCGAAGTATGCCCTGGCATCCGCCCTTGCCTGTCTCCTGGCCTTCGGTTCTACAGCATCCCGAGCCGAGAAAGCCGCCATCAAGGGCGAGAAAGAGGTGGTTCCGGACAGCATTAACCGCCAGTTCGCCTGGGAAGAGAAGGTGGTCGGCCCCAAAGGCGAGAAGGGAATTGATCACGCCAAGATAGCGGCGTTGCAAAGCCAGGGTCGCAAGGACGCCGAGGCCCAACGCAACCAGCCGGCAAAGAAGGCGGAACGGGCCGAAGGCGTCGCTGCCCCGGCTTCGGTCGTCCTACCCACCATGGACATCGAAAAACCGGCCCCCGCCGGGTCGATAAAGCGCCCGATGAAGAAAACCGTGGCCGCCGAGGAAGCCAAGCCCAGGGCCGACGCCATCGACGCCCTGCTGGCCGAAAACCGCAACGACAACGGCGGCGGCGGTAGCATGAACAGCGACCGCAGCCTGCGGAAGACGCTGGCCTCCAACTCGGCAAAGCCCTCCCGCAACAAGAAGGCGCGCCACAACAAGAAGGCCCGCCACCGAACCCGCTCGGTCAACTGACCGCCCGCGCGACCGAGATCCGATGAACCCTCTCCCGCGTGCGGCAGAGGGCCCCCCTACCCGATGATCGCGAGCGCGATCTTGAGGTAGATGAAGATCCCGAGGACATCGACCAATGAGGCGATGAACGGACCGGACGACACCGCCGGATCCAACCCCAGCCGTTTGATCAACAGCGGCAACCCAGCGCCGACCACCGAACCGAAGGTGACGCACGCGATCAGCGCCAGCCCCACCGCCAGCGCCATGCCACCGCCGCCGCTATTGCCGACGAACGCCGCCCGCAGAAGGCCGATGACGCCCAGGATGCAGCCCAGGACGAAGCCCATGCGCACCTCGCGCCACAGGATCTTGATGGCGTCGCCAACGCCGAATTCACCGAGAGCCAGGCCGCGAATCACCAGCGCCGAGGCCTGGCTGCCGGTGTTGCCGCCCGACGAGATGATGAGTGGGATGAACACCTCGATGGACATGAAGGTCCGACGCGCGGCTTCGAAGTGCTCCAGCACGCTGGCGGTCAGGATCTCGCCCAGGAAGATGGCGATCAGCCACCCGGCGCGCTTGCGAACGAAGGTCCAGAACGCGGTCTGGAAGTAGGTGCCTTCGGTCGGCTGGACGGCGCCCAACTTCTGGATGTCCTCGGCCTGCTCGCGTTTGAGGACTCCGACCACGTCGTCGACCGTGACGATGCCCAGCAGCTTGCGCCCGCTATCGACTACCGGCAGCGCCAGCATGTTGTAGTGGTCGAACAGGCGCGCCACGTCCTCCTGGTCCATCTCGGCTGGGACGGAGATCACGTCCGAGTTCATCAGCGCCGAGATCGGCTGCCCGGCGCGCGCCAGCACCAGATCGCGCAACGAAACCGCCCCCAGCAGCGTCCCGTTGGGGTCGACGGCGTAGGCCTCGTAGATGGTCTCCTTCTCGGCCGCCGTTCGCCTGACCTGTTCGATGGCCTTTTCCACCGTGCTGTCGGGCGACAGCGCGACGTAGTCGGTGGTCATCAGACCGCCGGCTGAGGATTCCGGGTAACGGAGCAGCTCGCGGACATCCAGCGAGGCGTCCTTCGGCATACGGACCAGGAGGTCGACGCGCAGCTCCTCCGGTAGCGCGGCGAACAGGTCGGCGCGTTCGTCGGCCGACATGTGGTCGGCGATGCCGGCGGCCAGGGCGCGATCCAGCAGCGGGAAGATCTGCTGGCGCCGCGTGTGATCCATGGCGTCCATCGCCGACGCCGCGGTCTGAACCGGCAGCGCCACCAGCATCACAGGCGCCTGTTCATCGGACAGCCCCTCGATGAGCTCAGCCAGATCGGCGGCGTGCAGCTCGTCGGCCAGCTCGGCCGCGTGCGCCGGATTGGTGCGCAACGTCTCTTCCAGGTCTGGCCTGAGCAGAGTCGAAACGCGCATCGTCTTTTCCTCCCCGGCGCTAGGGCAGGCGCGGATCCGTGTCGCCGGCGCCCAGCTTGAAGTAGGTGAAGATCTCAGCGGCCGCGCCGACGACCACCAGACGGCGCAGGTTGCTGGGAGCACAGGCGGTGGGACAGAAGGCGAGCGCATTCACCGTGACGCCGTAGCTGGCCCCCCCCTGCGGGTCGTGATCGGCCAGCGACGATTTCATCGGCGTTGCCCCCGTGAAGGAAAAGACATGCGCGGTACCCGCCAGCTCGACGCCCTTGACGGTTGCGTTCGGATCCGAGACCACCGCCTCGTCGCCGGTCTTGCCGTCGACGTTGACCGCCGCCACCGCGTTGCCGAAGCGGAAGGCGGTGGCGTCGGAGGGCAGGGACACCGCCGCAGGGGAAGCGGCCAGCGGACCCAGGTAAACGTAGGCGTTCTTGGGCGGCGCGCCGACCACCAGATCGGTGGCGCCGTCGCCGTTGAAGTCACCGGCGGCCAGGGCGTACCCGAATTGTGTCTCGGCGCCGGTCACCGTCTGCAGACAGGTGATGGCGGTGGCGCTGACCGAGAAGAACGAGACACTGCCCTTGCCGGCGCCGGCGGCCGCCGTCCCGACCGCGATCTGCGGTTCCGTCCCGGCGCCCACCCAGTGGCCGATAGCGACCGGACGGCTGACCGGCATCTTGGTGTCCGATTGTCGGGTCGCCGAAAGGGAGATGGGGCACTCGGCGGTGCTGGTGTACACGGGCAGCATCCCGCTGAGGCTGCCATCGACGTAAACGCTCAGCGTGTCGGCCGAAGCGACGACGTAGTCAGCGGCGGCGGCGCCGACCAGGTTGCCGGACGCCAGCCCGATTCCGAAGCCCGGCTCGGTCGACGTCGCGAAGCGGACGACCTCGGGCATCTTGGCCAGCGTGACCACAAAGACGCGTCCCCCGACAACCATGTCCAGCACCGGCGCCCCGACCAGCAGGCTCCCGGGCTTGACGCCGGGAATCTCGGCCATCACCGGCACAGGATACGGGTTCAGCATCGACAGCTCCGGCCCCTTGATGTTGCGCGCCGTCGCTTTGCCCTTGCCGTCCAGCGACACCTCCGCCAATCCGGTCTGGCCAACCCCCGACACCATGAAACGCGCGGCAATGCCGTCGGTGTCGGCAGGAGCCGCGATGGGAAGCACAGCACGACCGAAGTCGTCCTTGGGACCGAAGTCACCGGGCGCTCCCACGCTCAGCACCGGCGCGTGCGCCGCCAGGTCATCCAGGTCGCGCCAGTCGCAGCCACCAGACATTGTTGCTAGCACGAAGATCGTCGCGACGACCCTTTGCATCTGTCCCGACAGCACCCGCGTCGTCATCAGAATCTCCCGCTGGCGCTCATGCCCGCCCCGCCTTGAATCAGCGACGGCGCGAAGCCGATCGCCTTCTGGTCCAGGACGCCGACGCTGTCGGGGCCGTGAGCCAGAAAGCTGAATACCGCCGAGATCCCGACCAGCGCCCCCAACCCGTATAGGACGTCGGCGCCGATGGCCTCCAGCTTCGCCTTCTGATAGCGCGAGTCGCTGGAATCAATCAGCTGCCCAGCCTTGATGTCGTTCTGGATGCCGTCCTTCGCGCTGTTCGAGAGGCTGCCAACATAGACGCCGGCTCCGATCAGGACCGCCGCCACCACCGCCGACGTCCAGGCGCGCTTGCGCGAGGGCCGCGGCGAAAATTGAACGTCGATGGTGGTCTCGACGGTTCGCTCGACGGTGATATCCGACTGGTAGTCCTCCATCCCCGCCTTCTCGATCTCGACGTCGTGTTTCCCCGGCGGAAGCTCGTGCCGGCACGGGGGCGCGCACGCGAATTTGTTATCCACCAGCAGGCGCGCGCCGTAGGTTCCGCGGCCGACCACGCTGATCCAGCCGTTGTCGCCCTTCTCCATCGGCATCGTGTATTGCGTGGCGGTGCCAGGCAGGACGTCGATCTGCTTCTCGGTCGGTTTGTACCCCATCCGTTCCAGGTAGATGGTGTGTTTCCCCGGCTTGAGGTGACCCGTGTACGGCGTGCGGCCGATCGCCCCGATGTCCTTGCGATCGATGAAGACCTGCGCGCCGGCCGCGTTCGACGCGATCTCGACCCATCCCAGAAAGTGTTCCTCCGACAGCGCGATGTAGACGTCGACCAGCTTGTCGGAGCGGGGACCTATCGCCCGCTGCTCGGGCTTGAAGCCCTTGGCCTCCAGCAGCAAACGCACCGGCTTGGACTCCAGCGATCCCTGCCATGGCGTCTTGGCGAAGGGGCCGCTCTTCTTGTCATTGAGATAGATGGTCGCGCCCTGCGGCTTTGAATCGATGACCACCAGCCCCTTGGTCTCGATGGCCGACAGGGTCAGCGGCGGCGCGGCCAAGGGCGCCGACGGCGGCGCGTCCGGAGCGGCGCCAGCCGGCGGTTGCCCTGCCACCGGCGGTTGCCCACCCGGCGACGCGTTCGGCGGCGTACCCGCCGGCGGAGCGCCCGCCGCCGGTGGCGTCCCACCGGGGGTGGGAGCGCCGGCCGCTGGCGGCGTCACGGGCGGTGGCGGGGGCGCCTGCAACGCCTTCAGCGTCTCGATTCGCGCCTTCACCTGCGCGGCGTCCGAGGCTCCCGGGTCCTTGTCGAGGTAACGCTCGAAGTACTGCTGGGCCATGTCCAGATGCTTGGCCTTCTCGTAGGAGACGGCGGCATTGAACAGGAACGCGGAGTAGGGCTTCTGGTCGAACGCCTCCAGAAACTTCGCGGCCGCGGGGTCGTATTGCTCCTTCACGAACAAGGTCTGCGCGGCCTCGAACGCCTCTTTTGCCGCGATCAAAGCGCGATCGGGCGTGGTCGGCTCCTCGGCCGCCGCGGCGACGGTGCCCGTCGCGACGAGACAGACAACGACAATACCGAAGATCCGAGGGTAGACGATCATGGCCGCGATTAGATTGCAAGAATGCCTCGTCGGGATCAAGCCTTGTTCCTAGCTCGGAACCCTCGAAGGGTTCCGTACCTCCCGCGACGAGCTCGGGCCGGCAAAGCCGGCCCTCCCTCACGCTATCTAGCCATCTATACCTAGGGCGGCGGGGCGTGGTCTTCCTGCAGCTCCATGAACATCGTCAGCTTGTAGGCAAGCTTCGCGGGGGTCGGCACGAAGTTGAGCAGCGGCTTGTAAGTGACGTCGACATTCACCGTCATCGTTCGGCTGGGATAGCTTCCGGCGTACACGGCGTTGACGGTGCCACCCGAGTAGCTGATGCCCACGCTGTCGAGAACCGCCTTGGTGCGCGTCTTGGCGGCCGCGCGCGGGTCGGGGGTTGCGTCCATGTCTATGGTCACGCCCATCCGAGCGCCTTCGCGGACCGCCGAGGCCACGCCGTACTGCTGGAAGAAGTACCAACCATATTCCAGCATTCCGAACAGCACGGCGAGGAACAGCGGCAAGACCAACGCGAACTCAACGGCGGCGGCCCCGCTGCTGGTTCGTCGTTGGGCGCGCACTATTTCACCAGCGTGATGGGAATAGAGTTCGCGATTTCGGTCAACGCTTTGCCGATGTCAGCCGCCACCGGCGAGTCGTACGCCTTGCCGATGCCGCGGGTCAGATCAGCGTTGTAGTCGATGACGGCTGCCTTGCGATCGGGGTCCATGCCGGGGTCGATATAGGAGATGGTAAAGATGCTGATTCCGCTGCTGTAGAGCGCGTTGGCCTGGGCGATCCCGGCGTCTCTGAGACCCTTGGCGCAATTGCATACGTCGGTGGCTGCCGTGCAGATAACCCCCGATTCGCAGCACGGCGCACCGGGCGGAACCTTGCTGCAGAGATTTCCGCCCGATTCGTGCGTGCAGCACATCGGCTCGCCGTCGGTGATCAGGACAACGATGGGCATTTCATAGGGCGATGGGCTGGCGAGCAGCTGGGCCCCCGCTGCCTTCAGAACCGCCCCCGGATTGCTGGTCGGGCCTGGAGTCGGATACGCCATCCCGTCGTCTCTGGCCCAGCAGAGCGGCATCAGGGGATCATCAGGTCCCTGCGGGGCGGGGGGCCACCCTCCATAACCGGGCTTCTGGCAGATGTGGACCTTCTTCCAGGCGTCGCTGATCGAATTGTAGTTGTCCTTGACACTCTGGATCGGCGTCACCTGCTGCGCCTTGCCGGTGAAAAGTTGCATGCCGATCCGATCACCCGTGACGTTCATGTCGTGCATGGCGTCCAAGAAATTGAGGGCTGCCGTGCGCGCCTGATACACGGGTGGGTCGGCTGCGGGGTAGATGAAGCTGCCCGTGACGTCCAACCCGATCTCGATGCCTCGGGTGCGAAATGCGGCGATTCCGCTCCGGGCCACGCTGGCTTGCGTGAAGCCGATGACCTTGCCGAAGGTTGTATCAACCGACCCGGCGGAGGCCTTTGGATCGCTGATGCGGCCGTTGATGGTGATGGCGTTCGGATCAACGGTGGTGGGAGAGAACGTCGTCGACGGATAGTATCGTGTGTCCCAGACGCCGAACACGATGTCGCTATCCAGAAGCGTGACCGAGTTGCCGAGCACGGTGTTGGCCGCGGCGACCGCCTTCGCCGTCGCGACCGCGGCGGTCTGGTCCGGTTGCTTCATCCGATACTTGTGCATGGCCGCGTGAGCCGCAGCGTCCGTCGCATTCTGCATCTGCATGCGCGCCAGACGAACGTAGGCCAGGTCGAACGCCAGCGCGGCGAAACCCATCACCACGGCCAGCGTGATGGCCATGACGACGACCATCGCCCCGCGCTCCGGACTGCGACGGCGAACCTGTGTGCGCACCTGCACGACACTCAATCCATCGGAAGAACGCGGCGCCGCCTTGAAGGGAGCCGCAAATGGAGTAGGCAAATGTGGGCTCAGCATCCCGAGCGGCTCTCCCATTTCTCGGTTATCGTTCGCCGCATGAAGAACCGACCCCCCATTGCTGAGGTGACCGTCCTCGGTGCCGGCGTCATGGGCGCCGCGATTGCCGCCCACCTGGCCAACGCGTCGCTGCGTGTCCGCCTGCTGGATATTGTGCCCAAGGACGCCGGCAAGGACGACCGCCGCGCGCGCAACAAGATCGCCGCCGCCGGTCTCGACGGGGCGCGAAAGGCGAAACCCGCAGCCTTTTTCTCGCCCCGTTTCGAAAGTTTGGTCAGCACCGGCAACCTGGAGGACGACCTCGGCGCGGCTGCCGCCAGCAGCGACGTCATCATCGAGGCCGTGATCGAGAACCTGGACATCAAGCAGAAGCTCTACGCCCGCCTCGACGAGTTGGGTGGTGACGCAGTAATCACTTCAAACACCTCTGGTTTGCGCATTGTAGATCTTATGGCCGGACGGAGCGAAAGTTTCCGCCGCCGATTCTGCATCACGCACTTTTTTAATCCGCCGCGTTATCTGCGCCTCGTCGAGATCGTCGCCGGCGCTGAAACCGCGCGCGATACGCTGTCACGCGTCGAGGATCTGTGCGGACACATACTCGGCAAAGGTCTGGTCCGCGCCAAGGACACGCCCAACTTCATCGCCAACCGCATCGGCACCTTCGCGCTCATGCGCACGCTGGATGAAGCCGTGAAGCAGGGATACACGGTGGAAGAGGTGGATGCCGTGTTCGGCCCCGCGACCGGTCGGCCGCGCAGCGCGGTGTTCCGCACGGCCGACGTCGTCGGTCTCGACACGCTGACGCACGTCACGCGCAACTGCTACGAGGCGCTCCCGAACGACGAACGTCGCGAGGTCTTCAATCCGCCCGAGATCCTGAAAAAGCTGGTGGAGAAAAAGTGGCTCGGCAGCAAGACCAAGCAGGGCTTCTACAAGAAGGAGGGCGATCAGATTCTGCAGCTTGATCTGAAGACGATGGAGTACGGCCCGCAGAAGAAGCCGCGCTTCGCGTCGATCGGCGCCACCCGCGGCGTCGACGACGTCGACGAGAAGACGCGGCGAATGGTGGGCGGGGACGATCGCGCGGCGTCGCTGGCGCGGACGGTTCTCTATGAGACGCTGATCTATTCGGCGAATCGCCTGGGCGAGATCGCCGACGACATCGTCGACATCGATCGCGCGCTGCGCTGGGGCTTCGGTTGGGAGCGCGGACCGTTCGAGACCTGGGACGCCCTGGGCGTGAAGGAGACGGCAGCCAAGATGGAGGCGGCCGGTTACACCGTCCCGGGCTGGGTGAAGGAGCAGATCGCGGCCCAGGGCGAGGGGATGCGGTTTTACAAGAAGGAGGCGCCCGGCAAGCTGTTGCAGCTGGGCGGACGCGGCGGGTTCACGCCGGTCGCAAGAGAGCCGCGTCAGATAGTGCTGGATGTCGTGCGCGCCGGCGGCGGCGAGGTTGAACGCAACGGCAGCGCGTCGATTCTAGACTTGGGCGACGGCGTCTTCTGCCTCGAGTACCACTCGAAGATGAACGCGCTGGACCCCGACATCGTGGCGATGACACTGAAGGCCGTCGACCGCGCCGAACGCGAGGGCGTCGCGCTGATCATCGGCAACGATTCGGCCGAGGCCTTCTGCGCCGGGGCCAACCTGTTCGGGTTGATGGTGGCGCTCGGCCAGGGCAACACGGCCGGTGTCACCGAGATGGTGTCGGCATTTCAGAACGCCGGTCAGCGGACGCGTTACGCACGCGTGCCGGTGGTGGCGGCGCCGTTCGGTCTGGCCCTGGGCGGCGGCGCCGAGGTGGTGCTGGCCTGCCAGGCGGTCCGCGCCGCGGCGGAGCTGTACATCGGCTGCGTGGAGGTGGGCGTGGGGCTGATCCCGGCGGGCGGCGGCTGCATGGAGCTGGCGGCCCGCGCGGCGGCGCGCGCCTCGGAGGACCCGCAGTTCGACCTGCTGTCGCTGGTGCGGGTGCCGTTCGAGATGCTGGCCCGCGCGCGAGTGTCAATCAGCGCCGAGGACGCGCGCGACATCGGTTATCTGCGGCCGGGCTCGGGCGACACGGTGTCGATGGCGCGGCAGACGCTGCTGGCCGACGCCAAGGAAGCGGCGCTGGGATTGGCGCGCGCCGGGTATCGGCCGCCGCCACCGCGGCGCATTCGCGTCATCGGGGAATCGGGCGCGGCGACGCTGCAGTCGGCGATCAAGAGTCTGGCGGGCGCACACCAGATCAGCGAGCACGACGCCAAGATCGGCGCTCATCTGGCGCGCATCCTGTCGGGGGGCGGCGTCCCGGCCGGCGCGTTCGTCAGCGAGCAGACCATGCTCGACCTGGAACGCGAGGCGTTCCTGTCGCTGTGCGGGGAACCAAAGACCCGCGAGCGCATCCAAGCCATGTTGACCACCAGCAAACCCCTGAGGAATTGACCATGCGTGACGTCGCCATACTCTCTGCCGTCCGCACCCCGATCGGCCGTGCGCCCAAGGGCATGCTACGAAACACCCGCCCCGACGACCTGGGCGGGCTGGTGGTCAAGGAAGCGCTGCGCCGCGCCGAGGTCGACGGCGCGGCCATGGAGGACCTGGTGCTCGGCTGCGCGCAACCTGAAAGTGAACAGGGCTTGAACGTCGCCCGCATCGTCGGGCATCTGGCCGGCGTCCCCGACGAGACGCCGGCCATGACCATCAACCGCTTCTGCTCGTCCGGGCTGCAGGCGACCGCGATCGTCGCCGACCGCATCGCCACCGGCGCCATCGACGCGGGCATCGCGGGCGGGGTCGAATCGATGTCGATGATCCCGATGGGGGGCGCGAAGATCTCGCTCAACCCCATCCTGGTCGATACCTTTCCCGACGCGTACATCCCGATGGGGAACACGGCCGAGAACGTCGCGCGGCAGTTCAACGTCAGCCGCGCCGACCAGGATCAGTTCGCCTTTGCCAGTCACCAGAAGGCGGTGGCGGCGTGGGCGCGCGGCGACATGGCCGCCGAGGTGATTCCGGTCAGGACGCGCGTCTTCGAGGACGGTGCCTGGCGTGACATCACCGTCGACCGCGACGAAGGACCGCGGGCCGACACGTCGCTGGAGAAGCTGGGCGCGCTCAAGCCGGTGTTTGATCCGACCGGCACGGTGACGGCGGGCAATGCGTCGCCGCTGAACGACGGCGCGGCGGCCGTGATCTTGATGGCCGCCGACAAGGCGCGCGAGCAGGGGAAAAAGGTGCGCGGCTACTTCCGCGCGTTCGCAGTCGCCGGCGTGCCACCAGCGATCATGGGGATCGGGCCCGTGCCCGCGATCCGCAAACTGCTGGCCAAGACCGGGCTCAAGATCGACCAGATCGATCTGTTCGAGGTCAACGAAGCCTTCGCCTCGCAGGCGGTTTATTGCGCGCGTGAGCTGGGGTTGCCGATGGACCGCCTCAACGTCAACGGCGGCGCCATCGCGCTGGGACACCCGCTGGGCGCGACCGGCGCCCGCCAGATCGCGACCGCCCTGCACGAGCTCGAGCGGCGCAAGGGGAAGTACGCCGTGATCTCGATGTGTGTCGGCGGCGGGATGGGCGCGGCGGGCCTCATCGAACGGGCCTGACGTCGTCGCCGCGTGACGCCCGTCAATCGCCTTCTGCCGCGGACAGGTTACCATTGCGGCGTGTTGCGTCCCGTGTTGTTGGTGGCCGTACTGGGCGCGACCGCGTGCGCGCACCGGCCGCCTGCCTTTGATACGCGGGCGCGCCCGACCTGCCTGGTTTTGTCGGTTGGCGGTGCCAAGGGCGTCGCGCACCTGGGCGCCATCGCCGCGGTCAAGCAGGCCGGCGTGCCGGTGAGCTGCGTGGTGGGCAACAGCATGGGGGCGCTGGTCGGTGGCCTCTATGCCAGCGCGCCTGACCAGGACACCGAGGCGCGCTTTCGCACGCTGGCCGCGGCCTACGTCACCGAGTCGCGCGCCGAGGCCGGGAAGAATGGCCTTCTGCTGGGGCTGGCGCTGGGGGCCATCACGGCGGCGGCGACCGGCGACGCCACCGGCAAGCTGCCCCTCTTCGCGGCCGGCGGTGGCTTCGCGCTGGGGGCCAAGCTGACCGCGCCCATGGATCGCGATCGACTGGTGCGGGTGATGGATCAGATGTTCGGCGGCGCCAGCATCGAACGGCTGCCCCTGCCCTACGCGACCTCGTTCCAGCGGCGCCAGGACGTGGGCCTTGATCTGGTCACGACGCGCGACGGGAACCTGGCCGCGGCCATCGGCAAGAGCCTGGCCAACCCATACGTCTTCGACAACCTGGACGTCGCCACCGCCGGTGACATCGACCCGGGCGCTGACCGCGCGGCGATGACGCCCGTCGACGACGCCTGCCGGCTTTTCCCGGGCGCGAACCTGCTGGCGGTCAACGTCAGCGGGCAGCCGCTGTTCTACAGCAGCCGGATGACCTGCCCGGTGCTCGAGGTGCGCGTCGCGACAGGCGCCGTGAACGCGGAGTCGGTGTTCCGGCTGCAGGCGGCGTTCACCGACACCGTTCGAGCCGGGTTCGACGCCACCGTCGCCGCGCTACGCTGATCGCCGTCGGCCCTATTGACGGCGGTAGACGATGACGTTGTGGTAGCGCCCCTCGGTGGGGCCGGGGTTTTCGTAGACGTGGCGCTGGTCGGCGGGAAACACCAGCGAGTCGCCGACGCCGAGGAGGTAGCTCTCGGATCCGACGGTCATGCGCAGGCCACCGCTGAGGACGACGATCAGCTCGCGCGTGCCCGGCCCGTGAGGCTCGGAGGCGTGGCTGCCGTGAGCGACCAGGCGCAGCTCGTACACCTCCACGCCGGGGCCGGCACCGGAGCGGGCCAGCGGGCGGCTCTCGAACCTGCCGTCGGGCGCCTTCAAGACCTGGGCTTCACTGCGCCGCAACAGTGAAACCGCGTCCCGTCCTTCCCCGAGCAGCTCGGCGAATGGGATGTTCAGACCGACGGCGACCTTCCACAGGACGCTGAGGGACGGGTTGGTTTTGCAGGTCTCGATCTGTGACAACGCCGCGCGGCTGACGCCGGAGGCCTGCGCCAGATCATCCAGTGACAAACCCAGCACCTGGCGCCGTTCCTTCAGCGTGTCGGCGATGCGCCGGCCGAGATCGGCCGCGCCGCTGTCGTCGCCGCGGGAAGAGGTGGCCCGCTTCGGCCGATTTGACCGGACAGAGGGTGCCGAAACCGAACGCGCCATGACCGAACCGGAACTTAACACGGGCGGCGGGCGACCCTGCCGTGTCTGATATCGCAGCGCCGCGAATACGCGCTGTCGTCAGGCGATGCCGAACACCGCGCGCAGCTGCGGAAACAGCTCCTTTGGTCGATCGCTGTTGGCGATCCCCAGGCGAACCGAGACCATGGAGCCGTCGCCCCACGGCCACCACAACGCATAGGGAATCAGCCCGGCCACGGGCTCGCCGGTCAGCAGGCGCTGGCTTGGACGCAGCCCGCCGCAGCGATCGGCCAGCGCGCGGACCGCATCGGAGGCGGTGGGGATCGTCGAGGACGTCCAGTCGGCTGGTACCACCGCCTCGAGGGGCGCCCGGGTGGCAGGAACCAGGTCGGCGGTGAAGGACGAGACGACACACTTGAGTCGATGATCCCAGGTCCAGTCGGAAGACGGCCACCCGGTGCGCAGCGTGGTGAACGCATCAAGGATCGGTTGCCAGGGTTCGGCAGTGATCGACATCGTGACAGCGTAACAGTTTCTACCGTCGAGGCGAAGCGGGCAACCGGCCGGGCAACCGATTCGCCTTGCCCGCCGATAGCCGGGACGTGACGGCCTGGGCGCGTTTCCCCGTGATGGCAAGATGGGTTGCGGCCACGTTGCTGGCGGCGTCGCTGACGCCGGGCTGCGCGCCCGGGCTTCCCGAGCAGCGCGCGCCGGGGGGGCCACACCAGCTGTTCGTCTTGCCCGAGGAGGCCCCCTCCCCGGTCCTCCAGTTGCTGCGGTCGGCGACCCGTTCGATCGCGCTCGAGATGTACCTTCTGACCGATGACGACGCCGTGGACGCTCTGGTCGCGGCCCGCCTCGGTGGGCGCGACGTGACCGTCATCCTCGAGCGAGCGCCCTATCGCGCGGAGGGCGCAAATCAGCCGGCGTACGACCGGCTGGCGCAAGCGGGCGTCGATGTGCTGTGGGCGAATGCGCGCACGCCGCTGACCCACGCCAAGTTGCTGGTCACAGACGGTGTGCGAGCCGCCATCATGACGGCGAATCTGACGCGAGCCGGGTTGACCAGCAACCGTGAATACATGGTGCTTAGCGACGATCCGACCGACGTCGCCGACGCGCAGGCCATCATCATTGCGGATCGCACAGGCGCCGAGACGCCGACACCGGCCGGACGTCTCATCACCAGCCCGGGACTGGCGCGCGGCGAGTTGACCGCGCTGGCCGACGGCGCGCGCTGGCGACTGGACGTTCAGATGGAAGAGCTGTCCGACGCGGGGCTGGTCGCGTCGCTGGGCGCCGCGGTCGGGCGGGGCGTGACGGTCACCGTCGTGGCGCCGGCGCGCGACCGCTCGGCCGCGACCAACGGCGCGCTGGGCCGGTTGGCCTCGGCGGGCGCCGCCGTCCGCGTGCTGGAGAGCCCGACTGTACACGCCAAGGCGATGGTCGCGGACCAGCGGCGGTTCTACGTCGGTTCGATGAACCTGACGGCCTCGTCGCTGGACAGCAATCGTGAGGTTGGGCTGATCCTCGACGATGAGGCCGACGCGCGCCGTATTTCGTCGGTGATCATGCAGGATGCCATCCGCGGCGTGGCGCCGTGAGCTATGCTGGCGGTCGTGGCAGCGGAGGATCCCGGCGACCGGCACGCCTACCTGGAAGAGCAGATCGCGCGTCAGAAACGGGGCGAACCGATCGACGTCGACTGGGTGCGGGCGGAGCTGGGTCGGATTCGCCAGGAACAGCAGCGGAAGCTGGACGCCACCCAGCGAAACCTGCGCTGGCTGGTCATCGGCAGCGCGGTGTTGTTTTGCGCCTTGTGGGTCGGCGGCAACGTCGTCAACAAGCGCGATCCGGGCCTCACCGTGCCACTGTTGGTCATCGCGGCGCTGGCCATCTGGGGCCTGCCGCGCCGGCGCCGCTGAAAACCAACGTCCTTCCGGCGTTAGTAGGTGATCGCCATGGACGCACGCCCGAATACGCCCCGGGCCGCCAGCCCACCCAGATCGAGGGTGCCGGCCTTGTTGCTGTCGGCGGCGGCGAAGCTGGGACCCAGCGACAGGGCCTGGCTGGGTGTCCATCCGTAACCGCCGTCGGCCACCAGCCAGAAACCGAACTGGGCGCGCGCCTCGGTGATCCGGCCGGCGACACCGACGCTGGCGTCGGCCGACACGGCACGAAAGTGCGTCTCCAGCGGAACCACCGGCACCGGATCGCGGACCGTCGCCGTCCCCCACAAGAGCCCCGGCGCCAGGCGGCCGAAAGCATAGAGGCGCGGCAGCACCTGGTAACGCAGCTCGAAGACCGCTGACAGTCGTTGCAGGTCGAGGTGCGCCTGTGCGCTACGGGCGGTCGCCTCGCTGCTGCCGGTGTCAAAGGCCGCCCCGGCCGCGACGGCCAGCGGCCCCTGCCGCAGCATCACCCGCGACACACCAAGCGACAGCTGCGTGAACGCGTCGCGCTCCGAGAAGGGGTCGAACCCCCGGTCCTTGATCAGCGCCGCCCGCAGGCCAATCGTTCCCTGCCAGTCGTGACCCCGCTCCTCGTCGGCCCGCGCCGACCCGGCCACCGCGAGCGTCGACAGCATCACACACACAAACAGCTTCGTCCGCATTACAGACCTCCCAGCAGCACGCCGGCATAGAGGCGGCGGGTGGCGTCGTCGGCGGTCAGGGCATCGAACACCGTCGCCCCCACCCCTTCCGCGTTGTGTACGGCGACCAGCGCGCGATTGCCATCGGTGCGCGCGATCTCGTGAACGTCCTGCACCGGCCGCTCCAGCAGCAAGGTCCGCGGGTGTTTCTTGATCAGATCGACCACCGCCAGATCCACACCCTGCGGCGTGAAGGTCCAGACCCGCTCGCCCTTCGGCGACACCGTCATCGCGATATTGGAGGTCGAAGTCACCAGCGGAGCGGCCGTGCGCAGCTTGAGGTCCAGCACGAAGAAGGCGTTGGTCTTGGAGGTCTTCAGAACTTTCAGCGCCTGGTTGGGCTCGGGGACGTCGAAGACCGCGTCGATGGCCGCCGCCACCCCGACGGTCTCGATGCTGCGATAGGGCTGGCCGGCGGTCTGCCCCAGCGCCCAGAAGGCGATCCCTTCTTTCCCGTTTCCGCCGTTCCACAATAGCGCCACGTCGGCCGCCGGCGCTGCAGTCCCGCCACTGCCGGTCACCAGCGACAGACGGGCGTAGGGCGCCGGCAACGCCACCGTCGTCGTCAGGCTGGTCAGCGGATCGATCAGGACCGCGCTGCTGGTGCCCGGCACCAGCGCCGCCAGCCGCAGCCCGCCGTCGGTGCGCACAAAATGAATGTCGCTGGGGACGCCGCCCACGTCGGTCAGGTTCAGCGTCGGTTTGAACCCTGCTCCCCCGGCTGATGCCTCCAGCTGCATGGTGATGACCGTGCGGTCGTTCAGCAGTCGCACGCCGATGCGGGCGTCGTCGTTGCGCGCTGGCTCGCCGTCGTCCACGGCGATCTCGGCCGGCTGCAAGCGGCGCGCGTCCAGGCCGCTGGTCAGCGGGATCGTGAGCTCCGACTGCTTGGGCATCTCCAGCTGCAGGATCGAAAGGTCCTGATCGCTCTCGACCACCAGCAGCTCGCGGCGGCCGACGGGAAGGTTCAGGGGACCGGTGAACGTCAGCCGGACCGGACGTCCGCCGAAGCTCTGCAGCGTGTGGACGGCGGGGTTGTCGGTCCCGACGTCGCGGGACAGATCCAGGATCAAGAGCTCGTTGGGATTCTCGACGAAGGCCTTGGTTGCACCGCCGCCCGCATACAGCACCAGCCAGCGTCCCTTCGGGTCGACCGCCAACCCGGACAGCGGGTCGGTCAGGACGCCACCGAGATCGATCCGCTTGCTGACAGGCTGCTTGCCGTCCGGATCAACCGCGCCGTCGATCACGGTCAGCGAGGGCGGCTGGTCCGTCTCCTTGTCGCCGAGATGGGCACGGTGGCCGGCGGAGATCACGAACAGCTTGCTGCCATCGGGAAGCGCGACGGCGTTGGTGATGTTGCGCCCGGTCGCGACCGAGCGGGTCCGCAGGCGTTGATCGGGCTCGGCGGTCAGCAGCACGACACGGTCGGCCGGCCGATCCAGGACCGCGACCGCCCCGGTCAGGCCGAAGCTGACGGCCGGTTGCTCGATGGCGGTGGACCAGGCCTCGGGGCGGCCGCCACAGCCGAACGCGGCTGAGATGACGGCCAGCGCGGCCGGCATGGTGATCGACATCGTCCTGCTGGGCGTGTGTCTGTTCATGGCTTGCTCCAGTCGACGACGCGCGCGCCCAGCTCGAACCCGGTCAGCGTGCGCGCGTCGCCGCTGCTCAGGGTCATGAAGGTGATCCGCCCCTCGGGGTGCTTCTGCGCGACGTAGCCCTTGTCTGCGGCCGCCACGACGCCGGCGGCGATGGGCGGGCTGGCCAGCGGAAACGCGCGCACCTCCAGTGACGGCAGCAGGCCCAGGTAGACCGCGTAGATCTTGCGCACGTCATCGCGAACCGTCACCAGCGCCCGGTTCGACGCCGGCGAGATCGCGACCGCGCGCGGCGCCGTGTCGGTCGCCTGGATGCGCGCCGGGCGGCTGCCATCCAGCGGGACCAGGCTGAAGGCGTCGGCGGCCTGTAGCGGCGCCGTCGGCGCGACACCGCCGTCCGCGGTGACGCCAGCGTCGGCGCGCGACGCTTCAGCCTCGGTGACCAGCCGGTGAATGACCACCGCGTGCTGCCCATCGGGCGCAGGAAAGACGGACAGCACGGGCGCGTGCAGCTTCACCACCCGCGTCGACGGTGTTGCCCCCAGCGTCAGCACCGTCAAGCGCTCGGCGGTGGCGGCGTTGGAATACAGAATCGCCGCCGTCCCATTTGCGGTCATCGCCACCGACCCGATCACCTCGCCCGGCACCGCGATGCGCGTCAGCCCGGCAAGCGTGGGCACGCCTGCGGACAGCGGAACGATCACCACCTCGGAGCTGTTTCGCAGCACCGCGATGGCGCGATCACCGCTGGCGGTCAGATCGACGTCGGTGACCGGCGCGCCGAGATCCAGCTGCGTGCGCGTCCCGGTCCCGAGATCCACCACCACCAGCACCGCGCTGCCCTCGCGCCGCACCACCGCCAGCCGGCCGTCGGGTGTCACCGAGACATCGCGCGTGTCGGCAGCTTCGGTCGGATCGTCGGTCAGCGCGACGTTCTTTGCGACCTGCGGTCCTCCCGCCGCCGCCAGCTCGACCACCGAGATGCCGTCCTCGGTCACGGCGAAGGCGCGCGCGCCGTCGGCCGCGAACGCCACCGCGGCGGGCCGATAGCCCACCGCCAGGACGGTCTTGGCCTTGCTGGCGTCAGTCGCCTTGAGATCGATCACGGTGATGTCCTGAAAACTTTCGGTCTTTGCTGCCTTGGCAACGCGGCGGGCGTCGGTCCAGGCGACGGCCCAGTGGCCGTCGGACGAGATCGACCAGGCGTTCGCTCCGTGGGCGACACCGCGGATGGTCTGGCTGGTCAACGTGGTCGCCGCAGCAGTCCCCTTGGCGCGCAACACCGTCGCATCGTCGGACAGAGCGTTCAGGACGATCACGGCGTCCTCGCTCTGGCTGGGAATGGCCGCCAGGAAAGTCGGGGCATTCCCCGCCTCGATGGTCTTCACCGCGAGGGTGGACGCGTCGATGTACGCGACTCGACCGCTGGTGGGGTTGGCGATCCAGACGAAACGGCCGGTGGCCACGGGCACCTCGTAGCTACTCTCCAGCTCCATCTCCGGCGGCAGGACCACGCCGCCGGAACCGCCCGCCCCACTCGAGCCGCCGCTGGCGGCGCCCGGCAGCCCAGGCCCCGCTGCGCTTGACCCGCCGAAGCCACTCGGGGCCGACCCAGGACCCGGACCCCCGACACCCCCGGGCGCGCTCGTGGGCTCTGACGATGCACAGCCGTGCATCGCGACCGGACCAGCGCCAAGGGCAAGAACCAGGAGAGGTCCCAGCCACAGCCACCGCTGACGACGCGTTCTTCCGTCTGGACGTCTCATGACGCCGGGAATTGCAACGCTTGTACCACCAACAACGGCGCGTCTTGAGCCGGTAAGGGCCCTGTTTGGAAGAGGCGAACGGGTCACCGGACCGGACTTGCGACATTGCTGTCGCGTTCGCGTCGCTGGCCGTCTACGCGCTCTGCGCCGTCAGACTTCGCAGGATGTGCGCAAGCGCCTCGCGGCTTTCACCCACCTCCAGATCCAGATACTGGCGCACGGTCGGCGTGATGTCGTCGCCTGAAAAACTGGCCAGCCGCACCTCGGCCGTGTTGCGCAGGGTGCCGGTCTCGTGGCGCAAGACATCCAGCAAGAACAGTCCCGCCTCCATCGACCCGATCTCGGCGATGGTCTCAAGCGTCGCCACCCGCACCCGTTCGTCGGTCGACTGCCGGAAGATCTGCATCAGGGGATCGAAGCCATCTCGAAAACGGAGGCCGCGCAGCGCGCGCAGGGCTTCGTCCTGCACCGCCTGCGCCCCGTCGGCCAGCCCCTTTCGCACCAGGTTGAAGCTGCGCTTGCAGTAGACCTGGCCGACGCCACCCATGACGGCGGCGCGAACCTGCGGCGACGGATGCTCGAACAGCCGCTCCAGCGGACGCAGCACCTCGTAGACCTGGATGCGACCCAGCGCCAGGCTCAGCTCGGCGGTGGCGTGCGGATCCTCGACCGAGTAGTTGGGCGCGCTACACAGCAAGAGCGCGCGCAGCGCCAGGCGCGAGAACCGCACGTGATCGGTGCGGTCGACGACCAGCCGGGCCAGCACGGCGGTCGGCTCGCCGTCCAGCTCCCACTCGATGAGGTCCTGCCGCCAGACGTCCTGGTAGGCGCCCGGCCGGCGCATGTAGTCGGGAAAACCGACCGCGGCCGGCGGTTCGGCGGTGGTGTCGGCGTAGCGCCGCGCCAGCGTCCGGTAACGGGTTCGCTTCTTGGCGGTCAGCGGCAGAGCGGCCAGCTGCGCGTACAGCTTTCCGCACAGCGACAGATCCCCGACCGCGGACGCGGCGTCGATCCCGGCGTGCAGCGCGTTCTCCGACAGGTCGGTCGGCCCGCCCACCACCTCGTTGTGTTTGGCGGTCTCGGCCCACAGGCCCGCGGCGCGCCCCAGGTAGTGGCGATCGTAAACCAGCCCGGCCTTCAGGCTGTAGTCGGCGGCCTCGCGCGCCAGCGTCGCGGCCGCGTACCATTCCTTGTGCTCGACCGCGTAGCTGATGAAGTCCTCGTAATATTGCAGGACGTAGAACTTCTGGTCGTCACTGGCCAGGATGCGAATGCCGTTCAGATACCCCTCGGCCACATTTTCGAACGACCCGGTGTCCTTCCCCAGCCGCAGCAGGATGCTGTAGCAGTCGAAGGCGCGCTCGCGTTCGCCGCGGCTCTCGAAATCGTCGGCCAGAGATTCCAGCAGCCGCTGCGTGATGGTCAGCTCGCGTTCGGCGCCGGCGCGATCGTTGGTGCGCAGCAACGCCTCGCCCAGATTGAAATGCGCCAGCGCGGTTTCATACGACAACCCGCCCAGGCGCTGATCGCGGATCACCCGCTCCCACTCCAGCCGGGCGGCCGTGAACGCGCCGGCCGTCTCCAGCTCGACGGCGGCCAGCGCCGCGTGCCCGGCCTCGGACAGGACCCGCGCCGCCTCGCCGTGCCGCCCCTGCTTCGACGCGCACAGCGCCCATTCCAGCGGCCGCTCGTCGATCGAGAACGCGCGCTGCGCGTCGGAGAAGCGGCGCAGCGCCAGCAGCACGTAGCCGGCTTCGCGCGATCGACCCAGCGCCTGATAAGCCGCCAGCGCCCCCTCCAGCCAGCTCTCGTAGAGGCCGGCCTCGAACACCTGCACGCGCGTCAGGAGCGTGCCGTAGAGGCCCAGCGCCTCGCGCGGTCGGCCGGCCCGCAGCGCGCGGTCGGCGCGGTCCTTGGTGTCGATCTCGTCGCGCGTCGCCATCAGCTGTTGGCCACGTCTTCCACGATCTCCAGCGCGCGCCGCCGCTTCTCCGCCGCCCGCGACAGCGAATCGGCGGTCACCACCTGATACCGGTGCAGCCTGGACAGATAGTCGAGATCGATCGGCTTCGACGGCAGTACGAAGATCGCGTAGACGTAGGCGTCGCGCGCCAGCGCTTCAACGGTCGCGGTCGGGATGTGGCATTCGGCGTGGGTGATGATGGTCAGCGCCACTTCCCGCCCCAGTTCGCGCCGCAGCCGCGCGATCTCGGTGGCCAGGTCGCCGAACACGCGCGCGTAGTTTCGTCCCCGCTCTGACTTGAATCCCAGCAGGCGCGGCAGCTCGCGACGCGCGGCGCCGCCCACGTCCAGGCGGTCGTGCAGGCGGCTGTCGAAGAACCGCACCCAGACCTCACCGCCCAGCAGCGAGAACTTCTTGCACAGCGCCAGCGCCAGCCCGCGCGCGAACACCTGCCGAGTGCCGCGCATCGAGGCGCTGGCGTCGATGAGGACGTAGTGCAGCTTGCGCCCGGTGTCGGGCTGGCGTTCGTGCCCGTAAAACAGCAGGTCGTCGGACAGCGCCTTCAGCGTGAAGATCTCGTTGTCGTGCGCCAGCTCGCCGGGCAGCAGGTTGTCCAGGTTCCCGCGCCGTTCCACCGAGGCGTAGCCGTCGATCGAGAAACGCTGCGCCGCCGGACGCCGTTTGGTCTCCAGCAGCGACGGCAGGAGCTGCAGCGAAAAATCGACGATGTCGGCGGTCCCCGGCGTGCTGATCATCTGGTACATGTCGGCCAGATCCGAGACCCCCGACTCCACCGAGAACAGCCCCAGCAGGCGCAGGGCGCCGGGGTCGATCTGGTCGAGGCGCGCCAGTACCGCCTTGTCGTGTTCGCAGAGCCGATGCAGGAAGGCCAGCGCCCAGCCGGGATCCATCTCGCGCGCCAGCGCCCCGCGGTCGCGCTCGTAGGATGGCGAGCTGACCGGCAGCTCGTCGCCACCACCGGCCGACGACTGGACGGTCACGGGCCGCGGCCGGCCGGGCCAGCGCAGGTACACGTCGCCGATCAGCCGCGCCAGGATGACCGCGACGGTGTCGTCGCGCAGGGGAGCGCTGGCCAGATCGTCGATGATCTCGGAGGTGGCGACCGCGGCCAGCAGCCCCTGGTACCGCGACAACACCTGGACGCCGCCAATGGCGCGCATCACCTCGCGCCGACTCCCCGAGCGCCGGCGCGACAGCAGCAGACCGAGGTCGTGCACCACCACCAGCGGCACGCGCAGCCCCAGCCGCGCCAGCATGTTCCACCAGGATGCGGCGGCGATGGCCTCCATCCCCCCCGACGGCTGAACGTGCGACAGCGCCAGCGTCGCCAGCTGGCGCCGCAGCTCATTTTCAGCCAGGTCGCTCTGCGCCCCCGTCAGCGCCACCTGGCTAGCCTAGCGCCCCGCCCTCCTTAGCAACAGGAGATGTTCGCGGCGGGTGCGTGCGGCGAACAGCGCCTGCAGGCGGTTGTCGATGATCGGGCGCCCTTGTGAGGCGCGCGCCAGCGGCTCCAGACCCAGCGGCGATGCCACGGCCGCCACGGCGTCGGGCGCGTCCTCCGGATCGTCCCCGACCACGCCGTCGCCGACCACCAGCATGGCGTGGCCACCCGGGCGCAGGATGCGCGCGATCTCCCCGATCCACTGCCGCTGGCCCGCGCGCCAGGCCTCGGGATCAGCCCCCAGCCGCGAGCCACGGGCGCCAAGCTGTGTCTTGCGGAAAAATTTGCGCGGCAGATCCAGCCAGCTGAAGCGAACGTCGTGCTGGGCGGCGTAGTCGTAGGTCCCGGCGTAGGGCGGCGACGAGACCACCAGCGCGGCGGCGCCGGCTGCTACATGCGACAGATTGCGCGCGTCCCCCAGGCGCGCCTCGGGCGCCGGCGTGCCCTCCGGCGTCCGCCCCTCAAGGGCCGCAAGGCCGCGGGACAACTCTCCCGCGCGATCGGCCAGCATCCGCGAGGGAATGCCGCGCGCGATCCGCTTCGTCTCGCCGTCGCGGGGCGCCTCGGGACCGGCCTTCATGAACTTGACCAGGATCGAGGAAAAACACAGTCGCAGCGCCCGCCCGACCTCGTCGTCATCGGTGGCCATGACCAGCTCGCGCAGCCCCAGCAGCTCCAGCAAGACGTGGGGGTGAAAACGTCCCAGCTCGTTTTGTGACCAGGCCGGCATCGCCGGGCGCTTGCGCTTGCGCGCGCGCTCCCCCGATTCCTCGGCGATGCGAGCCGCCTCTTTCTCCAGCCGGGCGCGCCCCGCCGCGCCCATCGTCGTGGTGCGGACCGCAGCGATCGCGATCCCCAGGGGACTGGCGTCCACGCCGCGGGCGGCACGCCCGAGACCCATCGCCTCGACCAGGACGGTTCCGCTGCCGCAGAAAGGATCCACGACCGTGTCGCCGGGCTCGCTCCAGGCCTCGATCGCGCCGCGCGCGATGGTCGGGTGCATGCGCCCGGCATAGCTGTGAAACCCGTGCGTCAGCGCGCGCGCCAGCGCCGGATCGACACGCAGTAACTTTCCCAAGAGGCGCGCCTCGGCAGGCTCGCCGCCGAGCTCAATCGGCCCGCCGAAGGTGGAGAACGCCCGTCGCTGCCGTGGGACGGGGACGGGACGTTCTTGCCGTACCGGCGACGCCCGCGACACCGGCGGCGCCGGGCGGCGGCGCGCCGACGGTTTCATCCGGTCCATTTTGACGATTCGAAGACACCCTCGAGCAGCTTGTCGACCTCGCCGGCCATCTGCTTGGCCGTGTCGGTCCCCAGCGCCTGCAGCGCCGCGCGGATCTCCTGCAGATTGCGCAGCTGCGAAAACAGCTGCACGTCGGACAGCGGCTCGCCCCCGAGGATGATGCCGCGAATGACCCCCAGCTCGGCCAGGATCCCGTCCAGATCGGTCGCCACCGATCCGATGCGCCGGTCGTCCGGGTGCTCGCGGTGGTGCTTGTCCAGCACCGGCCCGACGATGTCCTCCAGGATCGGGATCTGGTCGACACTGTTCCAGACATGTTTCAAGACGAAGAAGTCACCGTCGTTGACCGCGGCGCGCCCGTCGATGATGGCGCTGGCCGCAAACAGCTTCAAGAGCTTGACCACGCGCCGGTCGCTGACCGTGATCCCCTCCGACCGGATCTGGAAGATGAACCCTTTATAGCGCGCGAGAAACTCCTCGGGAAATTGCAGGAACTGACCCAGGCGCGACTGCAGCTTCTTGATCTCGGCCAGGTCGACGATTGGCTTGATAGCTTCATCGGCGCCGCTGATGTCGGCCAGCTCGCCACGGATACCGCGCTCGACCAGCCCGTGAAAGTGAAAGCTGTCCAGGTTCTCCGACAGCGTGCGCACCAGGAACCGGTCGAAGACCGCCGACAGCGCATCGTCGTTGGGCACCTCGTTGGTCGCCCCGAACAACGAGCACAGCGGCACCTTGAGGCTGACGCTGCCGGTAAAAAACCGCCTCTCGTTCAGGATGCTGAGCAGCGAGTTCAAGATGGCGGAGTTCGACTTGAAGATCTCGTCGAGAAAAACAATCTCGGCCTCCGGAAGCATGGACTCGACGCGCCTCACGAACGTCCCCTCGCGAAACGACTTGATGTCGACCGGGCCGAAGATTTCGTTCGGCTCCGAAAACCGGGTCAGTAGATACTCGAAGTAACGGGCGTCGATGAGCCGGGCCAGCTGGCGAACCAGCGCCGACTTGGCCGTCCCCGGGGGACCGACGATGAGCATGTGTTCGCCCGCCAGCAGCGTCACCAGCAGCATTCGGATCAGCTCTGATTTGTCGACGTAGCGTTGATCCAGCTCGCGGCCGACCTCGCGCAGCTTCTGCGCCAGGCGGGCGACGTCGCTATCCATGGGCAGGTGCGCCCGGACCTGCGCGGTTTCGCTGACTGACATGGTGGTCCCCGACTATATAACGTGCGGCTGGCCGGTGCTGGCGCCACTGGCAAAGGCCACCAGATCCAGCGCCCCCTGGCCGCGGGACGAACGCCGGGCGCGAATCTTCGCGGCCATCGCGTCCAGCCGCGCGGAAAATAGCCGCCCCAGGTCGCTGTCGACACGCACGTCGCGGGGCCACACCAGGGTGGGCGCGGCGCGGCGGGCGGCCACCAGGATCGCCGCCAGGTCCAGGCCGCCTCCGACGGCACTGCTGCCCACCTGGCGTCCATTGGAGAACATCAGGTCCAGCCAGACGGTGTGGGCCAAAAATCTTATGGCGAAGGCTATTGCCTCTGGGCTGGCGACCATGCCGCCGGCGGGTTCTTGCAACGAGGCGAACCGGAACAGGGCATCCGACAGCGCGTCGCCGGCGCGGTCGACGCCCAGGTCGACGATGCGGCTGGCGACCAGCCGGCACAGCGGCGAAAAGCGCAGCACGGGCAGGATCCGGCTCCAGGACAGCGGCGGTTCCAGCCGGAACGGATCCAGGGCCTCCCCGAGTGGGCTGGCGGTGGAGAGCGCGACAAATGCGTCACGTCCGGCGGCGGGGATTCCGATCTCGCGCAGCCAGCTTCGTCGCACGATCTCGACGCGCACGTTGCGCAGGCGGGGCAGCGCGGTGATCCGCCGCGGCGGCACCCGTCCCACGAACGCGCGGTGTCCCAGCCAGAAATAGACCGTGCGATCCGACCGGCCGATCTCGGGCAGGCGCGCCAGCAAGGAGTGGCGATGCAGCGCCTCGAGAGGACTGCGCGGAAAACCGACCGACGCCAGCTCCAGCGCGGCGGCGGCGATGCGCTCCTGGCGAGATTCCAGCGTATGTCCTTCCAGCGCCGGGTGCGCCAGCGCCAGCAGATCGTGCAGCGCCGCGCCCAGACGCAAGGTGGTCTCGTCCAGCGGCGGCGGCCCCACTTCCGCCGCCAGTGCCGCCGCAGCCGCGCGCCGCCCCTCGGCCAGCACAGCCACAATGTCGACGGCTCCCGCGCGCCCGCGCCCCGCCTCGACCAGGTGGCGTGTCATCCGTTCCACCGTGCGCAGACCAAGCGGGCGCCCCACGTGCAACGTCCCTCCGTTGACCAGCGGCACCAGGAACTCGGCAACAAAACGTACGCCGGCAGAGCGCGCCATCATCATCACCGCGTCCTAAGGGTCGGACAGCTCCAGCCCCCACAGCGGCATGGGGCCGAGGCGATCGTTCTCGATCTCGATCGCCATCGGTTCCACCGGCTCGACAATTCGCCGGCGCGGGACCAGATCCCGCTCGACCTCCAGCAGATCCGGGTGCGACAGCGTACGCCGCTCCAGCGGCTCGACCGCGTCCGCCGGAACCCGAAAGGGCGCTTCGCCCAGGCCGGGAAAGACGACGATGGCACCACCGCCGGCGCCGGCGCGATCGGCCAGCACCGACGGCGACACCGCCGGGCGCAGCCGCGCCCCCAGCGGCACCAGCACGTCGGGGGCGGCGCTGTCCAGCAGCACACCGAACGGAAAACCCTCCAGGACGCCGCCCGCGATCACGAGGATCCCGCGGTCCAGCAGGGCCACCCGGTGCCCGCGCAGCGCAGGCCCAGGCAGCGCATAGCACAGACGCCGCAGCCAGTCCGCCTGCCGCCAGGGGATCAGCGTCGCCACGGCGTGGCGGTCGGTCTCGGAGGCGAGCTCCAGGCGCAGCGGCACGGTCACCTCGCGGCGGGGCGCCGGCAAGAGGTTGGTGATGTCCGGATCCTGGGGATGGGGGCCGCGGATGCGGACCAGATCGTCGACGCCGGCCAGCACGGGCGGCGGCGTCAGCACGGTGACACCGCTGACCTCCGGCGAGAAAAGATAGAAATGGTCGGCCGGGAAGCTG
>DASRQT010000394.1:0-34577 GCA_035696485.1 Polyangia bacterium | reverse complement strand
CTGTTGTTGCTGGACGGCATCACGGATCCCCACAACCTGGGCGCGCTGGTGCGCAGCGCCGAGGTGCTGGGGGCGCACGGGGTCGTCATCCCCGATCGGGACGCGGCGCCGGTGACGCCGGCTGCCGTCAAGGCCTCGGCCGGGGCAACCGAACGCGTCAAGATCGTGCGCATCGGCAACCTGCTACGGACCATCGACGCGCTCCGGGAACGCGGCATCCGCGTCTACGGGAGCGGCGCTCCCAAGGGTGACGGCGACGGTGACGGTGTGCCACTGGACAAGATCGACTTGCGCGCGCCGGTGGCGCTGGTGATCGGGGCCGAGGGGCGGGGGATGCGCGAGGCGGTTGTGAGGCGCTGCGACGGGGTGTTCCATATCCCGCAGCGCGGGGCGGTCTCGTCGCTCAACGCGTCGGTGGCCGGCGCCATCGCCCTTTACGAGGCGGCCCGGCAGCGTCTCTGCTAAACTGCCGCGCCCGGAGGTGAACGTTTCATGTCGCGTATTCCCGTAGCGGTTGTCGGGGCCACTGGCCTTGCTGGGCAGCAGTTCCTTGCGTCCCTCACCAACCACCCCCTGTTCGAGGTCAAGAAGCTGGCTGCGTCCAGCCGTTCGGCGGGCAAGGTGTACGCCCAGGCCGTGCGCGACGACAAGGGGGCGTCCAAGTGGTACTGCGCCGAACCGCTGGCGCCGGAGTTCGCCGGCATCGTGGTCGAAGATTCGGCCCGCATGACCTCCGACGGCGTGCGCCTGTGTTTTTCCGCGGTCGAGGCCGACGTCGCGCGCGAGCTGGAGCCGCGGATGGCGGCGGACATCGCGGTCATCTCGACGGCCAGCGCGTTTCGCAACGAGGACGACACTCCGGTGTTTCTGCCCGGCGTGAACTGGGACCACGCCGCGCTGATCGACGTTCAGCGCAAGCGACGCAACTGGAAGGGGTTCGTCACGCCTGGTCCGAACTGCACGACAGTGGGCCTGGCCATGACGTTGAAGCCGCTGCATGACGCGTTCGGTGTGTCGCGCGTGATCATGACGTCGATGCAGGCGCTGTCGGGCGCCGGCCGATCGCCGGGCGTGTCGGGGATGGACATCCTCGACAACATCATCCCGTACATCCCGAAGGAAGAGGAGAAGGTCGAGCGCGAGACCCAGAAGATCCTGGGCGTGCTTTCCCCCGGTGGCGCCGGGATCACGCCGGCGCCGATCACGGTGTCGTGCACCTGCACGCGCGTCAACGTCATGGAGGGGCACACCGAATCGGTGTTCGTCGAGCTGAAGAAACCGGCGCGTCTTGACGACGTCAAGGCCGCCTGGCGCGAGTTCGGCGCGGAGCTGGCGGCACTGCAGCTGCCGTCGGCGCCGAAGAAACTGATCACGGTGCGCGACGATCCCTTCCGTCCTCAGGTTCGCCTGGATCGAGACGAACAGGGCGGCATGTCGACTGTGGTCGGCCGCCTGCGCGACGATCCCGCGCTCGCCAACGGCGTGAAGTACCTCCTGGTCTCGCACAACACCCGCATGGGCGCCGCCCGCGGCGCCATCCTGGTCGGCGAGTACCTGACCAAGAAGGGTTACATTCGCTGACGAGCCCCTCTCCCTAACCCTCTCCCCGCGAGCGGGGAGAGGGAACCAGATCAGGGGCGGAAGGTTTCTAGTTTCGCCAGCAGGGCAGTGAGTGTGGTGCGGAGGCGGGTGAAGCCGGCGTCCTTTAACGTGTAGGCGGTCTCGTCCATGTAAAGGTCGCGGCGCAGCTCGATCTGGATGGCGTGGATGGACTCCTGTGGCTGGCCGTGGTGGGCCGTGATGAAGCCGCCCTTGTAGGGATCGTTGAAGGCGACGCTGTAGCCGGCGGCGGTGAAGTGTCCGCCAACCAGCTGCGACAGGGCAGGGGAGCAGCTTTGCCCGTCGCGATCGCCCGGCACCACGTCGGCTCGTCGGCGGCCAGGGTCCCTGTGTCCCGTGCGTCCCATCGAGGGCATCGAATGGCCGTCGACGAGAATCGCGAAACCGAAATGCTCCCTGGCCAGCGCCAGCGCCCGGCCAATGCCCTCGTGATAGGCGGCGTGGATGGCGGTGCGCGCCTGCCATTCGCCGAGCTCCAGCGGGTGCGCCAGCGCCGGTAAACCCGCGGTGGTGACCGCCCAGATGAACCCTCGACCGTCCAGGTTGCGGGGCGCGCGGTGCTCGGGCACGGCGCCGTGAGACACATCGTCGGGGTCGCGATTCAGATCGCAGACGAACCGCGACAGGCTGGCCGCGATGTACGCGTCCGGCGCCTCGGGCTCGCCGATCCGGTACAGACGGTCGACGAACAGGTCGGCGTCGCAGCGTACGTCCAGCTCCGGTGACAGCGCCCCCTCGAATCCGCTGGTGGAGATACCGGCGTGCGGCACGCTGACCACCACGGGGCTCGCAGCTAGCTGCGGCAGCCGCGCGATGAACGTCCCGACGGCGGTATCGAACATCGACATGGGCGCGGTTTTACCACGTCACCCTGTAGCCGAGATCGGCCACGAACCCGGCGCTGTTCCCTTGCAGCTCGTCACCCTGTGACGTACGTCCGAGATCGATCCAGAGATAGCGCAGGCCCACGACCAGGTGCCCCGGTGGCAGCCGGAAGACCGTCTCGGCGTTTGCCTGCAGGGCCAGCGCCTGCGCGGTCCCCGCCACCGTCAGCGGGTTGTTGTCGCGCGCCAGGCTCAGGCGAGAATACGCCAGGGACACGCCGAGGCCGGCGCCGACGTTCAGCTCCACGGGGTGCAGCAACAGGTGGTAGCGCGCGATCGCCAACACGGGCACCTGGTAAATCTCGACGTGCGGCTGAACGTCCTGGGTCTTTCCCGCCGTCAGCGCGTCGTGCAAGTATCCCAACGACAGGCCGACGTCGAGATCGCTGGCCCGGCCCGGCAGGGGCACAACGACGTCCACCGACGCGGTCCCACCGGCCATGTTGCCGAAGTTGGTGTAAAGGCCAATGCGCGGGGTCAGCGACAGGCGCGCGCGCGGCGGCTCGACCCGAAAGGTGGCCGATGCGCGCAACGTCTGGCTGGCCATGACGGCGATGGTTTCGTCCCGCCCCTCGCGCACCCGCCGTGGCACGAATTCGGCGACGTAAGAGCCGACCCGAGGCTTTCTGACCGTCCCCAGCCGGCCGCCGCCGATCTCCCAGCTCAGCCCCGGAATCAGCGTCGGGGTTCCATTTTGGTCGACCGCGTGCACCCTGACCTCGACCCCGCTCTTGCCGTCCGCCACCACCTGCGTCCCCGACAATTCCAGGGTTAACTGTGTCGGGGGACCGCCGGTCAACCGGATCTCGCGGACGGTGTAAGCGGTCCCCAGGGAGGCTTCGATCGTGATGCCGTCCCGGCCCTGGTAGCGCTCGGGCGCGGCCACTACGATGACGCCGCGGCCCCATTCGGACAGCGTGATGGGGGCGGGCTGATGATTCACCAACACCGCCACGCCCGTGCACGAGGTGGGATTTCCGAACTCATCCTCGGCGCTGAGGGCGATGGTTGATTCGCCGCCCGCGCCCACGACCAGCCATCCTGCCGATGGCGTCAACGACAGCCGGTACGGCTTGGCGGGGAAAAGCGGCACCGAGACCTCGCCGACGGCGCCGGCCTCCTTGGGGTTGGAGCCGGCCTTCATGCCCGTCAACGCCAGGGGGCTTGCCCCCAGCAGGCGTGGCGCTTGTACGAAAAATCGCGCCTCGCCCGCGCTGCCGCCGCCCGCGCGACGGACCTGACCGGCGGCAGCCTTGAGGACGATGCGTGATTCGGGCACCGGCGCGCCTGACGGTTCCACGACGTACACGCTGACCGGCGTGGTCCGCCCAACCTCCATCCTCGCCGGCGCAAATACCAGGACGCGCGGGAACGGAGCCGGCTGCAGATCGACGGATGTCTCATTCACGTTGCCGTCACGATCGGTGGCGCGCGCCAGCCCCTCGACGATTCCCGGGGGGACGACGATGGGGATCTTCACGCGTCCCTGACCGTCGGCGGCGATCGGCCCGAACGTGTGTTCGGCGACGCGCAAGGTGACGTCGGCGTACGGGCTGGTGCGAAACGGCATCTCGGTCGAACCGCGTAAGGGCAGGCGCAGGACACCGCGCACTTGCTCGGTCCCCTTCGCCAGCTCGACGACCACGATGGCCACCTGCGGGAACCGCTGCTGGGGGGCGTGGTAACGAGCCACGAAACGCCCCTCGCCATCAGCGGTCGGAGCGTCCACGGTACCGACCGACGCCTCCACGCGGACGGGCAGGAAACCGGCTGCCCCGTCGCCCTCGATCTGGATCGCCAGCGCCGTGCCGTCGTCGGCGCCCAGGGTGAGGAACGGCCGTTCGGGCACGATGATCGCGCTTGCGGGGCCGAGAGTCGGCGCCATCGGCGTGTCGTCGTTCGGCGCGGCCGTTGCGCCCAGCAGCTTGAGCAGCAGGACGGCGACGGCGGCGGTGGCGGCGGCGGCGTGGCGCATGACGGGCGCGGGTCAGAGCTCTTGCGAAACCGGGACGGTCAGACGAAAGACAGTGACGGCGGGTTCGTCCCACTGGCCAGGCTCGTCAAGCAAGACCAGATCGCCACCCAGACTGCGCGCGATCTCGCGACTGACGGCCAGACCGAGGCCGGTCCCCTGTTCGTCGCCCTTGGTGGTGAAGAAGGTCTCGAATAGCCGTGCCCGTACCGCCCTGGCGATGCCGGAGCCGTTGTCGGCGACCGACACCTCCGCCAGGCCCGGATTTTCGGGCAGCGCGCGGGCACGCACCTGGATGATCGCTGACGGAATGCCGGCCACGGCGTCCAGCGCGTTGGCCAGAAGGTTGATGAAGATCTGCTCCAGCGCCTGTGGCGAGGCCGCCACCGGAGGCACGTCGGGGGCGATGTACGTCCGCAACGTTGCCCGCTTGCGCAGGCGAAAATCCAGCAGCGAGCTGACACGCACGAGAACCGCCCCCACCTCCGCTCGCCGCTTCATATTGCGCGGCGCCGGCATGGCCATCTGGCGTAGGTCGGAGACCAGCGCGGTCAGCCGCTCCGACTGATCGACGATGTGGCGCGCGAAGTCCATGACCTCATCCATGTCGGCGTGCTCTTTTTCCAGCAGCAGCTGTCCCAGTCCCTTGATGGCGAAAAGGGGCTGGCGCAGCTCGTGGATCTGCTGCGCGGCGAAGCGCCCGAACTCTGCCAGCCGCCCGGCCGCCGCCAGCAGGTCGCGCAGCCGCGCGTTCTCGGTCTCAAGCTGCGCCAACCGATCGGGCGCAGTGCCACCGCCGACCGCGACGACGGGCATGCCTTGTGGGGTTGGTTTCATGCGATCCTCACCTCTTCCACAGTTGGCTCGGCACCGGCGCCAGCTTGGGGGGCCTGGTCGACGGCCGCAGCAGGGTGCTGGTGCTCTGTTTCCTCCGCCCGCTCAGATCCTCCGCCTCCACGTTGACGACGTTGCTCCCCTCACGTAGCGGGATCGCCGCCGCGAACCGCCCGTCGGGCGACACCGCGACGGGTGTTCCATTGACGGTCACCAAGGAGCTTGGCCCCACCTGTCCATTGATGGCGGCCTGTTCGCCGTGACGCTCGCCATCGGGCCAGACAACCGACAGCAGGACGTCTTCCGGAATCTTCTCGGGATCAGCGGGCGCGCGGCCCGGCTCCGCGGTGGTCTGCGTCCCCTCCGCCAGCGTGACGGTCTTGCCGCCAGCGGCGAACCTGGCCCGTCCCGTGGTCGCCGCGACCGAGACGGCGCCGTTTTCAGCCGCCATCACCACGAACCGCGCCGGGCCCTCGTTCGACGTCTGGGTTTCGCGCGCGGTGATGGCCAGGTTCTCACTGGGATCGCCGACGCGCGCCACAACCTTACCGCGGCGGAGATCGACGCTGGCGCCGGCGCGCGACAGGCGATCCAGACGGATCTCGACCTTCTCGCGCAGCTCGATCTCCATCGAACCGCCCAGGCGGAGGACCGCGTTGGCCCCGGGGACGGTTCGCACGACGTCCTGCAAGCTGAGGAAGTCACCTTTTTGCACGGCGATCCAGCGGCCGTCGCGGTAGGCGTCGACTTGCCCAAGCGCATCGGTGACCTGGAATAGATTCGTCTCGACGCGCGCTTGCGCCCCTGTCAACGCAGGCGTGGGGATGGACGCCGAAGAGGCCGCCGGGCGCTCGAACAGGGCGCGTGAGACGCGCGTCGCGCCGTAGAGAGCCGCTGCGAGCCCCAGCGCAAGCAGGACAAAGCCGGCATATTTTTCGGTTGCACGCCGGGGGTTCATGACAGGCGCGTCGCTCCGCTGTGAACGGGAAACGTCATAAATACCGTGGTCCCCACGTCAACGCGACTTTGAACCTGAATCGCCCCGCCGTGGTCCTCTATCGTCTTGTGAACGACAGAAAGGCCCATGCCGGTGCCGGCCCAGTCGCCCTTGGTGGTGAAGAAGGGGTCGAAGATCCGCGGCAGATGTTCGGGATTGATACCGCAGCCGGTGTCAGCGACGGTCACCCGCACCAGCTTGTCCTCCATCACACTCGTCTCCAGCGTCAGCGTCCCGCCCTTGGACATGGCGGCGCGCGCGTTCTGTACCAGCTGGATCAACACCTCCTGCAGCTGGATGCTGTTGCCGCGAACCGACGGCGTCGGGGTGGCGTAGCGACGGACGATCTGGATCCCGCCCGACGCCAGCTCGCTCGGCCCGCACAGCTCGAGCGCATCATCGATCACGCGCGGCAGGTCGACGACCGCGCGGTCCTCCCCGGTTTCGCGCTGCGAGAAACGCAGCAAATTGAAGACGATCTTTCGGATGCGGGTCGCCTGTTCCTCGATGTCTTGCACCAGCGGGCGGGCAGGGTGGTCGGCCGGAAGGTCGGTCAGGATCAGCTGCGCGATTCCCAGCACGCCGGTCAAGGGATTATTGATCTCGTGCGCGACGCCCGACCCCAGCTCGCCCACCGCGGCCAGCGAGCGGGAACGCAGCAAGAGATCGTGCGCCTGACGCAGCTCCCGGGTTTTCTCGTCGACCCGGCGTTCGAGCGTCTCGTTCCAGGCCAGGATCTCCCGATTCTGGTGCAGGATCTTGTCGCGCGCGCCATCCAGCGCGCTGGCCATGGAGTTGAAGGCCTTGGCCAGATCCCCGAGCTCGTCGGTCGATCCTGGCTCGATGCGTGTATCCAGGTTTCCGGCCGCGATCTGGCGCGACCCGTCGGCCAGAACCTCGACCCGCTGGGCGATCCGGCGTGCGAAGGCGCGCGCCACCACCGACCCCACCAGCGCCGACACGCCGATCCAGAACAGCGTGGCCAGACGGATCTGGTCGACCGGCGCCATCGCCGCCCCGACCTGGCGATCCACCACCACTCCAAAACCATATGGTGTGGTCGGCGCGAACGCGCCAACTACCTGGCGGCCGCCGATCTCGTACTCGCCGACGAAATCGCCGGCGGGCAGCTCGCCCTCCTTGCCGGTCGGCAGCCGTTGCACCTCCAGCTTCGCGATCCCGGCTTTTGAACCCGAGGCGATCAACCGGCCGCGGGCGTCCAGCAGCCTGACGTCGGTGTCCGCCGTGGACAACGCCGCCACATAGTCGCCCACGCGCTTGAGTGAAACCTCGGCGGCCAGGATCCGCTTGCCGCCGCCCAGCGTGGGATCGAACGCGACCGCCGCCACCACGTGGGGAACGCGGTTGGGGCCGCCACGGAATACCGGGCCCACGCCCTGGCCCGTCCGCAGCGCCTCGCCCAGCGGCGCCATCAGCCCCAGCGCGTCGACGTCGGTTGGGCGCATGGGCTCGTGGTTACGGAAGGCCTCATACTGGGCTGGACTCTCCATGTAGGCCGGTTGACCCACCGGTCCCCCGTGCTCGTCGAACATCGCCACGGCGCAGAAGTCGTCGCTCTGGTGGTAGACCAGCTGCAGAAACTTCAGCAGGCCCTGGGGCGTCGGCGCATCGGTTCCCGAACGGGTGAGGTCGAAGATGCGGGCATCCACGCGCAGGATGGACAGGACGTTCGCGATCTCGGAGGCCGCGTGTTCGGCCACCTGTTTGGCGACCGTCAGCTCGTTTTCCTCGATGGCGCGGCGCAAAGCATTTTGCCCGATGCGCAGCGACGAATAGCCGGCGATGGCCAAGGGAATCGCCGAGACCCCCAGCGAGAGCAGGGTCAACTTCAGCAAGAGGCGCATCAGGGAGGCGGCTCGTCCGTGTAGGTGTAGGCATCAGGCAGGTCGCCGTCGCCTGTGATCAGGTCGACCGCGAACAGCGACACAAGCCCGATTCCCGGCGGCATGAAGGCGCGTATCCGATTCGAGCTGACCAGGTCGATCACGGTCAGCTCCTCGCGAGTCAGGTCGGCGCCCGCGAAGAACCGCGTGCTGGGACGGAAGTGACTGCCGACGATGGTCACGATGTTGCCGCCGACGGACGGACCCGACGTGGGAAAGATGTCGCGAATGACCGGCGAGGCCACGAACTCGAAGCTGCCGGCGCTGGTCACGCCGTTGCCGGTCGCGACGCTGACCTCGACAACCCCGGGTTCATGCGGCAGCGTCCAGCCGCGGATGCTGGTGTCACCATCGACCAGGCCGCCGTTCGGTTCGATGGGCATTCCGCCCATGAGGACCCGCGTCGATTTCACGAAGCCCTGACCACGCACGGTGATCTGGGTCATACCGTATGCCGGGCCGGTCATCGGACTGAAGGACACCGCGATCGGTGTCCACGCCACATGGATGGTCGCGGTCTCACTGGCCGTGTGCCCGACAGTATCTGTGGCGTTCGCGGTAATGGTGAGGTCTTCCAGCACCTTCGCCCCACGCGGCGCGACGAACGAAAAATGGCATTCGGTCGCGCGCGGGAGGTCGGGGAGGTCGCAGCTGCCGTTCTTTTTCCCAAGCGCGGCCGACGACAGTTCCCAGCCCACGCGCCGCAGGCGCCCGTTGCCGTCTTCTGCGCTGATGACCACGTTGACCTCGCTGTCGGCGGCGACGTAGGCGCCGAACGGCGGACTTCGAAGCACGACCGTTGGTACGTCCACGTCGGCGCCGAGCGAGCGAAAGGCCCCCCTGAGCATGGCGCTGTTTCCACGTGGATCGCGAACCTGGACATCATAGAGGCCGTCGGGGATGCGCGCGGGAATCTCGGCCGCCAGCGTGTGGTCGTCGCGCCACTCCATCTTGCCGATGGCGGCGCTCTTGAGTCCCAGCACGGTCGGGATCAGATAGGCGGCGAACGGGCTTCCCGACAGGCTGGCCGCTCCGGTGTTGGTGTCGATGGTGAACGTCGGCCGAAAGGGGCCGCCGGTCAGCATGATCGGCACACGGTCGTCGTTGTACGCCTGCCGCGGCTCGATGGACTTCAGCTCGGGCGGCGCCTCGTCGGTCCCGCTGCAGGCCGCAGCCAGCACCAGCACGAGCGCGTAACGTCCCCTCATCAGCGCGATTATAGAACAACCCCCGAATCACGTCGGGAGGACCGGTCGGCCCGGGCCGCCAACGGTCCCCTGGCACCAGGCCTCTCAGTCAAAAAAAGCTTCGGTGCGGATCTGCTTCTTGCGATTGATGCCTCGCGCCATAAGGTCGCGCTTCAGCTCGACGATCATGGCGCCGTTGCCGACCAGATAGAACGTGGGGGCGTTCAGGGCGGGCAGGTCGTGCAGAATCGCGGCGGTTATTCGTCCGTGAAGACCCGGCCACGCCGGGCTGGGGGCGGTCAGGTAAATGCGGAGGTCGACGCCGGCAGCTTTTGCCAGCGCCTGGATCTCGTCGTGAGCAAAGAGGTCGGTCTCGTGGCGCAGCCCCCAGTAAAGCAGCCGCCGGCCCGGCTCGGTGCGGCGGCCCAGCTCACCCATCATCGGCATGACGGCGGCCACGCCGGTGCCGGTCGCGCCGAACACCACGTCGCCGGCGTGGTGGGGATCTAGGACGAAGAACCCGTGTGGTCCGGTCATCGCCACCGTGGCGCCCAGCGGCAGCGACATGAGATACGCCGAGGCCGCGCCGTCGGGGATCACGCGGATGATGAAGCGCAGCGCCTCGCCGCGGTCGCTGTGCGAAGCGATGGAATAGCTGCGCCGTGGGATCGAGACGGTGACGCCGTCCTGTTCGGGCACCGCGATGGACACGAACTGCCCGGCGGCAAAGGCAAGCTTTTCGGGGGTGCGCATGCGGAACACGAGATCGGCGATGCCAGGGGCGATGATCGTCCTCGAGCTGAGCTCGGCGGTGAGCGGACCGGACATCGGCGAATGATAACCGACGACGGCGTGCGCGTGTGTTTCCTGGCGCTCGCGCGACCTGTGCTAGCTTGCCCTGATGAGCAACCGGAACAGCATTTTCGGCGCGGCTGCGCGAACGACGCGTCTGGTGTCCGCCGTCATGATCGTCCTGGGACTTGGCTGCAGCAAAGCCGGCGACGCCGACAAGGCATCCGGAATCCCGCCCCAAGCGACGGCCCCTTCGCCTTCCGCTGTCGCGGCGGCCCCACCTCCGCCCGGGCCGCCGCCCGCGGTACCGGAGCCGGTGCCCACACCGGCAGCCGCGGCCGCCCCCGAAGCCAAGCCGGATCCGCAGGCCTCGATCACCGGCGAGATCGTCGTCGCCCCGGCGGTGAAGGCCAGCGTGAAAAAAGAGGACGTCATCTACCTGGTCGCGCGCCGCATCTCCGACAACCCGACCGCGCGTGGCTCGCTGGTGGCGGTGAAGAAGTTTTCGGCCGCCTCATTCCCGATTCCCTTTTCGCTGGGCGCGGCCGATATGATGTTTCAAAACGGCGCCTTCGAAGGCGACCTTGCGCTCAGCGTCCGTGTCGACAAGGACGGCGACCCGATGACCCGCCGCAAGGGCGACGTCTTCGGCGGCCTGCCCAAGGTCCGCGTCGGCGCCAAATCCGTCAAACTCTCCCTCAACCAGATCCAAAAAGAAGATGAATCCCTGGCCTCGCCCGGTGGTCCCGACCCCCACGCCCCCAGCCCCGTCGGACCCCTGCCGAAGGGCCACCCGTAACGTCACATCTGGTGTTAATCTCCGCGCCCATGCCCGACTACAAGAAGCTCCGCGATATGGTCAGTCACCGGGTGACATTCGAATACGATACCGGCGCGAAGATCGTTGGATACATCGCCTCTTGCGCGCCGGCTCAGGGCGCGGTCCAGTTGGTGGTGCTGTCGAAGGCTCAGATCCTGGACGGCGGTAACAACGTCGTTGCCAAGTATGACGAGTTGCCGGTCGTTGCCAACAACCTGATCGGCTTTCGAATCACCGAGGGCCCGTTGTGAAACGTGCGGCCCTCGCGGTGGTCCTTCTGACCTCCTGCGGTGGACCGCGACATCAAATCATCGAGGACACGTGGGACATCCCGGAGGCGTGGGCGGCCCCGGAGTTGACGGAGATCACCGACCTCGGCGGGTCTGACGTCCCCCAGACCGGAAATCTGGTCCTGCAGGGCTCCGACGGCGTCGCCACCATCGGCGAGACGTTGTGGCTGCGCGGCAAGGGCTTTGGGCGCCAGCCATCCGTGTCGGTCGGCGGCCGGCCGGCCGCGGTGCTGGGGCGAACCCGCGACGGTGGGGCGCTGGTGCGAGTGCCGCCGGGAACGCCGTCCGGATCGCAGCCGGTGGTTGTCAGCAACGAGGTTGGAAAAGGGGAGAGGCCGATCGCGATCAGGCGATACGCCGCCGTGATGCCCGCGGAAGGTAACCGCGTCGGCTGGGCGGAGATCGCGGCCAATGGACCGATCGCCGCCGGGACCACCCCCGTCTCGGGGGGACGACTGCTGGCGCTGTCGGCCGACGGCCGCGCCGCGTACGTCGCCGAGATGGCCCGGTCGGTGGTGAACGTCCTCGAGATCCCCGCCGCCGGCGCGCCGCGTGTGTCGCAGCGCCTGGACCTCGGCGCGGAGCCGGTCGTCGCGCTCTGTGCCGCGGCGCGGGCACCGGTGCTGGCGGTGGTCAGACTGGGCGACGTCATTCTCCTGGATACCAGCTCCCCGCTGCGCCCCGTGCGCGGTGTCCCGCGCGCTTTTCCGACCGCACTGCGAGAGGCGCGATTGATCGCGGCCGATCTTTCCCCCGACGGCCGCTACCTGGCCGCGATCACCGAACGCGGTAACGCGCTGGTGCTGATCGATGTTGCCGCGCGCGCCAAGGCTGCGCCGGTCGCCGAGGTCGCGCTGCTGGGCGAGGTTCGGGTTCCGGTGTTGATTGACGTGGCGTTCTCGCCCGACGGCCAGACGGTCTGGGCGCTGGCGGGCGACACCGACACCAGCCGCGCGGTCGGGCCGCAGCCGACGCAAGTCTTCGCGGTGCGCGTCGCCGGCGATCCACGCGCGCAGGCTGCGCTCACCATCGCGCGCGTGGTGACGATAAGCGGGGCCGCCAATCCGATGCGCATCTCAACCGGCCGCGCCATGCCGCTGGTCAGCGGCTCCGCGATCCGGCTTCCGCCCGAGAAGGCGACCGTGTTCATCTCGGCGCAGGCGCGGGTGCCGGCTGGCGTCGACGCCAAGACCGCCACGGCGCCCGCCACCATCTTCCGTCTGGGGGCCGAGGACGCGGCCTCCGATGCCGCGACCGCGGCCGGCACCGTTGGCAAGGCCGATCTGTCGCCCGACGGCCGCTGGTTGCTGGCGGCGGCCAGCAGCGACGGAGGCCTGAACGTCATCTCCGCCCCCGCTGACTTCCGCCCTGGTGAGCACCGCTCCGTCCAGATCGTCGCCGCCGGCGCCGTCGCTCAGTCCGGCGGACCGGCGGCGTCAGGTTCGGGCGCGCGCCCTCCGGAGCTTCGGGTTCAGCCGTGAAACGCCTGCACGCCGTCGTGCGCGGTCGCGTGCAGGGCGTCGGCTACCGCGCGACCACGGCCGAGGAGGCACGGCGTCGGAACCTCCACGGCTGGGTTCGCAATCAGCCCGACGGCAACGTTGAAGTCGTGGTCGAGGGAGACGAGGGGACCGTGCTAGATTTTCTCGAGTTTCTGCGCCACGGCCCGCGCGGTGCGCGCGTGACCGGAATTGACACCGACTGGGCAACCGCCCGGTCTGACCTCAAGGGCTTCGACATAAGGTAGGTTCACCATGGGGAACACGAAAAACGGACTAGGGCCGGTTGTTGCGGGTGGGGCGAGCGGGGCAAGCGGGGAGGGCACGGGCGTCATCCAGTCGATCTCGCGCGAGTCACGGCGTTTTCCACCGCCGCCTGCCTTCACCGCGCGCGCGCTCATCAACGACCAGGCCGAATACGACCGCCTCTATCAGAAGTCGATCACCGAACCGGAGGCATTCTGGGCCGACATGGCCACCAAGGAGCTGGTCTGGAGCAAACCGTGGACGAAGGTCCTCGACTGGAAGCTGCCGTGGGCGCGTTGGTTCGACGGCGGCGAGCTCAATCTCTCGGCCAACTGCCTCGACCGCCATCTGGCCAAGCGCGGCGACAAGGTCGCGATCCTGTGGGAGGGCGAACCGGGCGACGAGCGCCGCATCACCTACAAGGAACTGCACAGCGAGGTATGCCGTGCCGCCAATGTCCTCAAGGGACTGGGCATCGGCCCCGGCGACAAGGTCGCGATCTACATGCCGATGATCCCGGAGGCGGCGGTCGCGATGCTGGCCTGCACGCGGGTTGGCGCCGCCCACACCGTGGTGTTCGGTGGTTTCTCGGCCGAGGCGCTCCGCGATCGCATCAACGACTGTGGCGCCAAGCTGTGCATCACGGCCGACGGTGGCTACCGGCGCGGCAAGATCGTTCCGCTCAAGGCCAACGTGGATCAGGCGCTGAAACAGACACCGACCATCAAGTCGTGTCTGGTGGTGAAACGCACCGGTGAGGCGGTCCACATCGAGGGCGGCCGCGACGTCTGGTGGCACGACCTGGTCCCGACCGCATCGGCCGAATGTCCGCCGGCCAGCCTGCCGTCCGAGCACCCGCTCTTCATCCTTTACACGTCGGGCACCACCGGCAAGCCGAAGGGGATCGTCCACACCACCGGCGGGTACCTGTTGGGCGCGCACCTGACGACCAAATACATCTTCGACCTGCACGAGGAGGACGTCTTCTGGTGCACCGCCGACATCGGCTGGGTCACCGGCCACAGCTATGTCGTCTACGGCCCGCTGTCGAACGGCGCCACCACCGTGATGTACGAAGGCGCCCCCGATCACCCTGACAAGGACCGCTTCTGGTCGATCATCGCGCGGCGCAAAGTCAGCATCTTCTACACGGCGCCGACCGCGATCCGGGCCTTCGTTCGCTGGGGCGTGGAGTATCCCAACAAACACAACATGAGCCATCTGCGCCTGCTGGGCAGCGTCGGCGAGCCGATCAACCCCGAGGCCTGGATGTGGTACCAGGAGGTGATCGGTGGCGGGCGCTGCCCGATCGTCGACACCTGGTGGCAGACCGAAACCGGCGCGATCATGATGTCACCGGTGCCGGGGATCACCGCCACCAAACCGGGTAGCTGCACGCGGCCGTTCTTCGGCGTGCTGCCGGAGGTCGTCAAGCGTGACGGAACGCCGTGCAAGGCCAACGAGGGCGGCTTCCTGGTGCTCAAGCAACCGTGGCCGTCGATGCTGCGCGGGATTCACGGCGACCCGGATCGCTACGTCAAGGGGTACTGGTCGGAGATCCCGGGCGTGTACTTCACGGGCGACGGCGCGCGCTGCGACGAGGACGGATACTTCTGGGTGATGGGGCGTGTCGACGACGTCTTGAACGTCGCCGGGCACCGCCTGGGAACCGCCGAGATCGAGAGCGCGCTGGTGTCCTACGCCGGCGTGGCGGAGGCCGCGGTGGTCGGGCCGCCGCACGAGCTCAAGGGCCAGGCCATCTTTGCCTTCGTCACGTTGAAGGCGGGCGAGACGCCGTCCAACGAGCTCAAGAAGCGGCTCATCGACCACGTGGCCAAGGAGATCGGGGCGCTGGCCCGGCCGGACGAGATCCGTTTCTCGGATGCCTTGCCCAAGACCCGCTCGGGAAAGATCATGCGGCGTCTCCTCAAGGAGATCGCTACCAGCGGCGTGGCCAAGGGCGACACCACGACGCTGGAAGACCTGGGCGTGCTGTCGCGTCTTGCCGCGTCACGCGAAGACGAAGAATAGAACGAAAAGAAGCGCCGGCCCTCAAGGCGCCGCCCGGCTCAGCCGATATCCCGGTTGAAGACCGTGCACATTCGCGTAGGCGGAGAACAGGACAGCTCTATCCTGAGCGAGGTTCGGCAGACCTCGCAGGCAGCACGGGTGCGCACTCCCGTCTCGGACACCGAACCTCGTGGGCGCGCCGGCGATGGCCAGGGCGTCGTGATTCGCCTCTCGCCGGAAGCGCGCAAGTATCTGGGCGCCGAGCGCGATGAAAATCGCCCGACCGGTGCCGAGGTGAAGGCAGGCGAGGGCGAGCAAGGTGGTCAAGGTGCAATCGCCGACAAGGGCGCCACCCCCGAGGAGAGCGGCGCCGGCCGTCCCAGGGAGCTCACCCCGCAAGATCAGGACACCGTGCGCAAGCTGCAGGCGCGGGACGCCGAGGTCAGGGCGCACGAAGCGGCGCACATGGCCGCCGCAGGCGGCCACGGCAGCGGCGCCAGCTACGACTACCAGATGGGCCCCGACGGGCGCCGCTACGCTGTCGGGGGTGAAGTGCAGGTCACGGTTCCCTCCGGGGGAAGCCCGGAGGAGATGCTTCGGAACGCCCAGACCATGCGCGCCGCCGCCCTGGCCCCGGCCGACCCGTCATCGCAGGACCTGGCGGTCGCCGCGCAGGCCGCGCAGATGGAAGTTCAGGCCCACCGGCAAAAAGACGCGGAACGCACCCAAGAACAGACACAGACACAGACACAGGCCGACGTGCAGGCTGCCCATCACGACAAGGGCAACGCCGAAAAGCACGACAAGGCCACAAAAGACGCCAGCGCCAACCCGCCCGAGACCGATCCGCTGAAGGTCTTCTCGGCGCTGAAGTCCGAACGCATGGCCGTCCAGGGCGGCAACTTCGGCCATCCGCACACGCCCGGCGCGTGTGGCTTCTGCTCGGGCGCCGCTGCCCGTTACGCCTGAATCAAGGCACCAGGGTCGCTTCCAGCTCTGCCTTCCGCTTCATGGTCTTGGCGACCAGCTCGGAGACGTTGATGACCTGAACCTTCTCGGCGGCGTCGCGATCCTGCACGCCGTCGTGGAGCATGATGGTGCAGAACGGGCAGGCGGTCGCGACGGTGTCGGCGCCCGAGGCGATGACCTCGTCGACGCGGTTGTGGTTCACGCGTGTGCCGATCTTTTCTTCCATCCACATTCTGCCGCCGCCCGCGCCGCAGCAGAAGCCATGCTCCTTGTTGCGCGGCAGCTCGATGCGGCCGGCCGGGCCCGCGGGCAGGGCATCCAGAACGTCACGTGGGGCGTCGTACTCGCCGTTCCAGCGCCCGAGGTAACAGGGGTCGTGGAAGGCGACGCTCTTGCCGTTGGTCTTCTGCTTGTCGATCTCGACCTTGCCGGACGCGACCAGCTCGCGGATGACCTGGGTGTGGTGCCGCACCTCGAAGTTTCCGCCCAGCTGCGGGTACTCGTTCTTGATCGTATGCAGGCAGTGCGGGCAGGCCGTGATGACCTTCTTGACCTTCTTGGCGTTCATGGTCTCGACGTTCTGCTGCGCTTGCATCTGGTACAGCATCTCGTTGCCCGACCGCCGCGCCGGATCCCCCGTGCAGCCTTCTTCCAGGCCCAGGACCGCGAAGTCGACCTTGCCCTCGCGCAGGATGTCGACCAGCGCCAGGGTCTGTTTCTTGATGCGGTCGTCGTAGGCGCCGGCGCAGCCGACCCACAATAGGTATTCCGCGTCGGGTCGGTCGTCCAGCGTCGGGACACCTTTGCCCTCGGCCCAGTCCATGCGTTTGTCGGCGCCGATGCCCCAGGGATTGCCGTTGCGTTCCAGGTTGGTGAAGGTGCGCGCCAGGTCGGTGGGGATCTTCTCCTGAACCAGCACCAGGTTCTGGCGCATCTGGATGATCTTCTCGGGGTGATCGATGAAGACCGGGCAGACCTCCTGACAGGCGCCGCAGGTCGTGCACGCCCACAGCACGTCCTCCGTCGTGCGTCCGCCGATGAGCGGGATGACCTGGTCGGCCTCCTTGGCTTCGAGCTCCCCGTGCTGAAAGCGATTGATGAGGTGGTCGAGCGGTCCCCGGTCGGGCATGCGTGACTTCATGTCGTCGCGCACATCGTGAATGACCTGCATCGGCGACAGCGGCTTGCCGGTGTTGTAGGCCGGGCAGAAGTTGCTGCAACGCGCGCACTCGGTGCAGGCAAAGCTGTCCAGCAGCGACTTCCAGGTGAAGTCCTTGAACTCCGACACCACGCCGGTGGCCGCCATGTCGTCCGCTTCCATGTTCAGCTTGGGCAGGACGCCGCGCTGGCCCAGGTTGCGGAAGTAGATGTTGGGGAGCGCGGCGATGATGTGACTGTGCTTCGAGTAGAGCAGGTAATTCAGGAACGCCAACACCAGCACCACGTGCACCCACCAGGAAACCTGGGACAGGACTCCGGTCACCCCTGGCGGAACCGCTGCCAGCGCCTCCCCCAGCGCCGACGAGACCGGGTACCCCGGTTCAGCGGATCCGGTCTCGGCGACCGCGAAGCCGTGGATGCCGAAATGCGTGATCATCAGGCCCGCGATCGCCCCCAGGATGGCCGCCGCATCCCGGGTCATGGGAATTAGACGAGGCTGCAAGACGATGCGCCGGAAAAACGCGAAGCCGATGGTCAGCAGCACCAGCAGGGTCGACACGTCGATGGCTGTGTAGATCACTTCGCCCAGCGCGTCGCCCAGGATCGTGGTCAGGGCCAGCGACGGGACCAGCCCCTGCATCAGGGTCTCGACGGTTCCGACCGTGATGATAATGAAGCCCCAGAAGATGATGAAGTGGTACTTGCTGCCCATGGCGCTGACGAAGCGCTGCGCCCGCGATGACGGCAGCTTGGTCTTCTCGATCACCTTCTTCTGGCCAAAGAAGTAGATCAGGATCGACCGCAGGCGATCACCCGTTCGATCGGCGATGCGCGGCTCCGGACGGCCGGCGAAGAGCATCCGGGCGAAGCGGCGCACGGTCCAGGCGAAGAGCGCCAGGGCCCCCAGCAAGACGACGGCAAAGATGACCTGTTTCATGATCGCGCGCGGCCATGGTATCGCAGCGGGCACCCCCGGGCGAGCAAAGGGTGACGGTTTTCGGGTATAACCTCGGGCACATGCCGCTGAACAAAGAGCTGATCGACATCCTCGCCTGTCCCAAATGCAAGGGGCCCCTGACCCTGCGCCCGGACGAAAGCGCCTTCGAGTGTCCGCGCTGTCAGCTGGCGTACGCCGTCACCGATGACATCCCCAACTTCATCATCGAAGAGGCACAGCCGCTGGTGAAGCAGCCGCTAGCGAAATAGACGCAGCGATTTTTTGCTTTCTACCGCGGCGCTCATAAAAATAGAGTCATGACCGTTGAACGGCGCAGAATATCGCGCGATCGGCGCTTGACCCTGCGAATTCCTGCCACCTTCGCCGTGAAGAATTTGGCCGAAGGGCAGGTCGCGCTGTGCCAGGCCGAAGACATCGGGCTGGGCGGGATCACGATGAAGAGCCCGCGCGACGTGGCTTTGCCACCGCGGACGATGGTCGCCCTGGCCTTCGCGCTGCCCGGCACCAACCAGGAGATCGCCGCCGAGGGGGTCATCACCAGCGACGCCGGGGTCGGGGCGTTCCGCCGCACCGGTGTCCGATTCATCGCGCTGCGCCCGGAGCACCAGCAGCTGATCGCCGGCTTTTGCCGCAAGGCCCGCCGCTAACCAATCGCTAACCTTCGTTGAGCAGCACCTCGCGGCGTCGGTCGCGCTTGGGCTGGGTGCCGCTGATCAATCGTGCCACCCCCCAGGCCGACACAAACTCCCCCTCGACACCGAGCCCCGGGAGGTTCTCCCGCCCGGCGAGAAAGAGATTCTTGATGCCGGTGGCGTGCGGCAACCCGGCGACGTCCAGCGGGCGCGAGGCCTCGGCGCTGAAAACCTGCGGCATCGACAGCGGCGGCACCGGTGGCGGGTTACCGCCGGTACGGCCCGGGACCTCCGGCGGCAGTCCGTCGTAAGGCGAAGCCAGGATCCCGAGGTGCTCGGTCAGGAACGGGATCAGCTTGCCCAGTTGTTTGCGAACCCGGCCGCGCACGGCGCGAAGATAACCGGTCCCGGCATCGACCGCCGGCGCCGGCACCAGGCACTCGGCCCAGATCGGAATGCGCCCACCGTCGCGCGGGGCCGGCTGTCCCACCGTGACCGCGATGGCGTTCTCCTCCATCAACGGCCGCGCCGGATCGGCGATCAGGAACACGCGGCTGCCCATCCCCTCGGGGATACCCTCGGGCGCCAGCAGCAGCGCCAGCCCGTAGCGGTAGCAGGCGACGTGCAATCCGCCCCCGGCCTCGCGCCCCTTGCTGCGCGGCTTGTCGTCACAGAGGGCCAGCATGGCAGACGCGGGACCGGCCCAGATGAGGTGTTCGGCGCCGATGGTCTCGTCGCGCGGGCGAAACCGGATGCCAACCGCCTTGCCGCGCCGCTGGACAATCTCGATCGGCACCAGCTTCTCGCGTTTTTCGCCCGAAAAATTGTCCAGCTTTTCGATGAACAGCGCGTGCAGGGCGGCGTACCCGCCCTCGAGGCGATGCAGGCCGCGCCGCGACAGATCGAACGCGCGCGCCTGGCTGACCGTGCCCACGTCGTTGGGCCCGAAGGCGCCGGCCAGAACCGCGGGCGCCGCGACCGCCGCGCGCCAGGGATGGGTCGGCGACAGGGGCGCCAGCAGATCGGTCCCCGGTCTGGGCAGCATCGACTCCAGCCGTCCGACCTCGCGGCGCTCCCAGAACCCGTCCGGCGGCAACGTCACCTCGGAGCCCAGCAATGGTTCGATGATGGCGCTGGTCGCGCTCAGGTTTCGGGTCGCGTGCACGATGGTGTCGGCATCGGCCGGCCATTCGCGGTCGAGCTCGCGGCGCAGGAGATCATCGGCGGCGCCCACATCGAAGCGGTGTTTCGGCAGCGCGACCTGAAACCCCGGCGCCATGGCCGGGGCGCGGCGGTGGACGACCTGGACGCAGTTCAGCTCCTTGAGGGTGCGCGCGATCGGCGGCGAATCAAGCGGCGGCAACAGCGCCGGTCCGCGCGCCAGCGTGATGCCGCCAGCCTCGAATGTTGGCCGGTCGGCGTCGTGCCCGACCAGCAGCACCCGGAACCCACGACGTCCCAACAAGGCTGCCGCGATGAGGCCGGTCAGCTCGCCGCCGCAAACGATGACGTCGTAGTAGTTCGTGTCCATGGCCGGCCGACTTCTAGAGGCTGCTCAGCGCCGTGCCGGACGGCTGCGTGCCCGCGACCCGCACGCGCCGGACACGCGGCCCACCGCCACTGGCTTGGTCGCGGACCGGCAGAGACACCCGTCCCTCGGCGATGGCCTTGACCACGGCCGGCAGGAGTCGGTGTTCCTGGACCAGAATGCGGCCGCGCAGTGTACTTTCGTCGTCGCCATCCAGCACCGGCACCACCGCCTGGGCGATGACCGGCCCGCTGTCGACGCCGCCGTCGACAAAGTGAACCGTGCAGCCGGCAAGCTTTACGCCGTAGTCGAGAGCCTGCCGCTGGCCGTTGATGCCGGGGAAGGCGGGTAACAGGGCAGGGTGGATGTTGATCACCCGGTCGGGAAACGCGCCCAGAAACTCGTCGCCGAGAAGGCGCATGAATCCCGCCAGAACCACCAGCTCGACCTGGCGCGCGCGCAGCTCGGCGATGAGGGCCTGGTCGAACACGGCGCGGGGTTTCACCTGCCTGTGATCAAGCACGAACGTCGGAATGGCGGCTGCCCTGGCGCGATCCAGCGCGGCGCAATCGGGAACGTTGACACCCACCGCCGCCAGCCTGGCAGGCGCCAGCGCGCCGCGGGCGTCGGCGTCGATCAAGGCCTGCAAATTCGTCCCGCTGCCCGAGGCCAGGACGCCGACCTTCATGCGCGACCCACAAATTCCACGGGCGCGTCGGCGGCGTCGCTGTCCGTGACCTGGCCGACGTCGAAGACCTGTTCGCCCGCTTCTTCCAGCAGGCGCCTGGCATCGTCGGCGCGCGCGGCCGGCACGCAGACCAGCATCCCGATCCCCATGTTGAAGGTTCGCAGCATCTCCTCGGGAGCGACCTGCCCTCCGCGCGCCAGAAGCTCGAACACCGCCGGCACCTTCCAGCTCGAAAGCCGGATCTGCAGCTTCAACTTGGCGCCGGGGGGCAACATCCGCGTCGGGTTGTCGACCAGACCGCCGCCGGTGATGTGCGCGGCCCCGTGCAGCAGATCGGCCGCGGCCAGGGCGCGCAGGGCACGCACGTAGATGCGCGTCGGCGCCAGCAGCACCTCGCCCAGCGGCGCCTCCAGACCGGCGGGCACGCCATCGAGGTGCAGGCCCATGTGCTCGAGCAACACCCGCCGTACCAGCGAATAGCCGTTGGAGTGAAACCCCGACGATGCCAGCCCCAGCAGCCTGTCGCCGGGCTGGATGGCGCGCCCGTCGACGCGCCGGCTGCGTTCGACCACGCCGACGCAGAACCCGGCCAGGTCGTATTCGCCCGGCTGGTAGAGCCCGGGCAGCTCAGCCGTTTCGCCGCCGATCAGCGCGCAGTGGGCCTGCTGGCAACCGTTGGCGATCCCGGCGATGACCTGCTCGGCGACCCCGACATCCAGCGAGCCGGTGGCGAAATAATCAAGAAAGAAGAGCGGTTCTGCGCCACATACGATCAAGTCGTTGACGTTCATTGCGACCAGATCGATGCCGATGGTGTCGTGCTTGCCAGTGGCAAAAGCCAGCTTCAGCTTGGTCCCGACGCCGTCCGTGCACGAGACCAGCACCGGTTCCTTGTACCCGGCCGGCAGCGCGCACATGGCGGCAAACCCGCCCACGTCGGTCAGCACCTCGGGACGGCGGGTCTTCTTGACGTGGGGCTTGATGCGTTCGACCAGGCTGTCCCCGGCGTCGATGTCGACCCCGGCGTCCCGGTACGTCAGCCCCTGCCGTCTGGAATCGTTCATGACTAGTCCTCATCGGCCCGCACACGGCGGGCGATGCCGGCGTTGCTAATGGGCGGGGAACCGAACCGTTCGACGAACCCCTTCAGAAGGCGGTCCAGCTCGTTTTCTGGTTCGGGGACCTCGGCGAATCTTATCCAGCGCGCCCCGGCGGCGACCGCCCGTCGCAGCTCACGCGCGCCGCGGCCAGTCAGAAACGCGCGCAGCGTCTCGCCGGGGGGAGAGCAGGCGTAGAGCACCATGGCGCTGCGGCCGGTCTCATAGTCCATCACGCCCTCGGAGCGCGTCTGCAGAATCCCAGAGGTTTCTGGCGCTCGAGAGCTCGCCTCCGCGATGGGATGCCAAGCGCCGAAATGCACGCGCGCAGCATAACAAATTAAATCGTCTGCCGACGATCCTTCCGCTATTCTCCCGACGGTCCCGATGGTCTGGTACAAGCGGGAGGACAAGGAAGACGATCTCGGCGCCGAGAAGCGCAGTGTGCCGGCCGGGGTATTCACAAAATGCCCGGGCTGCCGCGCGGCGCTGCTGACGGCTGACCTGGACAAGACCGACCAGGTCTGTCCGCAGTGCGACCATCACTTCCCGCTGTCGGCCGCCGCCCGCCTGACGTCGACGCTGGATCCCGACAGCTTCGTCGAAGAAGACCAGACCATCGACAGCGTCGACCCGCTGGGCTTCCGCGATTCAAAGCGTTATAGCGAGCGCCTGCGGGCGGCAAAAAAGGCGGCCGGGGGGGCAGGCGGCGACGCCGTCCGCTCCGGCGCCGGGCTGATTGAAGGCCAGCCGGTCGAGGTCGGCGTCTTCGACTTCGAGTTCATGGGTGGATCAATGGGATCGGTGGTCGGCGAAAAGATCACCCGTGTGTTCGAACGGGCGCTGGAACGCCGCGTCCCGGCGATCGTGTTTTCGGCCTCCGGGGGCGCGCGCATGCAGGAGGGCGTCCTGTCGCTGATGCAGATGGCCAAGACCGCGGCCGCTCTCGGTCGCCTGCGCGAGGCGGGTGTCCCGTACATCTCGGTCCTGCTGCACCCGACCACCGGGGGCGTGTGCGCCAGCTTCGCCATGCTGGGCGACGTGATCATCGCCGAACCGAAGGCGCTGATCGGTTTCGCCGGCGCGCGGGTCATTCAGAACACGATCCGGCAGCGACTGCCGCCTGGCTTTCAGCGCGCCGAGTTTCTTCTCGAGCACGGGTTCCTGGACAAGATCGTCCCACGGCGCGAGATGAAGTCGACGCTGGGGCGCCTGGTCCGTTTACTGGGAGCGCGGACGCACTGACGGCCTACCGGGAGCTGCTGGCCCGCCTTGACGGTCTGCGCGCGGCAGGCGTCGAGCTGGGCCTGGACCGCATGCGTTCCGCGCTGCGGCGCCTGGGATCTCCCGAGCGACGCTTCGCCGCGATTCAGATCGCGGGGACCAACGGCAAGGGATCGACCGCGGCCATCACCGAATCCATCCTCCGGGCCGCCGGATTCAAGACCGGTCTGTTCACGTCACCCCACCTCAGTCGCTTCACCGAGCGCATCCGCATCGCCGGCGGGGAATGTGACGGCGAACGCCTGGCTGAGATCGACCGGCTCGTCGTGGCGACCGGCGTTCCACTGACCTACTTCGAGGTGGCGACTGCCCTGGCTTTCGTGCTGATGGCCGAGGAGCAGGTCGACGTCGCGGTGCTGGAGACGGGACTCGGCGGCCGCCTGGACGCGGTTACGACTTGCCGGCCGCTGGCGACCGCCATCACCAGCATCGGGCTGGATCACACGGACTATCTGGGCACCACGCTGCGCGAGATCGCCGCCGAAAAAGCCGGCATCATCAAGCCGGGCGTTCCGCTCTATCTGGGCAACTTGCCTGCCGTGGCCGAGGAGGAAATCCTCCGCATCGCCCAGGCAGCCGGCGCCCCCGTGTTCCGCCTGGGCCGTGGCTTCTCACCGCTGGCGGCGGCAGCGCACAGCCTGGCGCTGACGGGGTCGCACCAGCGCGACAACGGCGCCATCGCCGTGGCGCTGGCGACGGCCGCCGCCGACGCGCTGGCCCTGGCCACCAGACGAACTCCGGCTCTGACCGCCGCCGCTGTGACCGCAGGCCTCGGTGGCGTTGTCTGGCCCGGCCGCCTGGAGCGCATCGGAGACGACGTTTTGCTCGACTGCGCGCACAATCCCGAAGGCGCGGTTGCCCTGGCCGCCGCGCTCCGGGAGATGCAGCAGCCGCGCGGTGCCCTGGTCCTTTCGGTCGTCACCGGGAAGGATCTGACCGGTATCTTGGAACCGCTGTTGCCGCTCTTCAATGTCGTGGTTGCCACCGCCTCGCGCAATCCGCGCGCGATGCCCGCCGACGCTCTGGCCGAGGGCATACGTGCCTTTCGCCCGGCGCCACCGGACCTTGAGGTTGTCACCGCCACCGATTCGAGTGAAGCCGTCTCCATCGTGGCTGCCCGGCGTCTGCTGCCACAACGACAGCGAGGCTCCGCTCCGGCTGGCACACCGCTGATCGTTTTCGCCGGCTCGGTGTTTCTCGTGGGTGAGGCCCGCGCGCTTTTGCTGGGCGAGGCCGGCGATCCGCAGCCGGTCTCCGATCCTGTTTGATTGGCCGGCCCGATCTCTGTTGACGAAAAGTCGCGCCGTCGTTTACGATGATCTCGTGATCGGTCTGTCTTCCATGCGCGGGGTGGGTGTAGGTGCGGTGATTTTCATCGCCCTCGCCTCGGCACCTCGTCCGACCAGCGCCGAGCCGGAAGCCAAATCGACGCCCCCCGCGGACGCCGCGAACGGGGACGTGCCCCCCGGCAGCCCGATGAGCTGGCCCAAGGGCGCGGGTGCCGGTCCCCGGTTGGTCTGGACCGGGTTCCAGATGACCGCCGACGGTTCGCGCCTCTATTTACAAACCACCGCCGAAGTCGAGCTGGCCGTGCGATCCGGCAAAGGGGGCCTGACCGTCACCTTGCAGAACTGCCGCATTCACATGCGCAACGCCGCGCGCCCTCTCGACACCAGCTTCTTCCGGTCGCCGGTCAAGCTGGTCTCCGTCCACCAGCGAAAGAAGGACATCGAGGTGGACATTGCCCTGCGTGAGATAGCGAACTCAACGCCCCACAAACTGGCGGGGCCGAACGGCAGCCAGTTCTGGATCTTGGATTTTCCCCAGCCGAAAAGCCCAAAGACGCCCTGATTTAGCCGATTTAAGTCGTCTGGCCGTTGTGACGATGCAGGTTGCGGATGCTTTGTCCGCCTGTCCTCCGTCGTCGCACCGCCTGCCGGGCCCTCGCGGCCCTGCTGCCGGCGGCCTTTTTCGCCTGCCTGACGGCAGCCGGTTGCGGCAGCGATCCGATCGGGGGCGTACCGTTCACCCGCACCGACGCCGGTATTCCGGATCGCGTCGTCGTGGAAGCGCCCCCCGCCGAAGTTGAAGTTCGCGCCGAGACCGGCGACGGAGCCGGCGATGGTGATGGCGCTGAGATATCCGAGGTTGGCGACGCGGTCTCCGACGCCGAGACCGCCACGCCGACCATGGTGCTGGTGACGATCAACAGCCCCAACGACAACGCCGTGGTCACCACCGGACAAACGTTTGTCCCGATCGTCGACGTCACGGTCACCTTGCCGCCCGGGATGGGCACCGACGATCTGAACACGGTCAACGGCGAGATCTGGTCGACCGAGAAGCCACCCACGAAGCTCTCCAGCAACAAGATGACGCTCAGCAGCCGGCCCGGAAGTGAGGTCGATCGGGTGGTGAGCTATCTCTTCTCCGAGACCCCGTTCGATCTCAGCGCCCTCGACAGCGGCACCTACGAGCTGCACGTGGTGGCGACCACCAACTCGGGTGCCCAGGCCATGGGGCTGCGGATTCTGCGCGCGGACGCCGGGCCGCGGATCGTCATTCGCAAGCCGATCGAAGGATCCTCCTACAAGGGATCCATCGCGGCCCAGGTTCAGATCGACGACGCTCTGTTCGGACCGGTCAGCGGCGTGACCATGACGATCGGCAACGAGACGCTGATGGTCGCCGGACCGACCGGCAACCCCTTGCGCGACTTCAGCACCCTGATCGACTTCACCGCCTACAAACCGCCGCTCGACGGCGATCAGCTCTTCAAGGTGACGGCGACGAACAGCAATGGCACCAAGGCGGTCGCCACCTCGCGGTTCGTCATCGACAACACCGGCCCCAAGATCGAACAGGCCGAGCCGGCCGCCGGCGCCATCATCGGCGCGATCACGGTCCTGGCCGCGCGGGTCAGCGATCCGGCCCAGGTGGTGGATTCCTCGGTGATCGCGGTGGTCGCGCACGGCAGCGAACGCTTCGAGGTGCCGCTGGATCCCGATCCGGTCAGCCCCGGCCGCTACCTGCACCAGTTCGATACCCGCCTGCTGGACACCCACGACGTCTACCCGACGATCTCGTTTCGCGCCTCCGATCAGCTGGGGAACCAGTCGTCGATCGGATACACCGTCGCGCTGGATAACACGCCGCCGCTGGCGGACATGGATCCGCCGCCGAACTTTCGCGCGTTGTTGCGGTCGGAAGGCGTCACGCGCTGCAGCTGGGAGTTTGATCCGCTGGGCACCGATTCGGTCAACGACGGCGACATCGTGAATCAGCTGTTTGACATCCGCGCCCGCGTCGAGGACCGGGGCAACCTGCCGTTCGCCGGCGGCATCGACGTCGTCCCGCTGTCGTTGCTGGATCCCGGCCGTGTCGAGATGCTGGTCCTGGACGACACGACACAGCCGCTGGTGGTCGACAGCAACAACGACGGCGTCTGCGACAAGATCAACCCGCTGCTGGTCCCCACCACCATCCCGATGTCCTCGAAGGAGGCGTTGCTGGTGAACCTGGTGCCGGTCCCTCCCTCGGGCAGCCCCAACATGACGCCCGACCCATCGGCAGCCGCGGCCGGATGCCTTCCGGGAACCGACACCCTCGCTCCCGACGTGATGTGCCTGACCACCGACATGACGGTCGCGATCTCCTACGCATTCGCGCGCGAAGCCGCCATCTGGGGCGTGGCGCCGGTCCTGGCCACCACGCCCATCTGCGTCGGCAACCAGTTCGACGCGTTCGCCAACAACATCCAGGACGGGTGGGCGTGCGTGGCGGTTCGCGCCGCCGACAAGCTGGGAAATCAGCAGGTCTCTCGCGTGCTACGCGTCTGCGTCGACCACGACGCCAGGAACAACGAGTGCCCGCAGCGGCCGGTCGCCGGCATCAGCGGCGGTTCACCAATCACGGTGAACACCGGCGTGGCCCACGGTTTCAGCAGCGGTGAGCAGATCCTGCTGGGACGCACGCGCATGAAAGCGGCGGATGGAACCTGGGCCATCACCGTCACCGGGCCCAGCACGTTCACGCTCGACGGCTCGTCCAACGATCCGGCACTGGTCAGCGCCAGCGGCTTCTACGTCCGGAAAGCGCTGTTACCCGACTGCACCGGAACTCAGACCGCCTTGCAGCCGGCGGCGGTCAGCGGCACCCCCTGCACGCCGTGGGCGCTGTACCCGCCCTTCGAAAAACGCCTGAATTGAGGTCACAGTCTTACCAGACGTTGGCACTCAGACTGCGCGTCGGGGTGCGGCGGGAGACGCGGGCGGGCTGGCTGAACCACGAGGTCTGCGAGTGGCTGGGGGCCTGGGTCTCGAAGGACATGAAGAAGACCTTGAGGTAGCGGTTGCGGCCGATGTTCTCGCGGCCGAAGACGCCGCCCAGAACTTCCCACATGTAATCGCCCGGGCGCTTGACCGCTGACTCGAAGAACGGGGCGACGACCCGCCGCCAGGTGCCGTCCTCGCTGCCGTCCGGCCGCAATCCCTCGCGGTAGTAGTAGGTCGGGAATATGTAGGTCGCCGCGTGCGTCGAACGGCGCCAGTGAGCGTAGAACGGAAACAGAACCGTCGTCTTGTCCTTGCCACTCTGGAAGTGCCAAAGAAGGGGGAAGCCGACCATGGTCACATCGGTCGGGGTGCTGTGGCGGTAAAAAAGCGGCGCCAGCCAGAATACGCTGCCGTCGGAGTCGCGCTGGTGCCGCAGCAAGAGCGGCAGAACAACCGTGGTGCGGGTCTGGTGAAAATCGTGAAAATCGTAGTACAGCGGGAAGCCGACGCTGGTCGATGAAGCGATGTCGCGTCGATGCCAGAAGAGTCCCAGGACGGTGGTCAGCGCGCCTTCCGGGTTCGACCGCGAGTACGTGAGCAGGGGCGGGATGACCAGAGTCTTGGTTTCGAGCGGCTTGTTCAGGTGGTGGAACCACAGCGGGAACAGCATGCGGAATCGCGATTCTTCGCTGTCCTTCGACAGCACGGGCCCCACGTACCAGAGACTGGACGAGCGCCCGCTGCTGTAGCCCGCGAGCAGCGTGTAGAAGGCGGAGCCGTCCTTGCGGTAGTTGCGATAGAAGAAGGGAAATACGGCGGTGCTGCCCGACTCCTGCGCCGAGTTGCGCGAGTACCAGAAGAGCGGGACCAGGCCGCGCGTCTGATCCTGACCGCGTGTCATCCAGAACAGGGGACCCGCCACGGTGGTCGACCGTTCGAGACGACTGTTGGCGAAGTGCCAGTAAAACGGCAGCAGCAGGGCGTGGCTGCTCTCCTGCTCGTGCCCGGACCACCACAGGGGAAACACGACCGTCCTGTGCTTGGCGGCCTGGTCGCGCGAGTGATACACGGGCCCAGCCCAGAGCCGGGTCGTGTCGGCGACGAAGTCCCGGCGCCGGTAAAGCAACGCCGGCGGGACGATGGTGACGCTGCGCTGCTGGTTCTTGGCGTACATCCACAGCGGCGCCAGCCCGGTGTTGTAGACGCCGGGGGCGCGCTGCCGGTACCACGACGCCACCACCGTGGTGCCGCCGCCGGGATACGACGAATGCCAGTAGAGCGGCAGCAGGGCATCGACCTCATAGCCGTCGTTGCCGCGCCTCCTGAAATAGCTGGGGAAGACGTAGGTGTCGGTCTCGTGCTGGTCCTGGTACGTGCCGTAGAGCGGGAACAAAACCCGGCTCTTGTGCTGGGGAGCGTCGATCTGGAACCAGGGACCAAACATCCGTGTCCGCTCGCCGGTGGCGAGGCGGGTGACGTCGACGTGCGCGGGAAGCAGCGCGCGCGCCGCGAAGTTGGCGTCGCGATACCAGAAGAACGGCCCCACGAAGCCGGCGTCGCGCCCGGCGCTCTTCACCGACGCGCCCAGCGGGGTCACCATCACGCGCGAAACGGCGTCACGGCGGTAGTGGACCAGCGGGAACAGGGTGAAGCTGGTCTCGTCGGCGCCGCCCGGGCGCGCGCCGCGCCGGTAGTGAAACAGCGGGAACAGCGCGTCGGTGGTCTCGCCGCCATGCTGGCGGTGCTTGTAGAGCAGCACCACCGTGGTCGATCGGTCCTGCTGGTCGTCGCGGAAGTGCCAGAACAGAGGGAACAGCGCGAAGTGGGATTTTGGTCCCCCGCCGGCGGCGAACAGCAGCGGCAGCAAGGGGCCCACGCCCAGGCTCCAGCCCTGGCGGCCGCTGTGGAAGTAGCCCAGGGGCGTGACCGTGGTGGCCCAACCCTGTCGCTCGCTTGAGAAGCGCCAGTAGAGCGGAAACTGGACCGTGTAGTGCTCGCCGTCGCGGTTTCCGAAGAACGTCAGCAGCGGGAAGATTGCGCTGTTACGGCCTCGGGGATCGGCGCGTGTATAAAACAGCGGCGCCCCGACCGTCGTCGTCGTGCGTCCGTCACCAAAGCGCCAGTAGAGCGGGAAGACGACGGCGTGGCTGCCTTCGTCCCGTTGCCCGAAGAACGCCAGGGGGAACAGACCCGCCGCCCAACCATCGTTAGGAAAGCTGCGTTTGTAGAACCACAGCGGAAAAACCCCCACGAACGTGCTGGTGTCGCGCGGCCCGGCGCGATGGGCAAAGAACGGGAAGAACATGGTCGCGGTCGCGCCGGTCGGCGCGTCGCGGAAACGCCAGAACAGCGGGAACAGCACCGACGTCGACCCGGCGGGATCGTCGCGCAGGTACAGCAGTCCGCCGACCAGCTTGGTGGTCGCGTCGGTGCTGTTGTTTCGATGGCGGATGAACAGCGGAGACAGCACGTGTAGCTGCCGCTCGGAGTTTCTGTGGGCCAGGAAAAACGGCAGCAGCGCCAGCGTCCGCGAACCGGTGTTGTCGTCGCGGTGGTATCCACCCAGCAGCGACAGCCACGTCGTCTTCTTGCCGTGATCGTACCTCTGCCAGTGAAGCAGCGGGAAGAACGTGGCGAACGTGTAGCCGGCCTTGTCGTCGCCGCCGTTCCACCACAGGGCGAAGATCGTGTTCAGGTACCAGGAGCCCCTGCGAACGTAGACGTGTGCGAATGGGACGGGCACCACGTTGGTGGTCGAACCCGGCGAGGTGAAGCTCCAGACGAAGGGGAAGAAGACCGTGCTGGACGAAGACTTGCTCTGGAAATGCCACAGGATCGGGAACAGCACCGCGTGCGCGGCACGGTCGGCGCCGTTGCGCCGGAACCAGTACAGCCACAACACCGAACCGGTGGTCTCGGCCCCGGAGCGCGTGTGGTATCCGAGCCAGGTGAAGAACGATCCACCGGTCTTCCATGTGTGGCGGTAGAAAAACGGCAGGGCCAGCGTGGTCGCGTCGTCCTGGGCGCGCCAGTAGAAGTTGAGTGGCAGCGCGAAGGTGAACGCGCGTTCGGTCGACCGCTTGGACACGAACAGCGGAAACAGCAGATCGAATGACCGGCCGGGCGCCCGCTTCCACCAGTAGAAGAACAGCGCCGCGCCCAGCGCGCTCTTGTTTTGCGGATCCTTGAGGGTGAAGGTCCCGAACAGCGGCGCCGCCCATCCGTATCTGGTCGAGTTGTAAGCCAGCGGCCAGACCGCCCACGACGACGCGCCCGGCTCGGACGTCCACGAGATCGGGAGGCCGGGGACGATGACGGTCGTCGTCCGCTGCCGGGTGTAGTCCTCGAACCGCCAGTAGAACGGGGCGACGACCTGGACCTTGCCGCCGGGGCTCCAGTAGTGCCAGTACAGCGGGACGATCACGCGGTAACCGCTGGCGCCGCGCTTCGACCAGTAGAGGCCGAGGACTTCGCGGAACGTCCCCTCCTGGTAATAGAGGTACAGGATGTTCGTGCGCGTCTGAATCGCCTGGCAGACACCGCGCTCGCAAATGCTTTCGTCCGGACAGTCGTCATCCCGCCCGCAGGCCTGCCCCAGCGGAGCCGCCGCCGGCGCCCTGGGAGCCGTCGCCGCTGGCGCGCCAGCGGGTGCCGCGCCAGCCTGCGCAACAAACGGCGCCAGGGCCGATGTACCCGAGGATCCCGCCGGCCGGAACGGATCCAGCGCATTCTTCGCCACGGCGGTGCCCACCCCGGCGAAAAACACGAGCCCCGCTACAAAGGCTCTGAATCCCAAAGCGGCCATTATCTGGTCAGGAGCGCGGGCCGCGCATCATTGCGGCGGGAGCATCTTCCATTCGCCATTCTCTTTGACGAAGGCGATGTCACCGGTGTCGCTGTCGTCGCCCTTCTTGCGCTGGACCTTGAGGGTCGCGGTGTCCCCCTTGATGGAGGATCCCTTGATCTCGAACTTGGTCCCCTCGATCTCCTTCTGCATCTTCTTCATGCCGTCCCCGCCCTTGTCCGAGGCCTGACCTATGCCCATCTGGTTGGCCAGCATCCCCTGGTACATGAGGGCGTAGCAGTCGATCACCCGATCCATCGCCCCCTCGTTCAGCGCCTTGCGCCAGCGTTCGAAGGTCTTTTCGGGCGTCGAGAACTCCGGGCGTGCCGGCGGCAGCTGGAACGAGACGCTGCGAATTTTCTCTTTGGGCAGCTTCATCGTCTGGCCGTTGGCCTCGACGGTGTAGACGCCGTCAAAGTAGTGGATGATCTTCGCCGTCATCTTGGTCTTGTCCAAAAGCTCGATGACCTCGCCGCGGCTGATGCCCGCCGTCGCCATGATGGCGAGGAAGGCCAGGAAGGCGGAGCAGGCGGCGGCTGCCGCGTTCGGTCTAAGGGAAGGTCGCATGGTCGTCTCCGAAGGCTGTTAGATCGGCTGGGCTTACGCCGAGATGCCCGGGGCCGGGAATTTCCGCGTCAGCTCCCGTACCTCGCCCAGCACCTTCGCGGCGTTCTCGTCCGACGGATCGCTGATGACGCGATCGATCCAGGCCGCGACCAAGCGCATCTCGGCCTCGCCCATTCCGCGGCTGGTCACCGAGGGTGACCCCAGGCGGATGCCCGACGGATCGAAGGGCTTGCGCGTGTCGTAGGGAACGGAGTTGTAGTTCAGCTCGATCCCGGCCTTGTCCAGCGCCTTGGCGGCCACCTTGCCGGGAACATTCTTGTTCGACAGGTCGACCAGAATCAGGTGGTTGTCGGTTCCACCCGAGACGACGTCGTAGCCCCGGGAGACCAGTTCCGCGGCGATGGTCTGGGCGTTGCCGACCACCTGATGCGCGTAGTCGCGAAATTTGGGCTGCGCGGCTTCGTGCAACGCCACGGCCAGCGCCGCGGTGTTGTGAACGTGCGGCCCCCCTTGCAGCCCGGGAAAGACCGCGCGATCGATGGCGCTGGCGTGTTCGGCGGTGGAAAGGATCATGCCGCCGCGCGGACCGCGCAGCGTCTTGTGGGTCGTCGTCGTCACCACGTCGGCGTGGGGGATCGGCGACGGATGCGCCCCACCCGCGATCAACCCGGCGATGTGGGCGATATCGGCGGCAAAACGGGCGCCGACCTCCTTGGCGATCGCGGCCATGGCGCCGAAATCCCACAGCCGCGAGTAGGCCGTGCCGCCGGCCCAGATCAGCTGCGGGCGCTCTTTCTTGGCCAGATCGCGGACCTCGTCGTAGTCGATCCGGCCGGTGTCCTTGCGAACGCCGTACTGAACCGAGCCGAAGTATCGACCGGTGATCGAGACGTTCCAGCCGTGCGTAAGGTGGCCGCCCATCGGCAGCGCCAGCCCCATGACCTTGTCGCCGGGTTTCAGGAAGGCCAGATACACGGCCAGGTTGGCCGGCGAGCCCGAATACGGTTGCACGTTGGCGTGAGCGGCGCCGAACAGGCTCTTGGCGCGGCGGATGGCCAGCTCCTCCAGCGGATCTACATTCTGCTGACCCTCGTAGTACCGCTTACCCGGGTATCCTTCGCTGTACTTGTTGGTGAAGACCGACGACGAGGCCTCCAGCACAGCCTTCGAGACGTAGTTCTCCGAAGGTATGAGTCGGATCTTCTCCTCCTGCCGCCGCTCCTCCGCCCGACACAGCTCGTATGTTTCGGGATCACTAACCTTGAGAACTTCACCGATCATAGGTGCGCAAGCTAGTCTCCCAGGTTGCCTCAGTCAAACGGCATTTCGGGCACCTTGGGGGACGTCCCTTGGCGCTGCTGGCGGGTGTCGGCCCCTCTCGCTGAGGGTTCCCGGAACGCCGCGTGACGCGCCCCACGCGTACCAGCTTGACCTTTGCTTCCGGAAAAGGGAATTAAGTGCTTGCGGGCCCCTGCTTCAGTTGTAAAAAGTGGCCAGTATTGCGACCTTGACGACACCCAAACTGCACACCGAAGAAAACCCTTTGAAGAAAACCCTTCGCGGCGCGCTTATCGGTTACGGCTTCATCATGGAGAAGGGCCATGTTGCCGCGTATCGGCAGCGGGCCCAGTCGGCCAAGGACGTGGACATCGTCGCGATCTCCGACGTCTCGGCGGCGCGGCGGGCGCTGGCCCAGCAACAGCTGCCGGGCGTGCGCGTCTACGCCGACCACCAGTCGCTGATCGCCGCCGAACGCCAGCGCCTGGACTTCGTCGACATCGCGACCCCACCCAGCGATCACGCCGCCGTCGCGGCCGCCGCGCTGGACGCGGGCATCCACGTGCTGTGCGAAAAACCGCTGGCCACCACGCTGGACGAGGCGCGCCTGATGCTGCGCCACGCGCTGGACGCCGGGCGCGTCCTGTTCCCGTGCCACAACTACAAGCACGCGCCGGTCATCAAGGCGGTTCGCCGCATCATCGATTCGGGGCGCGTCGGCAAGGTCCACCTGGTCACGCTGCAGACGTTTCGCAACACCCACGCCAGGGGGATCAACGAATGGCGGCCGGACTGGCGGCGCGAGCGCCGGTATTCCGGGGGCGGCATCGCCATGGACCACGGCAGCCATACCTTTTACCTGGCGTTCGAATGGCTGCGCGGTTATCCGACGGCGATCAGCGCGCGCACGACGACCATGGGTCCCTTCGACACCGAGGACGATTTTTCGTGCAGCCTGCGCTTCCCGACCGGGTCGGCGTCGGCCCACCTGAGCTGGACCGCCGGCGTGCGCAAGGTCCTGTACACGATTCACGGCGATCGCGGCGCCATCCGCGTCGAGGACGACAACATCGAGGTCGCGACCCAGCTGCCGTCGGAGATTCGCGGCGAGTCGGCCTCGGAGTGGAAGTTCGAACGGGAGGAGATCCCCTCCGAGTGGATGGACTCGAGCCACGCGAACTGGTTCAACTCGCTTTTTGACGACTTCCGTGGCGCCATCGCGCGCGGCGATTTTGTCGGCAA
>DASRQT010000393.1:0-4741 GCA_035696485.1 Polyangia bacterium | reverse complement strand
GACAGGCCGTTCGTGGACGACAAGCCGTTCGTGGACGACAAGCCGTTAATGGACGAAAGGCCATTGTCTGCACTGACCGCGCCTTCTTTCATGGTGATCTCGTCGCCGAGGTCCGAATGGCTCATCTCGTTGCATCCGAGGGGGGAGCCGGCCGTAAGAATCGCGAACGTAAGCGAACCGAGTTTGCGGTGCATGGCAGGCGACATAAAAGCAAGTAATGCACCATACTTAATACAATTGGCTATACGTGGTTAGTACATGATTTTATTGTATTTATTCGCATCGAACGACCGCCATGTAGGGTCAACCGTTGTCTCTCGGGCAACACAATCTGTTGCAAGTGAACAGACGAGGGCGGCTGGCTGTAAGTATTCTTAACGCGCCCGCGGCGGACGCAAAGGCACTCTGGGCGGTGGCCACCTGGATTCATCGATCGACCGGCAACCGGTTTTGCCCGTCGGACGCAGGACAAGGGGCGGCACTGTTCGCGCGCCGTGGGCCGGTGCCATCCGGCCGGTCGGACGCGGCCCCTTCGCTGGAGAGCAGCGTCACGCGGACAGGAGCTGGCCACGGTTGAGTTGGAACCACGGACCGATCTCGAAGTGCAGCGGCAGCTCTCCAATGAGGTGACTCAGGAGCGCTTGACGACATGGACCGACGCCTGGCCGAGCTTGTGTCCCTGCACGGGACATCGAGATGCCCGCGATTGCCAATGCTCGCCAGCTCTCGCGCCCGGTAGTAGAGGTAGTAGCCGAGCCCGAGACCCGCGCGCGTATAAAACCGTCGTATATCTATCTACTCCCAGGCGTCGAAGGTCTCGAAGTACATCGAGTACGTCGCGCGGCCCTGCGTTGCGCTGCGCAGGTCGGTCGAGTAGCCGAACATGCGCCGCAGCGGCACCTTGGCCACGATGATCCGCTGCTGGCCGCGAAAGCCGACGTCCTCGATCTGGGCGCGGCGCGCGTTCAGGTCACCAAGCACGTCGCCGACGTTGGCCTCGGGACAGCTGACCTCGACACGCATGATCGGCTCCAGCAATCGCGTGCCGGCCTCGCGCCAGGCCTGGCGCAGCGCCTCGCCGACGGCGGCCTTCTGGCCTCCCGGCGTCGAGGCGTCGGGGCGGTATTCGATCCCGGTGATGACGACCTCGATGTCCTCGATGGGATAACCCTGCGGCCCCGAGCGCATGGCCTCGCGCGCCCCTTCCAGCGACGCGTCCAGGATCGCCGGCGGCGTGTCCGGGATCTTGGGCGCGCCCGGCACCACCGGCGGCTTGACCAGCGCCATGCGCAGATCGTTGCCCGACCGTCGCGGCCGCGGGGCGACACGCAGCCGGACGTGGCCGAACACGTTGTCGTCGTCGACCACCCGTTCAAACTTCGCCTCGGCCTCGGTCGCCTTGGCCAGCGTCTCGCGATGGACGACCTGCGGGCGTCCGACGTTGGCGTCCACGCCGTATTCGCGCCGCAGCCGATCCACGATGATGTCGAGGTGCAGCTCGCCCATGCCGCGAATGATCATCTGCCCGGTCTCGGCGTCCTCGCCAAAGCGAAAGGTCGGATCTTCATCGGCCAGCTTGCCCAGGCCAAAGTCCAGCTTCTCCTTTTCGGCCTGGGTCTTGGGCTCGATCGCGCGCGCGATCACCGGCTCGGTGATGTCGATGCGCTCGAGGATGATCGGCGCCTTGGGCGAGCACAGCGTGTCCCCCGTCCCGACGTCGCGCAGCCCCATCGCCATCACGATGGTGCCGGCGCCCGCGCGCTCGATCCGTTCGCGCCGGTTGGCGTGCACCGAGAACAGGCGCGCGATCTTGTCGTTCTTGCGCGTGCGCGCGTTCTGGATCTCGTCGCCGGCCTTCAGCACGCCAGAATAGATCCGGAGGAAGATCGCCTTGCGCCCCTCGTCCATCGCGACCTTGAAGGCCAGCGCGCACAATGGGGCGCTGTCCTCGGGCGGGCGCACGGCGGGCTGCCCGGTGAGCAGATCGGTCCCGATGATGGGCGGGACGTCCAGCGGCGACGGCAGATAATCGCAGACCGCGTCCAAGAGCGGCTGCACGCCCTTGTTGCGCAGCGCCGCGCCCGCCAGCACCGGCACGATGCCGCAGGCGATGGTCCCGCGCCGCAGCGCCGCCTTCAGCGCGGCCTCCTCGATCGGCTTGCCCTCCAGGAACGCGTTCGCGATGGCGTCGTCGAAATCGGCGGCCGCTTCGATCACCTTCTCGCGCGCGGCCGCGACCTCGGCGACCATCGCCGCGGGCGGCTCCGATTCGACCGGGGGCTCGGTCTCGTCGCCCGAAAACGTCAGGGCCTGAAGCCGCACAAGATCGACCACGCCCTCGAATCGATCCTCGGCGCCGATCGGGAGCTGGATGGGGATGGGGCGCGCGCCCAGGCGGGTGCGAATCTCCTCCACCGCGCCGGCAAAGTCCGCCCCCGCCCGATCCATCTTGTTGATGAAGGCGATGCGCGGCACGCGGAACTTGTCGGCCTGCCGCCAGACGGTTTCGGACTGTGGCTCGACCCCCGAGACGCCGTCGAACACCACCACCGCGCCGTCCAGGACGCGCAGGCTGCGTTCGACCTCGATGGTGAAATCGACGTGACCGGGGGTGTCGATGAGGTGAATCTCGAAGGCGTGCCAGGCGAAGGTGGTCGCAGCCGCGGTGATGGTGATGCCGCGCTCGCGCTCCTGCGGCATCCAGTCCATCTGCGCCTCGCCGTCGTGAACCTCACCGATCTTGTGGATGCGGCCCGAATGAAACAGGAACCGTTCGCTGACGGTGGTCTTACCGGCGTCGATGTGAGCGACGATGCCGATGTTGCGAACGCGCGTGATTTTGGGCAGTGCGGCCATGTGCCGGGCGGGAGTATACGCGGCGCCGTCCGACGGTCCATCGGCAGAATCTCCGTTGCGCCCCCGGCGTAGGGACCTTACCTTCGGCCGAGGCGTATGCGCGAGATCTGTCCGGGCCGGCCGTTTCCACGGGGGGCAACCTTCGACGGTGTGGGCGTCAACTTCGCGGTCTTCTCTCGCGTGGCCACCCGGGTCGAGGTTTGCCTCTACGACCCGGCCGACCCGACCCGCGAGACCGACCGGTTCGACCTGCCCGAGGTGACCGGCCACATCTGGCACGGCTACGTGCCCGAGCTGGAGCCGGGGACGCTGTACGGCCTGCGCGTTCACGGCCCCTACGCACCCGAGCTGGGTCAACGCTGCAACCCGCACAAGCTGCTGGTCGATCCCTACGCCAGGGCGATGTGGGGCGAGGTCGATTGGAAGCAGCCGGTCTTCGGGTACCCGTTGGGCGACCCCAACGGCGATCTCACCTTCGACGACAGGGACAGCGCGTCCGGCGTCCCCAAGGGGGTGGTCATCAGCGATTTCTTCGACTGGGGCGGCGACCGCGCGCCCGACGTGCCGTGGCGGCAGACCGTGATCTACGAGCTGCACGTCAAGGGTTTCACGATGCTGCACCCGGAGATCCCCGACGAGCTGCGCGGCACCTACGCCGGCCTGGCCCACCCGGCCGCCATCAACCACCTCAAGAACCTGGGCGTGACCGCCGTCGAGCTGTTGCCGATTCACGAGTACATCCACGACGGATTTCTCGAGGACAAGCTGCTGCGCAACTACTGGGGCTACAGCACGCTCGGTTTCTTCGCGCCCGAGCAGCGTTACGCCAGCCGCCGCACGCCGGGGGGGCAGGTCAGCGAGTTCAAGGCCATGGTCAAGACGCTGCACGCGGCCGGGATCGAGGTCATCCTGGACGTCGTCTACAACCACACCTGCGAGGGGAACCACCTCGGTCCGACGCTGAGCCTGCGCGGGATCGACAACGCGACCTACTACTGGCTGATGCCGGAGGCGCGCTATTACCTGGATTTCACCGGCACCGGCAACAGCGTCAACGCCTCCAACCCGGAGGCCGCGCGCCTGATCGTCGATTCGTTGCGCTACTGGATCAACGAGATGCACGTCGACGGGTTCCGGTTCGACCTGGCGACCACCATCGGGCGCGTCGGGCGCGGCGAGTTCGATCGCCACGCGCCGATCTTCCAGATCATCAACCAGGACCCGACGCTGTCGCGGGTGAAGCTCATCGCCGAGCCGTGGGACACCGGCATGGGCGGCTACCAGGTCGGGAACTTTCCCGCGCCCTGGCGCGAATGGAACGGCAAGTTTCGGGACGCCCTGCGCCGCTACTGGAAGGGGGATCGCAACCTGGCCTCGGAGCTGGGCTACCGGTTGACCGGGTCGGCGGATTTATTCTTGGGCGAACGGCGCCAGCCGCAGGCCAGCATCAACTTCATCACCGCCCACGACGGCTTCACGTTGCAGGACCTGGTCAGCTACGGCACCAAACACAACGAGGCCAACGGCGAGGACAACCGTGACGGCGCCGACGACAACCAGTCGTGGAACGCCGGCGTCGAGGGCGAGACCGACGATCCCGAGATCCTGGCGCTGCGCGAACGGCAAAAGCGCAACCTGCTGGCGGCGCTGTTCGTCTCGCAGGGCGTCCCGATGCTGCTGGCCGGCGACGAGATGGGGCGCACGCAGGGCGGGAACAACAACGCCTACTGCCAGGACAACGAGATCTCCTGGTTCGACTGGAGCGCGATCGACGAGAGCCTGTTGGCCTTCGTACGCCGGCTCATCGCGCTACGACGCGACCATCCCGTGTTCCGGCGGCGGCACTGGTTCCAAGGGCGCCCCATCCGCGGCACCGTCGACATCG
>DASRQT010000392.1:0-10978 GCA_035696485.1 Polyangia bacterium | reverse complement strand
GACCGCCAGAACCGGCATCGGCACCCCCTTTGCCGCCGTGTACTGGCTCAACATTCCTAGACCCGTGAAGTGATGAGCAGCGCCGTACAGGTAGTAGGTTCCCACCACGAGCCTGCCCAGCAAGAACAGTTCGTTTTTCATGTGCCTTCCTCCTCCCCAAAACCCAAAGCTAATGGTCATTTCGTACAAGACAACGCTCAGCCGTGGCGATCCGCGAAGTTCCCTATTGTCCCGGCGTGCCGTAGTATTACCAGTAGGAGTAATACCATGCGCATAACGTCGAAGGGGCAGGTGACCATTCCGATCGATGTTCGTGAGAAGCTGGGCCTCCTGCCCAATACCGAGGTCGACTTCGAGGTGCAGGGCGGGACCGCACGTCTGGTGCGGGCGCCCGCCAAACGAGCGCCAGGTCGCGGTGCCGGCGTCGTCGGCCGCTTGCGAGGCCGCGCCGACGTGAAGATGTCGACGGATCAGATTCTCGCGCTGACCCGCAAGCGTCGATGAAGGCCGTGCTCGTCGACAGCAACGTCCTCCTGGACGTCGCCACCGAGGATCCGGCCTGGGGATCGTGGTCTACCCGTGCTCTCGAGGCGGCGGCGGCCGAGTCTCCTCTCGTCATCAATGCGCTTATCTACGCCGAGGTGTCGGTCGGCTTTCGACGCATCGAGGATCTGGAGCAGGCGATTCCCAGCAGCCTTTTCCGACGCGAGTCGCTCCCCTACGAGGCGGCATTCCTTGCAGGGAAGGCTTTCTTCCGATACCGCCGACGCGGCGGGGAGCATCGCGCGCCTCCGTCCGACTTCTACATCGGCGCCCACGCGGCCGTGGGCGACTTTCGCCTCCTGACGCGCGACCCGGCGCGGTACCGGACCTACTTCCCGACCGTCGAGCTGATCGCGCCCTGACGGGGACCTAGGGCAGCGCCCGCCAATGGCGAGTGTCGGCCCTCAGGAAGCCGAGCACCGGCCAGGGGTGTAGTCAGATTCTTGATACGGGAGGCCCGTATCGGGGCGCTTTGCGACGATGTTTAGCGGCCAGCCCTTTGCACAATTGCGCGTCCTGTGCCCGCGCTTTTTGGTTTACAAAAATGGGTCGCCGACCGGTCTGACTGGATGACGCGCATTGGAACCGCATGACGCATGAGGAGGTCGCACAGGCCTATCGGCAGTATGGCCACCTCGTGCTGCGCCGGTGCCAGCGCATCTTGCGTGGTGATGGTGCGGCGGAGGACATGCTACAGGAGGTCTTCGTGCGACTTTGGCGCTACGGCGATGCCTTCGCTGCGGCGGATTCAAGACTGCTCTGGCTCTATCGCGTCGCCGATCGCTGCTGTTTTGATCAACTGTCGCGCCGGCGCACGAGGGTCGAGGTTCCGCTGGAAGAAGGCGCCGACCCGGCGGACCCGGCGCGCGGCAACGGCCAGGCGCTGGAGGATCGAGAGATTGTCCTCGGCTTTCTCAACCGCTTCGACGATCGGCTGAAACAGGTCGCCGTGCTTCACTACGTCGACGAGCTCAGTCAGGAGGAGATCGCCGTGGCCACTGGCTGGTCACGGCAAACCGTGTTCAAGAAACTGGTCTTCCTGCGCGAGCGAGCCACCCGTCTGCGCGCAACCTTCTGGGGCGAGGCGAAGGGGACATGACCGTCCATCCCGGTCGCAACGTGCTGGAACGCTTCTCGGTGGGGGATCTTCCGCAACCGCTGGGCAGGGAGACCTCCCGACACGTCTCTGACTGCGCTTCGTGCCGCGGCTATCTTGACGAGCTGGATGCGGCGCGCGCCGCCAGACAGGCGGCCGTGCCACCCGAGCTCTTTGTCGCCCAGGTCGCGAATCGACGCGATCGCGGTGCCTCAATCTCCAGCCTGCGCCGGCGCAGGCGCCTGGCGGCGGGGATATTGACCACGGCGGCAGCCGCGGCCGCGGTGTTGTTGTTGATCCCGCGACCGGTGCCGCAGGTGGCGTTGAAGGGCGCAGGCGTCGCGATCCACCGCAACCGCGGTGGGCAGGTGCACATCTTGAGCGGCGACGAAAACATTCGCGCCGGCGATGCCCTGCGTATCGTGGTGACGCTGCCACGCCCGAACCAGGTGGCCGCCTGGTTCGTCGATGCCAATGGGCGTGTTGACGGTTTGTTGGCGGGTGCCACCGTGTCGCTCCCCGCCGACGAACAGACTCTCCCCGACAGCGCCATCGTAAAGAGCCCGTGTCTTGATCTGCAGTTGGTCGTCGTGGTCGGGGCCAGGGCGCGCGCCGAGACCGACGTGTCCTTGCGGCAAGCGATGGCCCGCGGCATCCCCGCCGGCGAAGGCTGGGTTCCCACCGGCGCGATCACGCGGACCTTGCGATGCGAGTGATCAGGGCGCCATGGATCGTGACGGCGGCGTTACCCGTGGTGGCGCTGCTGGCGGCGCGCGCGCAGGCGGCCGCCCCCGCCGCCATCGCCGCGCCCGACGTGATCGCGGTGATCGCCGGGGCAAACGTGGGCGGATTTGACGACGAGCCATTGCATTTCGCGGAATCCGACGCCCGGCGCTTCCGTGATCTGCTGATCGAGCTTGGCCAGGTGCGGGCCGCCCGGGCGCTGCTGGTGACAGGCGGCGGCCCCGACCAGATCGTGCAGGCGCTGACCGAGGCACGCGGTCGAGCGGCCGAGCTGGCCAGCACGGGGCGGCGGGTCACGCTGCTGTTCTACTATTCAGGGCATGGCGACGACGAGGCGCTGCACCTGCCGCGCGGCGCGCTGCCGCTGCGCCAGCTTCGCGAGGCCATCGCCCGCGTCCCCGCGGATCTTCGCGTCAGCATTCTCGACGCCTGTCGAACCGGCGGACGTGCCAAGGGCATCACGCGCGGCCCCGCGTTCGCGCTGACCGCCGCTCCCGACGGACCGCGCGGAACCGTGGAATTGCGAGCGTCTTCCATCGGTGAGGCGGCGCAGGAATCCGAAGAGCTGGCGGGCGCGGTGTTCACGCACTTCTTGCTCTCCGGACTTCGCGGCGGGGCCGACGTGGACGGCGACGGGCGCGTCACGCTGGCGGAGCTTTACACGTACACCTATCGCCGCACTCTCCTGCGCACCGGATCGGCGGCGCTGTTGCAGCATCCCGCGCTGCAGATGAACCTGGCTGGCGCGGGCGAGGTGGTGCTGAGCCGGCCGTCCGTCGCGTCGGCGTCGGTCGAGGTTCCGCGCGGCGGGGATCGCTATCTGGTGTTTGCGCTTCCCAGCCAGTCTGCAATGGGCGAGCTCAATGGTGACAGCCCCGGACGCATGGCCTTGCCCGCGGGCAAGTTTCTCGTCGTTCGTCGTTCGCGCAACTTCACGGGCGTGGCCTCGGTGGATCTGTCGTGGGGCGGCCGCCACACGCTTGCCGACCGCGACTTCAGCCCCATAGCCCGCGAGGAGCTGGTGGCGCGCGGCGGACACATCGAGCTGCGTCGCAGCCGCATCGACGCCCAGTCAGGTGTCGAGTTCGCTCCTCGATCAGGGGAGGGCCCTGCACTACGCGTCGGTCCGGTGCTGTCCTATGCGCGTGGTCTCCTGGCGCTGGAGCTGGATGCCGCCTACGTCAATGGCGCCTTTTCGTCGCCCGAGTTCAACGGTCAGGTTCATTCCGTGGCCGGCGGTCCGGCGCTTTCGATCCGATTTCACCTCGGCCTCATCACGCTGGCGGCGATGGTGGGGGTCGAGCTTCGCCATTCCTGGGAGCACCTTGTCCGCGTCGATGCGGCGCGTGCCGCCAACGCAGGATTTGCGACCAAGCAGGATCAGGCCTTCTCATCGGGAGGGCCGCGTGGCGGCCTCCGTTTCACCTTGCCGCTTGGCCACCACATGACCGCCGGTCTGTCGACGACGCTGGCCGGGTTGCTTCGTCGCGAAGCCACCCCCGAAGGGGCCGGCGCGGTCGCTTTTCATCCCGTGGTTTCGGTGTCGGCCGGAGTTGGGTATGCATTCTAGGTTTACATCCCACCCCGGTTTGCCGGTCTTCCTGGGCGAGACCACGCCAAAGAGTGGCCTACCAGCATTCCAACCCTCAGGAGGTTAGCCATGTCAGCCAGTGGAAAAGCAGCCCTGATGCTCTCGTTGTTGGCGGGCGGCTGCGGCAACGGCGCCGGTTCCGACTACAACACTTCGTACGCGACGCTTCACGGGACCATCACGGCGTCGTCGGTGGACACCACATCCGACGTCCGGGTCGCGCTGGTGTGGGAACACATCAATGCCCAGCCGGGCGCGACGTCGCTGAAATCGACGCAGGAGCTGGGCTTGCGCGCCACGTTCCCGACCAACTTTCTGATGGACATCAACAAGCTGCCCCCGGCCGAATCGCTTACCAGGATGGATCCCACCCTGGCCGCGCAATCGGGGATTGATCCCAATCTTCGGGTCGCGGCGGGAACGCTGGTTGTCTATGAAGACACGAACCGCAATGGCAAGCTGGACCTCCTGCCCGTCGACACCAAGAGCACGATCGACCGGGTGCTCGGCGTTCCGCAGGGTCTCACCGTTCTTTATGTGGAAGGGACGCCGCCGCCGGCGGGTTCACGCGGCTATTTCTCCGGCGTGACGCTGCAGCGCGGATTCAACCTGCTGCAGGAATCGGGCTGGCAGCAAACCAAGCCGATTGACCCAACGGCCGCGACACCCTGGACGGTGCTGCCTCTGTCGACGGCAATTTCAATCTCCCTGACCGCAGCGCCGCAGCTGTCGCACTACGTCTGTCAGAAGGATCCGGGGCTGATCAACCAATGTTTGGTGACCCCGCCATCTGATCCGTCGATTCCTACGCCGACTCTTCCCCCGAACTGCGGCACTGCCCCTGCCGCCGGATCGACGCCCGCGCCAGCTCCGGGTACAGGCGGGGGCGCGCCGGCCCCAGGCGATCTCACGCCGCCGTGCTGCAAGACCACGGGTGACGACCCGACGCCGGGGAGCAAGCCGCCGCCAGGGAACGGTAGCAACGGCGGCACCCCAGGTGGGGTGAACGGCGCAGGCATGACCAACTGCGCCCCCGATGGCACCTCCGCTCCGTGCAGCCAATCGGCCTGCATGTTCAACGGCACCGTCGTTGCTACGCCGCCCAGTGGTGGCGCTGGCGCTGGGATGAGTAGTCCTGCCCCCAAGCCGTAGCCTCGCGCAGGGGGACCTTTCATGACCATCCAACCGCCGTCAGGATCGACATCGCCCCGCCCGAGGCTGGTCCTTGCGGCGTTCTTGATTTTGATCCCCGCTTTCGCCTGCTCCGACTCGCACTCCGCGCTTGGTAGTGGCGGTAGCGGTGGGCAGGGCGGGGGCGGGGGCGGCGGGAATAGCGGCAGCGGCGGCAGTGGCGGCAGTGGGAGTGGTGGCAACGGTGGTGGTCAGGCATGCGTGATCGCACCGCCGTCCACCGTGCAGCTTCCGCACGTCGATGCCAGCGGCGCGAAGGCAACGGATGTCGTGAGAGTGCTGGAAGCCATCCTCTCGTCGCAGGCACCGCCAGTCTCACCCGGCCAGATGTATCGGATTGCAAAGCTGGACTGCGGCTCCGGGTGCACGTTCCAGGTTCAGATCGACGGCGGGCAACCCATCGACGTCAGCGTGAAACCGCCTTCCTCGCTTGCCAAGGATCTGTACGACGCGCTCAGCGCAGCGGGGGCTGTGCCGTGCGGAGGCGATGGTAAGAGCGGCCCGTCCCTGAGCACCCTGAACATGACGGCGAGCGCGAACGCGGTGCATTTCGACGACGTCTCGATCTACGAGCCGCTGCCGGCGCCCAACGTCGTGGCGACGGGGACCCCCGCGCAGGGTGTGGTCGCGGCATTCGCTGCGGCGGGGATCAACGACTGCGATCCCAGCCGCAAGGTCTTTCTTAGCTGCAACAATATTGGCCACCCTCCCGACTGCGTCACCATGTGGATCCCGCTCCAGAAGGTGGGTTCTTCCTGGCTTCGGGACACCTGTGCGGGCGCCGCAATCACGCGGGGCGCCGTCGTCGACGCCGATCGATCGCTTGGGCTGTGGCGATCGATCCTGGCTGCCGCGCAGTCCGGCGGATTTCACCCGCCCACAGGGACGATCGAGCAAACCAACTCCGTGGATGCTCGCTTCTTCACCTGGGACGGAACAAGCCTGGGGCTTTCTCTTTATACCAGCACCCTGACATCGTCACCGGCACCATCAGGCGGCCAGTGATGGCGCCCATGTAAAAAAGCTAGCTCGCCACCACCTTCTTGACCGTATCCCAGGTGCGGGTCGTGACATCCTTGCCGAACGTTTTCTCGATCAGGGTCATGAAGACCGGTCCGCGCGAGCTGGGAACGTAGGCGCTGAAGACCTCGCTTCCGTCCAGGCACAGGATGCGCGCGCCGTCGAGCGAGACGGGCAGGGCGAGCTTTGACTTGGCGCCGTCGGGCGCGTCGTGCAGGAAGGTGACGATCCGCTTCGAGCCCGCGGCCAGCTTGAAGCGTGCATAGGGATCGGCTTCGAGAATCTCGCGCAGATGATCGAGCGGGCGCACGATCGTCAGGAACGTCCGGCCAAGGCCTTTTTTCATGGCGGCCTCGGCTCTGCGCTCGAGCGAGGCCCCGGAGGCCGCGCGCGCGCTGAACACGACGTTGCCGCTCGAGAGGACCGTCTTCACGTCCGTGAACCCGGCCGCCTCGAAGCACCTCTTGAGGTCCGACATCCTGGCGTTCATGGGGCTGATACCGCGAAGAAACGCCACAAAACGAGGCATCGAGGTCACGTTGACACACCGCACCCTACCACGGGGCTCTGCCTGCTAACGAGCCTGGCCCCGTCCATATGGTGCATGCCGACAATTTCCGGTTTCCGCTTTAGCCTCGTGTTCACGATTGCCTTCGCGGGCATCGCCCTCGGATGCAGCACCAATGACGTGACGCCGCCTCGAACCTCCACGGGAACCGGCGGCAGCGCGGGTAGTTCTGGCGGCACTGACGCTGCGACGCCGGGAACCGGAGGCAATGCGCCCGATCCGCAGACGGGCGGCACAGGCGGGACAGCGCCGGCCGGTGGCAGCGGAGGTGGCAGACCGGTGGACGCCGCTCCGATGACCGGGGACGCCACGAACACACCGACCGCGGACGCGATGGTCTCACCGTCCGACGCGGCGAAGCCCAGCGCAGGCTGCGGCAAGCCCGCCACGCAACCGCTCGGCCGTTATGTTCGCAAGAACATCATGGTGGGTACGAGGCCGCGGGACTACTCGATCTATCTGCCGCAAGGCTACGATCCGATGCGGCCGTACCGCCTCGTCTTCCTCGGGCACGGCTGCGGCGGCAACGGGGGCGTCCCTTTCCCGTTCGAGACCGCATCGAAGGGGGACGCGATCATCGTGGGAATGGATGCCGTGGGGCCTTGCTTCGATGTCAACGGCGGGATGTCGACAGAGCTTCCCTACTTCGACCAGGCGCTCCAGGAGATGTCCGACACCACCTGCGTCGACAGGAACCGGGTCTTCATGGCCGGGTTCAGCGCCGGCTCCTGGCTGGCCAACCTGCTCGGCTGTGCCCGCGCAGACGTCCTGCGCGGGCAGGGTAACGCCGAAGGCAACCTGCCGCCGATTCCCGCGTGCAAGGGACCCATCGCCGCGATGATGGCCCATGATGAGAACGACACCGCGAACGCCATCGCCGGTTCGATCAGGGCGCGAGATCGTCTGATTGCCATCAACGGCTGCAGCCAACAGACGCTGCCGTACGCCTATGACGGCAACCCGGCGACGCCGTCTCCATGCGTGATCTACCAGGGCTGCATGCCCGGCTATCCGGTGGTCTGGTGCCCGACCAGGGGCAAAGGCCACTCGCCGCAGGTCCCGCTCACCACCGTCGGACTCTGGCGTTTCTGGTCGCAGTTCTAGCGTGCAGAGCGGCAACCGGCTGCATCCGCCGGCTGCATAGAACTGCAGCGGCCCGATAAGACGCGCCGCCAACGTCCGCGATCTCCGCAATCGCCGGGCGGCACATCGATTGCTCAATTGGTCTTCGAGGAGAGGATCAAATGATCAAGCGTCTCGCGTTACCCATCGCCTCGGTTGTGGCGTTCGCCTGTTCGGTCGCCGAGTACGACAACCCGATCGAGGCTGCACACAACCTGCATGTCCGGTCCACCATCAGCGGCGGTGACGACGTCGCGGGCGTTCGGTTTGAAGTCCTGCCCCTCGACTGTCTTGACAAGGCGCCGACGGGCCCGCTCGTGGCCGAGCTCCAACCGTTGGAAGCAGGGGAGTCACCCGACGCATTCGCCGATGCATTCCTGACGTTGCCGGCGGGCTGCTATGGCGTCAGCGCGACGCCTGTCACGCGGACGCTTGAGCCCTCTCGGATCTGTCTCGCCGCATGCAAGACCCCGGTCGAGGTGTTCGCCGACCAGACCACCGAGCTCACCATCGTCAACGACTGCGGAAAGCCCAACGCCGGTGGCGTGGCGGCGATGATCACCTCGCTCGACCCCAAACCCAAGGTCCACGAGGTCTTGTTCAAGACCACCAAATTCCCGGCCTGCGCCCTGTCGCGTGCAGATTCTCCGTGTGGTCCGTTGGTGGCGACGCCGATCTTTTGACGGCTAACCCGGTCCGTCCCGGCGCACGTCGCCGGCCTCATTCCTGTCGCCGACCGAATCCAGCAGCGGCGTGCCATCCGTCGGGCCGTCGGCGTCTCCCGCGCCCCCGTCCGCCCCGGCTTCGGGCCCGTCGCCGGTGCCCATATCGGCGGGGACGTCGGTGGTATCCGCGTCGCCTGGGGTTTCACCGGCAGTCTCGCTTGCGGTTTCCGCCCCCGCTTCCTTGGCCGCGTCGACGCCCCCGTCCTTGACGATGGGGATCTCCGGCAGACCGAACGGCCCTCGGCCCTCGGGGTTGGGGATGGCGCGCGTGCCGAACCCGTCGACCTCCCACCGGTCCATGTACTGCACCGGCGAGACCAGCTCGATGGCGGCGGAATCAAGGAACCTCTTCAGCCCGGCGTCCCTGAAGGGACCGTTGTCATATCCATCGGCGAACGCGTGATAGAAATCGCCCAGGTGGTTGGGGATATACACCCCTGGCCGCAGCACCGGCACCACCCATCGCGCGACCGGTTCACCGCCGCCCGCGATCCAGACGTCGACGCTGGTTAACTTTTCGGCCCGCATTGCCGCCGCCAGGCTTTGCAGCGGGCTGCCATAGTTCTTGCCGTCGATGATGGTGTCCAGGTGCAGGTCCGTCGGTGAGCCGGAGTTGGTCCAGAAAAGCGACAGCGGCCGGCGGTCCTTTCTCTTGACCGTGAACAGATAGCCTCGATTGCCGCCTCCGTTCGGAAAATCCTCCGCGACACCGCCGCGCAGATTGCCGTTTGCGTCCGGGACCGGCGGCGCTCGCAGTTCGACGGGGTCGTGCTGCTCGCCGTTCTGTTCGTGAGTCCCACTGTGGTTCCAGAGGACGACGCGCATCGTGACGTCGTCGCTCAGGTGGAACGTCTCGCCACCGTAGACGGGGTGACACTGGTCAGCCGGGACACCCAGCGCCTGTGCCTGATAGCAGGTGGACTGCGATCCGATGACCTGCGCGCCGGTGATCTTGGCCCAGTAGGGCGTGTCGAAGCTGTGGTCGAAGTGGCTGTGGCCGGTCAGCAGATAGTTGACCGGGTTCGTCGTCCGCAGGACGCCGTGCATCCTGTCCACCATCGGCCTGTCGATGGGAAAGGCGGCCTTGGTCAGCCCCAGGCCGCCACCACCTCCGGAGAAGTAGTCCTCCGGGATGCGCGTCATGTAGCCGTCGAGCAACACGTTCAACGAGCCGATCTCGAGCGTCCAGTTCGCGATACTGAACCAGGTCATCTTGATCGTCGTGCCTTTGCCCGCGTCGCAACCCAACAGCGTGGCGGCCAGCGCCAGTGGCAGGACAGAGGAAATTGCGGATTTCTTGGTCATCACGATCCCCTCCAGGTCAGTGAACGCAACGCGCCTGTTTCAGATCGGTCATCGCCGTGGTTCCGCTGTTGGCGGTGTCGCCATTGTTGAATTTGACGGTCCACGCGACGGTGGCGCTGCCGCCCACCGTCGATGACGACCAGAACGCGATCGGCGGGGTGGCGGGAAACGCGGCGGCATCGATCGCGGGCCCCGGAAGTGCGATCGTGTAGTCGACCAGCGTCTGCAGCTCCTTGAGGCTGGGCAGCCGAAAACCGCCGGCCATACCGGTGCAGTAGGTCTTCGCCGCGCTCCATGACAGCGGCGCCGGCGCAATCGCCTGCTGCCAGGTCAGCCCGGTGGAGGCGTCGACGACCAGGCCCGCGGCCGCCTGAAATCTCGCGCCGGGCTGGTAGCACATTGAATTGGCGGTGAGACCGGCGCGCACACATCGCGCCAGGTTGCCGACGGTGACGTCGAGGAAGTTCGTGTTCCCCTGCGCGAACGCCACGTACCACGCGTTCGAATTGCGGCCGGCCAGCAAGGTCGCGGTCCAGAACAGGCCCGAGCTGGTCCCCGGAAATGCCAGCGAATCGATCGCCGGGGACATGGTCGTGAAATCGACCAGGGAGACCAACTCGATGACGGTGGGCAGACGCCAGTCGGCATAAGCGCCGGTCTTGAGGTTCTTGCAGTAGGCGGTCGCCGCCGCGTGCGTGTAGGTCGACCCGCTGAGCCCGCGCTGCCACATCAGGCCGGTCATCCGGTCGGTCACCAGCCCGTCAATGCTGGTGTCGTAGGCCGACGCGTTCGGAAGTCCGGACGCGGACGGATTCGGGATCACACAGCCGCCATCCGAGAGAAATCCTACCTCACTGATTTTTGGCTCCGCCGCTGCGTCGGTCGCGCCGCCTGCCGAACCGGCTTCGGTCATGGCACCGCCGCCGCCATCGCTGCCGCCGGCGCCGCGGACGCCTTCTTCGGGAGTGGCCTGGCATGCCGCCAGGCCAAGAGCTGCCAGCAACGCGCCGGCGATGCCGAGCCGAACATCTCGCTCGCAAGTCATGGTGCCTCCGTCGGGGTTACGGGGACGA
>DASRQT010000391.1:0-8161 GCA_035696485.1 Polyangia bacterium | reverse complement strand
CTTCCCCCTCCTCCAGCACGTTGTTGCCGCAGGAGGGGCGGCAGTCATCGTCCACGTTCTGGTTTCCGCCGGCCGGACAGCAACCGTCGCCCGACGTGAACGACGTGATGGGGACGTGTGCGCAGATGGCCTGGCAGCCCTCGCCGCGACGGATGTCCTGGGTGCAGACGTCGCCGTCGTCGCAGGTGGTCGGACAGGACCCCGACTTCGAGGGGCTGGTCGCGATGGCGATATCGCAGGCCTCCTCGGGGCCCTTGATGCCGTCGCCGCATACCGACGGGCAGTCGATGTCGCTGTCGCGCAGGGCGCCGACCGGGCAGCAGCCGTCGCGAACGGCGCCCGATGCCTGCACCACGGGGAAACGCAGGCACCGCGCCGAGCAGGTCGACGCGGACACCAGCAGAGTCGCCGTGCACTTGTCGTTACCGGCGCACTCGGCCGCGGTCGGGCACGCCCCGGGCTGGCCGGCTGGGATCGCGATGTCGCAGGTCTCGGTGGGCTCGATGGCGCCGTTGCCGCAGCTGTCGGAGCAGTCGGTATCGTCGGCGTGCTGCGCGCGCGCCGGACAGCAGCCGTCGCCGGCGATGCGGTTGCTGATCTCGGTGTGCGTGCAGCGCAGGGTGCAGGCGTCACCGGTGCGCAGATCGGCGGTGCAGGCGACGGCATCGTCGCAGTCGGCGCGGGGGCAGGCGCCGGGCTCGCCGTCGCGGATCGCGACGTCGCAACTTTCGCCCGGATCAACCACGCCGTTGCCACAGTTCGCCGGCGAGGCATCAGAGGTGGCCCCGTCGGGCCCTGGTGCGCCGTCGCTCGCGCCGCCGTCAACCGCGCAGCTGGCGCCGCCACAATCCAGCCGGATGCTCAGCGTCTGGGTTTTTCCGCGACGGATCGGCAAGGGGCCTTCGCGGCCGCCCGCGACCGTGGCCCCCGCGCTGTCGGTCGCCTTAACGTCGATCGTCAGCTGTGTCAGCGGGGCCTGCGCATTCTCGGGCCCGATCTCGGCGCTCAGCGTGGTGGGAAAGATGATGGGTTGATGGCCAGGGCGGCTGTAGCTGTTGCTGGCGTTTCCCCGCCCACCCGAGATGCTGACCTCCAGCGCCGTCACGCCCGGCAGCGAGCCTTGCAGCGTCACGACGATCAACAGAACAGTTTTTTCATCGCGCCGGCAGCCCAGCAGCGTGGTCGCCAGCAGCAGAGACAGCAGCGGGCGGGCCCAGCGCCCCGACATCACGGGAACCTTTTGTGGCCGAGTTCGGTGGTCGGAATCGTGCTGCCGACGCCCGACGAGATCACCACCACCGCCGCCGCGCCGGCCGCGACAAAACCGACGGCCGTCCAGACCCACCAGCGCCGCCACAGGGGTACGGGCGGGGGCGCCGGGCGGCGTTCGTCGAAGGAAAAGGCCTCCAGCCTGGTGTCCTCGCTGGGCGGCAGCACGCGATCGCGTGGGGGGAAGCGCGGGGTCGGAATCCCGGTGGCATTTTTCAGCCCGCGCTCGAGCTCGGCGATGTTCCGATCGACTTCATCGCGGTTGGCGGCGTTGGGGCTGGCTGACTGGTAGCGCTCGTAGAAAAACAGCGCCCTGTCGTTGAGCTCGAGTTGCCGGTAGCAGGTGGCGATCTCGTACAGGAAAATCGGGTCGCCCTTGAGCTCGTAGGCCTTGCGGTATTCGGCGATGGCGTCCTGGTAACGGCCGTGCTCGAAATGGCGCCGGCCCAGCTCCGCGTGGCGTTGCGTTTCGACCTGAACTGACATCGGCGCGGGCGTCGGCGCGGCGGCGACCGCCCGGCCAGCTGGCGCCGTGGCCACGGCCAGCAGCACGAGGAAGGTTCGAAGGGACTTGAGAGATTCCAAGCTAAACCGCCGAATACACTAAAGTTCTGCGGCGATTCTGCGCTCTGCCGCCGGGTCAGTCAATGCGCCGCTGTCGGCTAGCGGCGGCGGCGGCTGGGTGGGGGACGGCGAACCACGACCGGTTCCAGCGGCACGAGCCCGGCGATCCACCGCTTGGCGACCTCGTGCGCGGCGTCCACCAGCCCCTTCGGGGTCGCAGCGTCGAGGATGGCCTTGGCTTTCTGTTTGATCTTGTCGACGGTCTTCATTGTTGACGGATCCTCGGTGGCGGTGCGTTTGCCGAACGCGCGAACCTCTTTCGGGTCCAGGGGCCGAAAGATAATCGGCACTTTTGCGGAGCTGCTGGAGTCGAGCAGCGCCAGCACCAGGGCCGTGCGCCCCAGGACGCCGGCGTCCAGCCCGGCGGCGTCAGCGGCGGTCGTCCCCTCCATGGCCTCGGCCGAGACGTCCTGTGGTTTGACGCCGAGGCCGCGCAGCAACGCCTGCGCGGCGGCGGCGCGCCCGACGGCGGCGGTGACACGGGCGATGTCCGCCATCGACGAGAAGGGGCGCTCGCCGGACTTCGCGGCATCGTCCAGGAGGCGCGGAAATACCGGCCGCAACCGCGTGACCGCGTCGATCACGGTCGCGTCCTCGGGTTCGAACAGATTTTGCCCGCTGCCCGCAAAAGGGCCGTGACGCTTGAGCGCCAGGGCCAGCGTGCGCACCTTGCCGATGAGGCTCACCCCCAGCCGGAACAGGCGCACCAGCGGCACCGTGCGCACGGCGTCCAGCGCCCGGTCGTCGTCCCCGCGCGCGAGAAACTCCACCGCGATGTCCAGCGTGCCCGACATCCGTTCCAGCGCCGCCGCCACGTCCGCGTCGCTGCCGGGCGTCACCCGGTCCGCGGCCAGAACCCGATTCGTCAGCGCCACCAGCCCGAAGTGCAGATCGGCCACCTCGTCGGGCGACGAGATGCGCGACGCCGCGCGCGCGAAGGTGCTGGGCGCCCCCAGCCGCTCGATCAGCGCAGCCGGCGCGCGCAGGGAATCGCCCGCCGCGGTCATTGACGCCGACCCCCCGGAGCCGCCGCTGAAGATCGGCCGCGTCCGCACGCCCGGCTTGATCTCCCCCAGCCGCACCGACGCGGGGTCGAGCTCGCGATACACCTCCAGCGCCTCGTAGTAGTCGGAGAATCCCAGATCCGCCATGCGGCCGGCGCGCCACCGGTAGGCCATCTCCTCCAGGCTCGAGGGCAGCTCGGACCGGATGCCGACCAGCAGCCGCCGCGCCAGCTGCTGGTCGCTGCGGTAGAGGTTGTCGAGGATGCGAATCAGCGCCCGCGCCGACGCCGTCGGCTCGTCGCCGACGCCCGGCGCGGACGGCGCCGCATCGCTCTCGGGGTATCCGACGACATCCAGCACGAACAATCGGTCGGGGGTGGGATAACCGATGCCTTCAGGTTCGTCGGGCGCCTCCTCCACCGACAGGTCGTAGATGCGGCAGCTCTTGGCGATGAGCAATCCCACCAGCTCAGTGTCAAGGCCCGCGATCCACTCACCGATCTTTTCGTAGGGCGCCTCGGCGATGACCTCCAGCCACTCGCCCAGGCGCTCGGGTACCACCTCGTCGCGCTGCCACAGCGCAAAGTCCATGACCACCTGTAGCTGTTCCGCGCGCGCGTACTGCAAGACATCGCCGGCGTCGCGCAGGCCGACCTCATGCAAGACGTAGTAAAGCTCGTCGCCGGGCAGCGCGCGGATGGCCTGTTCGGGATCCGGGGTCGACATCAGGGCGTCGGCGCGGCGCAGGCGTTTGCCACGCCCCAGCTGGGCGCGGTAGCGCGACAGGGCGATCACGTTGTCAGGGGCATCGGACGCGGCGGGCGTCCCTTTGGGCTCAGTCATCCCTCTTCTTATACGCGGTAAACTGCCCTGGCTCGATGCTGTCCTCGGTTCTTCGTACAATTCGCCGCCACCACCTGTGCGCCGCCGGCGAGCGCGTGCTGGTCGCGGTGTCCGGGGGTCCCGATTCAATGGCCCTGCTGCACGCGCTGTGGGAGCTTTCGCCGCGGCTGTCGCTGACCCTGGAGGTGGCCACCGTTGACCATGGCATGCGGCCCGAGGCGCGGATCGAGGCAGGGCGTGTCGCCGAACGCGCGGCCGCGCTGGATTTGCCTTGGCATCTGCTGACGGTGGACGTCGCCGCCGCCCGCCGCGCCGCTCGCGGCTCGTCCTGGCAGGAGGCCGCGCGCGCGGTTCGCTTGCAGGCGCTGCAAGAGCTGGCCGTGCGTCAGGGCGCGCACCACGTCGCGCTCGGCCACCAGGCCGACGATCAGGCGGAGACGGTCCTGTTTCGCGTGCTGCGCGGCACGGGAGTGCGGGGCCTGGGCGGCATCCCCTATCAGCGAAAACCATTCATCCGACCGCTGCTGGACGTGCGGCGGCGTGCGGTGCTTGCCTACCTCAAACGGCGCAGCATCAGCTTCGTGGAGGATTCGTCGAACGCCGACCTGCGCTTCGCGCGGGCGCGCCTGCGCCAGCGGGTGTTGCCGGTTCTCGAGGCGGAGAACCCGCGCGTGGTCGAGGCGCTGCTGGCGCTGGCCGCGGACGCGGCACGCGTGACGGCGGCGGGCCATGACGCGGACGCCGCGGACGTCGCCGACATGGCGAATGTGGCGAATGTAGATCGACGGAGTGTGTCGCGAGGAGCTGCGGCGGTGATCGAGCAGCTGCAGCAGCGCGGGGGCAGCGCGTCCGTCAACGTGCGTGGCGGGCGCGTCGAGGTCGCCTATGGCAAGTCGCGATTTGTTCCCGCGCGCGGCGATGCCAGCGCCGCCGCCGCGGGCGACGCTGCCGAAGGTCCGCGCGAGATCACCATCGTCGCGCCCGGCGCCTATTCGTGGGCGACCGAGACCGCGCGTGACCCGCGGTCCTTCGTCGTCGAGATCTCGGAGCAGAGACAGCCGCCCAGACCGGCGAGCGAACCGTCGGGCGCGGCGTTCGACGCGGATGTCCTGCGGCAGCCTCTGCGGCTGCGCGCCCGGCGGCCCGGAGATCGGATGGTGCCGCGCGGTGGAGCGGGCAGCCGCAAGCTGTCCGATCTGTTCATCGATGCCAAGATTTCGCGCGACCAGCGCGCCGCGGTCCCGGTGCTGACCACGGCCGACGACATCATCCTATTTGTTCCAGGCCTGCGCCCGTCGGAGTTCGGACGCCCAACCCGGGCCACCAGCCGTTGGGTCCGCGTCACGGCTTTGCAAGGCCCCGGAGGCGGTTGATCGCAACCAGTGTTTGACGCTCATAGCTTTGGGGGCAATACTTTGAGAGAGCGGGCCTAAAGTCGATTCTTAGTCTGGTCGATTGAAGGTTGTTTCGTTACCCCGCTGACCCCGTTGAAAGGATATCGAGTGCGCCAAGGCCATAAGACATTCCTCGTCTGGATCATGCTGATTTTTGCCTTTGTGGTGGTGTGGAAATTTCTGAACGACCAGCGTCCAGAGGACCACCCGCTGCTGTTTTCGGCGTTCGTGCAGGACGTCGACCAGCACCCGGAGAAGTTCAAGTCCGGCGCGGCGATCCAGATCCGCAAGAACCAGGAAAGCGCGGAGTTCCGCGGGCAATGGGCCAACGGCGAGAACTTCTCGACCCAGGGGATCATCAGCGAAAAGCTACTGGACCGGATGGACCGAGCCAAGCTGAACTACGAGGTCGTCAAGGAGGCTGAAAACGGCTTCTGGCAGCAAGTCTTCGTGACCTGGCTGCCGATGCTGGTGCTGGTCGTGCTGTTTCTGGTGTTCATGCGTCAATTGCAGGTGGGCGGCGGCAAGGCGATGAGCTTCGGCAAATCGAAGGCCAAGCTGTTGTCCGAGAACCAGAAGAAGATGACCTTCGTCGACGTCGCCGGCATCGAGGAAGCCAAGGACGAGGTCGAGGAGATCATCGCCTTCCTCAAGGATCCGAAGAAGTTCACCCGCCTGGGCGGGCGCATCCCCAAGGGCGTCTTGATGATGGGGCCTCCGGGCACCGGCAAGACCTTGCTGGCGCGGGCCATCGCCGGCGAAGCGGGTGTGCCGTTCTTCTCGATCTCGGGCTCCGATTTCGTCGAGATGTTCGTCGGCGTGGGCGCCAGCCGGGTTCGTGACCTGTTCGAGCAGGGCAAGAAGAACGCCCCCTGCATCATCTTCATCGATGAGATCGACGCGGTCGGGCGCCACCGCGGCGCGGGCCTGGGCGGTGGGCACGACGAGCGCGAGCAGACGCTGAATCAGCTGCTGGTCGAGATGGACGGCTTCGAATCCAATGACGGCGTCATCCTGATCGCGGCCACCAACCGTCCCGACGTGCTGGATCCGGCGCTGCTGCGGCCGGGCCGCTTCGACCGTCGCATCGTGGTGCCACGGCCGGACGTCAAGGGGCGCACCGGGATCCTCAAGGTGCACACCAAGAAGACGCCGCTGGGCCCGAACGTAGATCTGGACATCATCGCGCGCGGGACGCCGGGATTTTCGGGCGCGGATCTCGAGAACCTGGTCAACGAGGCTGCGCTGCTGGCGGCGCGCGCCGACAAGGATCGCCTCGACATGCACGACTTCGAAATGGCCAAGGACAAGGTCCTGATGGGGCCCGAACGGCGGTCGATGATCATCAGCGAGAACGACAAGCGGGTCACCGCCTTTCACGAGGCGGGGCACGCGCTGGTCGGCAAGAAGATGAAGGGGTCGGACCCCGTCCACAAGGTCACCATCATCCCGCGCGGTCGGGCGTTGGGCCTCACCCAGATGTTGCCGGCCGAGGACCGCCTCAATCTCTCGCTGGAGAGCGCCAACGATCAGATCGCGGTCGCCATGGGCGGACGCGTGGCCGAGGAGCTGATCTTCCACCAGATCACCACCGGGGCGTCGAACGACATCCAGGTGGCGACCGATCTGGCCCGCAAGATGGTCTGCGACTGGGGCATGTCGGAGAAGCTGGGGCCGCTGCACTTCGGCAAGCGCGAAGGCGAGGTCTTCCTGGGCCGCGACTTTGGTGACGGTGGCAAGGACTACAGCGAACAGACCGCGATCGACATCGACTCCGAGGTGCGCAAGATCGTCACGGCGAATTACGACCGCGCGCGCAAGGCGGTGATGGAACACCTGGACCAGCTCAAGGCGCTGGCGGAGGCGCTGCTGGAGTATGAGACCGTCGACGGTGCCGAGATCGACACCATCATCGCGGGCGGCCGCCTGGAACGGAAACCCCCGGTGCCATATGCCCCGACGGTGCGCGCCACCGACAAGCCCAAGACCGCGCAGCCGCGTCCCAGCATCTTCGCCCCCCCGCGCCCGCTACCGGATCCCGAGAAGGCCTAGTCGTATCGGGCTGCGAGCCTCGAAGAGGGCAGGTGGGGTGCTAGGCTGACGCCTGTGCCTGGTTGCCTCATCGTCGGTGTCCTGAACGTCACGCCTGATTCCTTTTCCGATGGCGGGCGGTTTTCGTCGGTGAACGACGCTGTCGACGCCGGTGTGACGATGGTCGACGAGGGGGCCGACTGGATCGACGTCGGGGGTGAATCGACACGGCCCGGAAGTCAGCCGGTCACCGAAGACGAAGAGAAGGCGCGGGTGTTGCCCGTCATTGCCGGCCTGCGCGCGCGGCTGGGGGTCCGGGCGCGGCTCTGCATCGACACGTACAAATCAGGCACGGCGCGCGCCGCCCTGGAGGTAGGGGCGACGGTCGTCAACGACGTCTCGGGCGGTCGTCTGGATCCGGAGATCCTGGGTGTCGCCGCAGCGGCGCGGGCGGCCGTCGTCCTGGGGCATCTGCGCGGGGCGCCGGCGACCATGATGGCGGACATCGACTTCGCCGATCCGGTCGGCGAGGTCACGGCGGAGCTGGCGGCGCGGGTGGCGGCTGCGCGGCGCGCCGGCTGCGCCGAGATCTGGGCCGATCCGGGCATCGGTTTTGGGAAACGCCTGCCGCAGAACCTGGCGCTGCTGCGCGATCTCGGCGCCCTCATCGGGGACCTGCGCGTGCCGGTGATGGTGGGGGTCTCGCGCAAGGCGTTCATCGGCGAGCTGACCGGCAAGCCGGCGGGCGAGCGCCTGCTGGGGACGGCGGCTGCCGTGACGGCGGCGGTCTTGAACGGCGCGGCGGCGGTCCGGGTCCACGATGTGGGGGCGATGCGAGACGTGGTCCGTGTCGCTGCCGCCCTGATTCGTGTTTAAACTGCGGGTCATGGGAGATAAGGCAGGGTCAAGACGCCTGTTTGGAACCGACGGCATTCGCGGCGTCGCGAATCAAGATCCGATGACGGCCGAGGTGGCCCTTCGTCTGGGCCAGGCGGT
>DASRQT010000390.1:0-15077 GCA_035696485.1 Polyangia bacterium | reverse complement strand
ATAGGCCCTGGCTGCAGACTTTGTCACTGCGGCTCGCGGCCCCCGCCTCGGCGCACCAAACCCTGGGAGAAAACGCCTGTAATCGTGGCGTTTTTGCCAGCCGCGGGATCAGGCCAGCAGGTCGGTGATGGTTCCGGTGCTGTTGCCGAACGACGGCTTCGCGATGCCCATTGTCTGCATGATGGTCAGGATCACGTTGGCCACCGGCGTCCGGTCCGGCATGGCGATGTGCTGGCCGATCTTGTACTTGCCGCCGGCCTGGCCCGCGACGATGACCGGCAGGCTGTACTGGTTGTGCGCGTCGCCGTCACCGAATTCGCTGTTGATGTAGACGATGCTATTGCCCAGCAGTGACCGCTCGCCTTCGCTGGTGTCCTTCATTTTGGTCAGCAGATAGGCGAAGTTCTCGTAGAAGTGGGTCGTGATCGCGACCCAGCGCGGATGGTCGACGGCCTTGCCGCCGATCTCGCCGTGCGACAGCCCGTGAATGTAGTCGGCGCCGCCGGCCGAGGCGATGCCGTAGTTTCGTCGCGAGAACGCGCCGTCCATCATCATGGTCGCGACCCGCGTCAGCCCGCACTGGAACGCGAAGATGGCCATATCCATCATCAAGTGAATGCTGGCCGAGTAGGTCGCGCCCGACGCTGGCGGCGTCGCCGGCTTGACGCACGAGCCACCGCCGCCGGTCAAGGGCGGCATGGTCCGGAATCGCTGCTCCAGCTCGGTCACCGACGTGAAGAACTGGTCGAGGCGAATCTTGTCGTCGCGGCCGACGCAGCCGAGCAGCTTGGTCGCTTCGTCCTTGACGGCGCCCATCACGCCGGTCTCGAAGCGGACGCGCTCCAGGGCCAGCGGATCCGGGGCGCCACCGCCACCGCCGCCCGCGACGGCGGCGCAGCTGTTCAGGCGGTTGAACAGCGCGACCGGGTTGTTGTCCTTGGTCACCTGCGAGCGCGGGCCAACGAACGAGATGTTGTCGAGATAGACCTCGCCGTATCCGTCCTCGTCGAATCCCGGCAGGCGTTCGCCCGGGATGCCCATCGCGATCGAGGGGACACAGGTGTTCGTCCCGACCGTCTTCGCGATGACCTGGTCGGCCGAGATCCCTATCGCGAACCCGGTCTTCTGCAGGACCTCGCAGGTCAGGAAGGTGCCGGTGGCGCGCGCGTGGATGCCGTCGCCGCCGTTGCCGACCGACGCGGGCTGGTTGCCCGTGCCCGTGATCATCGTGATCTGGTCCTTGATCGGCGTCAGCGCTGTCGCAATGGCGGGCAACGTGATGTCGGGGTAAGTGCCCGCCGCGCGCGTGACCCAGCCACCATTGCGGTACCCGGTGGGAAAGTAGACGAACAGAGCGCGCGGCGCCGGACCGCCCGCCGCCTGCGCGCGCGCCGTCTTCGGCACCATGACCTCCAGCCACGGCAGGGCCAGGGCGGCACCCGTCCCGCGCAGGACGCTCCGGCGCGAGATGCGGAAGGGGGTCGCTCGGCGGGTCATGGTCCTACCTCCATCCGCCCGCGCGGACGGCGAAACAGATCACTTTGAACGATGCGGACAATCTGGTTGCGGAGTTTGTATCCGTCGGCCTTGAACGAGCCGCTCAGCTGGTCGATGTACTGGGCATCGCAGGCGTTCACCATTCCGCGCCCCAGAGCGTAGGTCATCATCTTCTTGGTGACGCACGACGCGAACCGGTCGTCCTGGCGCAGGAGGTCCAGGAGCTCCGTCGTGTTCGAGAACTTGGCGCCGCCGGGCAACTCGCCGCTGGGGTCGATCGGCTTTCCGCGATCCAGCGTCCGGGTCGCGCCGATCGGGTCGAACGTCTCGAGGCCGAATCCGATCGGGTTGATCTGGACGTGGCAGGTGTGACACGGCTCGCCCGCCGTCCGCCGCTCCAGCGATTCGCGGTTGGTGAGGCCCAGGCCCGGGTCGGGTGGCGGGACGCTGTCGATCAAGGCCTGGTCCGCCTTGGGAAGGTCGACGCACAAAAGGCCGGTCAGCACGAACTTGGCACGCAGGATGAGCGACGTGTTTTCGGTCGACGACGTGGCCGTCAAGAAGGTCCCCTGCGTCGGGATGCCGCCGCGCACGGTCCCCTTGGTGTCCACGCGGCGCATCTGCGTGCCGGTGACGCCGGCAATGCCGTAGTGCTGCGCCAGCCGCGCGTTGAGGAAGGTGTAGTCGGCGCGGACCAGATCCAGCGCCGACGCGTTGTTCGCGACGATGTCGGCGAAGAATAGCCGCGATTCGTCGGCCATCGCCTGGCGAAGCGGCTCGTCAAACTTAGGGAACAGCGTGGGCGACGGCATCACCGTCGACAGCGCGGTCACCGGCAGCCACTGCGAGGGAAAGTCCTGCGGGAACGAGAACGCCCGCTGGCTGATCGCCGTCGCGGCCAGCATCCGATCCACCTGCTGCGCCAGCACGTCCGGCTTGTTCAAGTTACCGGCGGCAGCCAGCGCATAGAGGGCGTCGTCAGGCGGGCTGTTCCAGAGGAAATACGACAGCCGCGATGCCAGCGCATACTGGCCGAGGATCCCCTCCTTGGTCGACATCAGCGGATTGGCGTCGCCGCATGCCATCGCCGCGGCAGCGTCGGCCGTCGGCAACATCTCGCCGCGGAACAGGAACTTCGGCGACATCAGCGCCGCCTGCATCGCGCAGGACAGCCCGGCCTCGGCGCTGCTGTTGCACGTGGTCGTGTAGGCGGCGTACTTGTCGACCTCGGCGGGCAGGACCGGCCGGCGGAACACCTTCGGCAGCCACGCGGCCAGAACCGTTCGCACGCAGGTTGCGCCGCCGCTGGTCAGATCGCAGGTCACCAGCTTGGCGCGGGCGACGGTGCTGGACAGGGCCGTGCTGACCGCCTTGCGGGCGGCGTCGAGGTAACGCTGGGTCAGCGCCGCGGTGATGGTCGTGTCGGCGCTGTTATCGAAGCCGTAGACGCTGGAGTCAGGGGGGAGATCTTGCCGCAGCGGAATCGCCAGGCCCATGACCTGACTCACGCTCTCCTGGTATTGCTTGGTGTTCAGGCGATGAAAGTTGGAGATCGCGGCCGGCGCGTTGCACGCCACCATCGAGCCACCGAATCCACCGCCGCCAGCCGGCGTGATGTTGCCAGCAATCCCGCTGTTGCCGTTGCCCGCACCGGCGCCGGACGGACCGGCCTGACCGCCGATGTAGCCCTCCGTGCACCCCACCACGAGGGGCACCAGCACGGCGGCGACGGTCAGCAACAGGCTGGGGCAACTTTTCATCGGCAAACCCTCCACTACAGGCTCGCGGAGTTATCCCCGCACGGAAGTTGATATGGGCCGGACTATTTAAGCCGCGTCCTAAGCCGCGTCGAACTGCGCTTCGTCGGTGACGCCACCCGCCCTTACCCGACCGTGACATTTCTAAACGGTTGCTTGCGGAGAAAACCTTCAGTCAATTTCGGTGCGAATTGAGATTATCGACTGGCACCACTCCAACAACCAGATAGAAATGTCCGAAATTGGTGTAAGCTGTAGTTATCTAGTCGCTTTCAGGCCGGAAAAACGATCACCTTCGCTGCGACCTTTCCGCACGTCCGGCTGTTTTTAGACGCCTAGCGCTAAACCGCAAAAGGGAGGGAGCGGTCAGGCGACCAGCGAGGCGTCAGCCGCGGGCGGGCCACCCGCGCGTTCGAGCAACGTCGCCAGAGACACTGCGGCGTTGCTGGTGATGCGCAGGGACAGCAGATCCTTGCGACCGCCAACGCGTGTGATCTCGAACGGCCCGGCGTAAAGAAGCTTGGCCAGCGCTTCGATCTCGGGCTTGAGCGCGGCGAACGCCGCGTCGGTGTTGGCGGCGGCGAGCCGATCGTTGAGCCGGAACAGCAGCTCCCCGGGGCGAAAACGCAGCTTGCCGGTTAGAGAAGGCTCCCGCTCCAGCAGCGCGGCCGCGTGGAACGTCCGGCGCGCCAGGTCGGTCAGGCGGTCCGCCGGCGCAAGGCCAGCGCGCTTGCGACTCGACAGCAGGCCCAGACGGCCATCCAGCCGATCGATGAAGTAGTCCGAGCCGTGACCGATCAGGACCACGCCCGGGCCGTCGGGCACGTGGGCATAGTTCGCGACGTCGATGACCAGCTCCGGCAGCAGCCGCTGCTTGATCCAGCGGTGAAAGATGCCGATGAAGGGCTCCAGCGTCAGCTCCGCGCCCGCGGCCGGCTCGGCGAAGATCTTCAATTGTAGTTTGTGCGCGTCCATGACTTTTCCCCGACCCTCAGGCCGTGGGCCCGGGCCGCACGACCGCCGCCACACCAGCCGCTGCCCCCAGGGCGGCGCCGAGGCGCGTGTAACATTGATGGGCGGCGTCGACGAACAGCGTCGCCTCCTCGATCAGCTGATGAGCGGCGTCAGCCGATGTGGATGCCGGTTTGCCCTTCTCTTCGTTGGCGCGGAACAGATACTGCGCGAACCGCCCGCCGGCGAAGGGATCGAAGAACAGCTCGGTGTCGTAGAAGTGTTTGCGGAACTCGGCCACCACCTCGTCGGCGTCGGTGCCGAGGTTCATGTTCTTCTCGCGGGTCAGCGCGCGCGCCGCCTGCAGCATGGCGCTCAGGGCGCGCTCGGCGGCCGCGGCGATCTTGCCGTCGTCCAGCAGGATCTGTGACTCGAAGATCTCGCGTTCGGCGGCCGCCAGTCCGACCTCGACGTAGGGAACAACCTCGCCGGCGCACTCGCCCTCGCCCATGTCGGAGATGGTGTACTCGCGTGGATCGCCCCAGTCGCTGTAGTAGCTCGGGTCCTGATCGTAGGTCGGCAACACCTGCAGCTCTTCCACCATCGCGCGGATGGTCTTCTTGCCGATCCGGGTGGCGAAGTCGGCGAAGGACTCGTCGCCGACGCGCTCCTTGGAAAACCGATCGGTCAGCCGCCTGACGATCTCGGGGACGCGCTTGGACGGGACGGCGCCGATCGCCAGGCCGTAGCTGCCGGCGTTGTTGGTCCACTGCCCGCCCACGACCAGCTGGAAGTGCGGCACGCGGCGTCCGCCCACGTTGCGGCTGACGCCCAGGAAGCCCAGGTCGGCGACGTGATGCTGGCCGCACGAGTTGAAGCAGCCGCTGGTCTTGATGTGCAGGTGCTTGGCGTTCTTGTCGCGGTCGACACCGGCGGCCGCCAGCTCCTTGCCCAGCTCCGCCGCCAGCGCCCGCGACGACGAGATCCCCAGCTTGCAGGTGTCGGTGCCGGGGCAGGCGGTGATGTCGGTGATGGTCCCGGCGCCGGCGCCCGCCAGATCGATGTCGCGAAGCGCGATGTAGAGCGCGACCACATCGGCCTCGCTGACCCACCGCAAGAGCAGGTTCTGGTCCGCGGTGGTCCGCATGGTGTCGCCGGTGAAACGTCGTGCGACGTCGGCCAGGGCGCGCCCCTGCTCCGAGGTGAGGTCGCCGAGCGGCAGCGTCACGATCGCCATGACGTAGCCGTCTTGCCGTTGCGCCAGCACGTTGGTCTCGCGCCAGCGCGCGAAACCTTCGGGCAGGGTGCCGGGCGGAAGTTTGCCCGGCGGGCGCAGTGGCTTCTCATCGGTGACGTGCAGGTCGGCCAGGAACGCGGTCCAGCGCGGATCGACGCGCAGCTTGGTGCGCTCTTCCAGCACCACACGCTTGAACTCGTCGATGCCCAGCTTCTTGACCACGAACTTGAGGCGGGCGCGCGCCCGGTTCGCCCGTTCGCCGAGGCGCGAGAAGACGCGGCTGATGGCCTGCGCGATCGGCAGCAGCTCTTCCTCGGGCAGGAAGTCGTCGAACAGCAGCGCCGCCTGCGGCACGGCGCCCAGCCCGCCGCCCACGTACAGCTCGAAGCCACGCTTGCTGGCGCCGCCCTCCGTCCGCGTGCGGGCGATGAGGCCCATGTCGTGAAAGTTGGTCAGGCCGCAGGCGTTCTCCTTGCAGCCCGAGAAGGCGACCTTGAACTTGCGCCCGAAGTCCTGGGTGTCCTCGTGGCCCAGCAAGAAATAGGTTAGCGCGTGCGCGTAGGGGGCCACGTCGAAGGATTCGGTCTGGCAGACGCCGGCGTAGGGGCAGGCGGTGACGTTGCGGACCGTGTTGCCGCAGGCTTCGCGGGTCGTGATGCCGACCGAGCCGAGCCGGCGCATCAGGTCGGGCGTGTCCTCGATGTGCACGAAGTGAAGCTGGATATCCTGCCGGGTCGTCACGTGCAGGATGCGGTCGGAGTACTCCTCGGCGACGTCGGACAGCATGTCCAGCTGGTCGGCGGTCATCCGTCCGAAGGGGATCTTGATCCGCTGCATGCCCGGGGCATCCCACAGCGTCGCCGGCCCCTTGGTGATCGGCCCCGACGGGAAGGTCAGCGCCTGGGTCTTTTCACCGTCGTGCCGCTGGCCGTTGTCGTAGCGTTGGCCGTAGGCGCCGCGGCGAAGGCGGGTCTCGGCGAACAGCTTCTCCTCGATCTTGCCCTTCTTGCGCAGGTCGATCTGGGTCTCGAAGATGTCGATCTCGCGCCCCAACGCCTCCGGCAACCTCGCCCCCAGGCTGTCCTTCCAAGTCTTGCTCGTGCTCATGCTCACCTGCGCCTCACTATATTCTGAGCGCGCGGTATTTTCCGGGCGCTCGGCTCCTCAATACGTACGTGTCTTCTATAGCAGACCAATGTCTCTTATTCAATCAAGGCGGGATCGCCCATGAAATCACCGCAGCAGGAAGGTCTGCATGAACGCCACCGTCGCGTAAAGCTGAAAGTCCGCGTTCTTCTTCTTGGCGAAGCCGTGCCCTTCGTCCTGGGCCATCAGGTACCAGATGGGTGTGTGCTGTTTTTTCAAGGTGGCGACGATCTGATCCGCCTCGGTGACCGGCACGCGCGGATCGTTTTTCCCCTGAACGATGAACATCGGCTTCCGGATCTTGTCGGCGTTGGACAGCGGCGAGATGCGCTGAAAAAACGCCCGCATCTCGGGGTCGCGCTCGTCGCCGTATTCCACCCGGCGCAGGTCGCGCCGGTAGGCCTCGGTGCGCTCGAGGAAGCTGATGAAGCTGGAGATGCCGACCACCGACAGGGCGCAGCGAATCTTGTCGGCGAAGTGAAACGCCGACGCCAGCGTCATGTATCCGCCGTAGCTGCCGCCGGTCACCATGACACGGCCGGCGTCCAGATCGGCGCGCGTCGGGAGCCAGTCCAGCAGCGCCCCGATGTCATTGACCGAGTCCTCGCGCAGCAGGGCGTTATCCAGCTTGGTGAACGATTTGCCGTAGCCGGTCGAGCCGCGGACATTCGGGAAAAGTAGCGCCACGCCCAGTTCTTCGAGGTAGGTGCGATTGCGGCCGAGGAACGTCGGGCGGAACTGGCCCTCGGGGCCGCCGTGAATGTTGATCACCACCGGCCGCCGGCCTTCGAAGCGTCTGGGCGGCAGGTACAAGAAGCCGCTGATCGATCGGCCGTCGAAGCTCTTCCAGCGAACCAGCTCGGGTTCGCGGGTGGAGGTGGTGTCGAGACCTCCGGTTTCACTCTCGGTCCAGCGGTCGAACTTGCCGGTGCGGGTATCCAGCGAGAACACGTCGGTCGGCGATCGGGCGGTCACCACCTGTACGCCGAGCTCCCGGCTGTTTTCGTGCCACAGGATGCCGGTCACCGAGCCACCGGCCACCGCCGCCGGCAACCGGGGCGCGGCGCGCTCGCGTCCGGTGCGACTGTCGAAGAGGCGCAAGGTCCCGATGCCCTCTTCGTTGATCACCACGGCGACGGTGCGGCCGTCGCGGCTGACGGCGAAGGTGTCGACGTCCCAGCGGACGTGGCTCCCGGCCATGAGCGGCCGGTGTTTCTGGTTCGCAATATCGATCACCACCACGTGCAGGAACTCACTGTCCTTGTCGGTGGCGGCGTAGATCGACTTGCCGTCGCTGCTGAACTGCCCGCCCTCGTAGCGCACCGGTTCGCCGCCGGCCTTTGCGGTCAAGAGCGCGCGGTCACCCGTCGTGCCATCGAAGATCCAGAGGTAGCTCTCGTTCACCGAGATGTACTGCGAAACCAGCAGCCGCTTGCCGTCGGGTGACCAGTCGAGCGGCGACCAGCCGCCCCCCTCCACCTCGGCCAGCCGCCGGTCGGACGCCGGATCGCGTGGGTCGATGACGTAGAGGTCGGTGTCTTTGTTGTTCCGCCGCGTCGACGTGTACGCCAGCCGATCGCCGGCACGGGAAAACGGCCCCATCAGATTGCGCGACTTGCCGTCGGTCAGCAGGGTGACCTTGCCGCCGTTTCCGCGCTGGTCGTATCGGTAGATCTGGAAGAACTCGCCGCCGCCGGTGTCCTTGCTGAAGACGAAATATTCGGCCGCGCGCGCCGGGTCGGGCGGGTACAGCGCCGCCGCGACCCGGTCGGGAAAAAACGTCAGCTGGGTGCGGGCGCCCCCCGGCGCCGCCAGCCGGTGGACCTGCGCGGTCTCGGCGAACCGCGTCGATACCAGCATCTCGCGCCGCCGCGGGTGCCAGCTCAGCAGCGCCGCGGACCGGCTGTCGCTGTACGGCTGCGCGGCGGCGGCGATGGCGTCGGGCAGCGGCGGGATCCCCTGCGCGACCAGGTTTTCGGGCGGCGCGATCTCGCCCGCGAGCAGTGCGGCCATGGCTCCCGTCAACGGCACCGACATCAACATCGCGCGAGTCTACGACCACGTGTGCCATAACGAAACGGCGCGCCACTTCCTGCTAAGCTGTCGCCGCAAATGCGCCCCGAGCCATCCGAGATCGAGACCGCCGCCGCCCAGCTGGCCGGTGCCGAACCGCCCGCGATCGTCGCCTGGGCCGTGCAGCGCTTCGGCGCGTCGGTCGCCATCGCCTCAAGCTTCTCGATCGAGGACTGCGTCGTGATCGACATGGCGTACAAGGTCAGCCGCGCGGTACGCGTGTTCGCGCTGGACACCGGCCGTCTGCCCGAGGAGACCTTCCTGACCGCCGAACGGGTGATCGGAAAATATGGTCTGACCATCGAATGGCAGTTCCCCGATCGCGCGCCCGTCGAAACCCTGGAACGCAGCAAGGGGCTATACAGTTTTCGTGATTCCCTCGACAACCGTCACGAGTGCTGCGGCATCCGCAAGGTCGTCCCGCTGGGGCGCGTGCTGGCCGGGCTGGACGCGTGGATGACCGGGCTGCGCCGCGATCAATCGGTCACGCGTACCGACACGGCGGCCATTGAGCTCGACAGCGGCCACGGCGGCCTGGCCAAGATCAATCCCGTCATCGCGTGGTCAACCGAGCAGGTTCGGGCCTACGCGGTGGCCAACAAGGTTCCGATTCATCCGCTGCACGATCAGGGGTATCCGTCGATCGGGTGCGCGCCGTGCACCCGTGCCATCAAACCCGGAGAGCACCCGCGCGCCGGGCGCTGGTGGTGGGAGGACCCGGAGTACAAGGAATGTGGACTTCACCCGGTCCGTTGATGTGATGCGCACTACGTATCCACATCGCCTATATGTAGGGTAAATGTACGGTAATATAGTCAACTATTGTTGATAAATATTGTTGACGCCGCGATCCAACCTACGTAGATTCAGCCGTGTCGCGTCGGGGAGCAAGGGGGAGTGGGTAGGTTGGTCGTTTGACTATTCAACGGCGGTCGGGTAGGGAATTGTGGTGGACGGTAGCGACCAGGAGCATTCCGCACTTCTGCCGGTCTTTCTGAAACTTGCGGGACGACGGGTTGTGGTGGTGGGCGGGGGGCCGGTGGCGGCCGCCAAGATAGGGGGGGTGAGGGGCACAGGGGCAGAGGTCTTGGTGGTCGCCCCGGAGGTGCACCCGGACATTCGCCGGCAGGCGGGTCCGGGTGCCCGTTTCGTTATCGCCGAGCGGCCGTTTGTTGCCGGCGACCTGGATGGCGCCTGGCTGGTCATCGCGGCGGCGCCGCCGGCGGTCAATCGCGAGGTGACGGCGGCGGCGACGGAGCGGCGGATCTTCGTGGTCGCGGCCGACGATCCTCGGGCGGCCTCGGCCTACGGTGGTGGTACCCTGCGACGCGCGGGTGTGACCATTGCATTTTCGACCGACGGACAGGCGCCGGCCCTGGCGGGGTTGCTGCGCGAGGGACTCGAGGCCGTGATTCCCGGCGAGGATGATCTGACCGCGTGGCTGCAACAGGCCCTCCGCCTGCGCCCGGGCTGGCGGCAAGGCGCGGTACCCATGGCGCAGCGGCGGCCGATGCTGCTGGACGCGATCAACGCCCTTTACGCCAAGGATCGCGCCCCATGATCGAAGATCGCGGGTCGGCTCCTGGGGGGCCAAACGCCCGCAAGGGGCGGGTCACGCTGGTCGGCGCCGGGCCCGGTGATCCTGACCTCCTGACCGTGCGGGGCGCGCGGCACCTGGCCGAGGCGGACGTGGTTCTTTACGATGCGCTGTCGTCGGCGTCGATGCGGAGCCTGGCGCCGGCCGCACGCTGGTTCTACGTCGGCAAACGCGCCTGCCGCGCGTCGATGGACCAGACCGTCCTCAATCGGCTGATGATCAGATATGCGCGCCGGGGCCTGCACGTGGTCCGCCTCAAGTGCGGTGATCCGTTCGTGTTCGGCCGCGGCGGTGAAGAGGCGCTGGCGTTGGTCGACGCCGGCATCGCCTTCGAAGTGGTGCCGGGAATCTCGAGCGCGATCGCGGCGCCAGGGCTGGCGGACATCCCGGTCACTCACCGCGGGCTGGCGTCCAGCTTCGCCGTCGTCACCGGCCACCACGAGGAGACCTACGGGCCGCTGCTGGACGGATTCGCGCCACAGAGCCTGACCCTGGTGGTGTTGATGGGGCTGGGACAACGGCCGCGGATCGCGGCGCGCCTGCTCGAGCGCAACTGGAATCCCCGGACGCCGGCCGCGATCGTGGTCGGCGCCGCGACGCCGCAGGCCTGGCGGTGGATCGGGACGCTGGCCGAAATTGGCGCGGCGGTGGTGCCGGAAGCTTCGTCGGGGGCGCCAGGGCTGCTGGTCATCGGCGACGTGGTGTCGCTGGCGGAGCGCATCGGTCGGCAGGCCGCTGAGGACGACCTGCCGGGGGCGGTCGCCCGCCGTCGTGACGGCTCCGGATCGACATGAGCCTCACGGTCCGAAATGTCACCAAGCGTTTCACCGTGCGCGGAACGCCCGCGGTCAACGACGTGTCCTTCGAAGCGGCGGCGGGGACGATCACGACGCTGCTGGGTCCGTCGGGATCGGGCAAGTCGACGGTGTTGCGCGTGGTCGCGGGGCTGGAGCAACCGGACAGCGGCAGCGTGCGCTACGAGAACCAGGACTACACCTATGTTCCGGCGCAGAAGCGCGGCGTCGGTTTCGTCTTCCAGAACTATGCCCTGTTCCGGCACATGAACGTTCGCCGCAACATCGCCTTCGGCCTCAACGTCCGCAAGATGGCCAAGGAGGAGATCAACCGCAAGGTCGACGAGCTGCTGGCGCTGGTCCAGCTCGACGGGCTGGGCGAAAGATACCCGGGACAGCTGTCGGGCGGGCAGCGGCAGCGCGTGGCGTTCGCGCGCGCCCTGGCCATCGAACCCAAGCTGCTGCTGCTGGATGAACCGTTCGGGGCGCTGGATGCGCAGGTGCGCGTCGAGCTGCGCGACTGGCTGCGCCGCCTTCACCACGAGAAGGGCGTGACCACGCTCCTGGTGACGCACGACCAGGAAGAGGCGATGGAGGTGTCGGATCACATCGTCGTGATGCACGAGGGGAGGGTGGCGCAGGTCGGACCACCGCACGAGGTCTACGATCGCCCCTCGACGCCGTTCGTGGCTTCGTTCGTCGGCGGCGCCAACCTCTTGAGCGGCCAGATGCGCGACGGGCGCGCGACCATGGGCGGCTTCGCGGTGGCCATGCCCGACGGGCCATCGCCGCCGGAGGGGGCCGCGGTGCAGGCCTTCGTGCGCCCGCACGACGTCAAGCTCAGCAAGACCGGCGACGACGCCCCCGAGGTGTCGGTGGCGCGCGTGGAGCGCGTCGCGCGCATGGGCGGCTACGTCAAGCTGTCGCTGCGTCTGGCCGACGGCGCCGCCATGACCGTCGAGATGCCCAAGACCGAGATCGATCTACTGGGGATCAACGAGGGCGATCTGGTCATGGCCAACCTGCGGGAGGCGCGCGTGTTCGTCGAGGACTACTCGATATGACCAGCATCCACTTTTGCGTCCCGTAACTGGAGGCGGTCGTTCATGTGGCTGACCACCAAAACCCAATATGCGGTGCGCGCGCTCTTCGACATGGCTTTCCATAGTGTGGGTCAGGCGACGCAGGCCAAGGAGATCGCCGACCGGGAACGGATTCCGCTGCGCTATCTCGAGCAGATCCTGCAGGACCTGCGCCGGGGCGGAATCGTGGAAGCCAAGCGCGGGCCGCGCGGCGGGTATGCGCTGGCGCGCCCGGCGGCCCAGATTCACATCGGTGAGGTCCTGCGCGCCGTGCGTGGGACCCGCGATGAGCTGTTCTCGCTGGACGGCGACGCGGTCTCCCCGGTCAGGCGCGGTACGCGGCGGACGCGGACGATTTCCCCGGCGCATGGCGTTGATATCCCGGAGCTGGTCTGGCGCGACCTCAGCACCCGCCTGGTGGAGGTGCTGAACAGCGTGACATTGCAGGACTTCGTCAAGCGGGCCGAGGCCGCGGGTCTCCAGCGTTCCGGCCAGCAACCGCAGATGATGTACTTCATCTAGGTAGCAAGGTGGTGGTGACCATCCTCGCCGACGGCGGCGACGCTATGTCAGCGCGACCGAACCAGAGAATTGAGCGGCGACCGAGCGCCGGCAGACTTCTCGTTCTGACTCCAGCTCTTCGCGAACTCGCGCTCGACACGTTCCAGGTGCGTGTGCATCGCGCGGCGGGCGTCGGCGGGCGCGTGCGCTCGCAGGGCGGCCAGGATCGCGTGGTGATCGCTGATCACGGCCGCCAGCAGCGACGGCGTGTGAAAGTGTTCCACGATTTTCTTCCACATCGGGCCGCGGCGCATGTCCCAGAACAGCCGCACCGTCTGCGTCAGCGCGCTGTTGCGGGTCGCCTCCGCGATCCCGAGATGAAATTGAAAGTCGCCGTCGTCCAGTCCGTTGGCGTCGTCGTACGCGCGCTCGTGGCTGCGCACTGTCTCTTCCAGGGCGGCCAGGCTGGCGGCGTCGATCGATTCTGCCGCCAGGGCCGCGATCTCCCCCTCGACCATCTTGCGCGCGTGCAGCAGCTCGAACGGCCCCGGACCGGCGTCCGCCGTGTCAAACAGCGGTCGCGCGTCGTTGGGCAACGCGACCACGTAGACGCCGGAGCCGCCGCGCACCTCGATGAGGCCCCCCAATTCGAGCGCGATCAGCGCTTCGCGCACCGAAGTGCGCGAAACCTTTAGCTGGGTCGCGAGATCGCGTTCGGCGGGTAACCGGGAGCCGACCGTGAATTCGCCCTTGCCAATCAGCTCGCGCAGCTGATCGGCGATCTGCCGATACAGTCGGCGGGGCTCAAGCGCTTGAACTGGCATGTAGCCAGCAACGTTATAGTGGCTCAATGGCCTGAGCAATCGCGACTTGACCCCGACATTGTCATGTAGCCGAATCGGATCAGGGATTGAGCCGGGATGTAAACAGCAGAGCGAAAATGACCACCCCTAGCGCGACGCGATAGGCAACGAACGGAAACGTTGTCCGCGTGCGCAGGAACCGCAGCAGCCAGAAGATGCTGGCGTATCCGGAGATGGCGGCGGCCAGGAGCCCGATCATGAGGGCGCCACCGCTGATGTCTTTCGCCTTCATGACCGCCGGCAATTCGAAGATCCCGGCAGCCGCGACCGCGGGGACCGACAGCAAGAAGGAGAACCGCGCGGCGGCGTCGCGCTGCAGTCCCAGCGCCATCGCCGCCAGCAAGGTGATCCCCGACCGCGACACCCCGGGAACCAGCGCCAGCGCTTGCGCGCAGCCGATGATGATGACGTCGCGCAGGACGATGCTGTCGAAGGCACGCGTGCGCCGGGCTGCCCGTTCCACCAAGCCGAGCGCGATGCCGACGACGATCAGGGTGGTGGCGATGACCCACAGCGAACGAAACGGCCCCTCGATCGATTTCTTGAACAGGATGCCCGCCACCCCGACCGGGATGGTTCCGACGATCAGGTACAGCAGCTGGCGCGCGTGCGGATCGTTGCGGCGTGCCGGGTCCTTGATCGCGGCCAGCGCCGCGCCCACCATGCGCAGCAGATCGGGCAGGAAGAACCCGATGACCGCCACCAGCGTCCCCAGCTGCAGCACCGCCGTGAACGCCGCCCCGGGATCGCTCCAGCCGGCCAGCGCGGGCACGATCCGCAGGTGCGCCGTGGACGAGATGGGAAGGAACTCCGTGACGCCCTGAACGAAGCCGAGGACGATGGCCTGAAATGTGTTCATGCGATGATCTCCCCAGATATCACGCGAACGATGTCGCCGTCATCATCGCGCACGCGTAGCGCCCCGTCGGGATCCAGGCCCAGCGCGACGCCGGAGACCTCGCGACCGTCGACGGCGACACGGCAGCGGCTGCCCAGCGCCGCGTGCACGCTCCAGCGCGACACGGCGGCGCGGGGGCCATTGGCGCGAAAGTCGTCATACGCGCGTTCAAGGGCCGAGAGCACCGCGCACAGAACCGTGACGCGATCGATCGGTTGGCCGCGAGCCAGGGCCAGCGACGTCGCCCGGCCGGCAAGCTCGGCCGGAAAATTCGTGCCGTTGACGTTGAGGCCGATGCCGACCACGACGTGGGCGACGCGCTCCCCTTCGCTGACCATCTCGGTCAGGATCCCCGCCACCTTGTGCGGCTCCCCGGTGACGGCGTCGGGCAGCATGACGTCGTTGGGCCATTTGAGCCGCGGCACGACGCCGAATCCCGCCAGGGCTTCGGCCAGCGCGGCGCCCGCCAACAGCGTCAGCGGCGGAATCTCGGCCGGCGGCCGCACCGGACGCAGCAGCAAGGAAAAATACAGGTTCTCGCCGCGCGGGGAGAACCAGTCGCGCCCCATCCGACCGCGGCCGCGGGACTGCTGGTCGCTGACGATGACCAACCCCTCGGCGGCGCCGGCCCGGCCGCGTTCGGCCCCGAGGTCGTTGGTGGAGACGCAGGTGTCGAAGGTC
>DASRQT010000389.1:0-12416 GCA_035696485.1 Polyangia bacterium | reverse complement strand
CACCAGAATCGAGGTCGCGACCGGAAAGGGCGTGAAGAGACCGCTCAACCCGGGCCCCAGCAGGTGAGCGGTCGCGGTCAGCGTGATCACCAGCAGGGCAGTGGCGACCAGCCGGAGGGCGAGGTCGTAGCGCGGCGGTCGCGACGGCGGGCGCGGCGGAACGTGCGGCAAGAACAAGGTGGTGAGGTAGAGCGCCGCCGCGGCCGCCAGCAGCCCGACCGGCCACGAGGCATGTCCCAGCCAGGGCACCCGATCAATCGCCAGGGTCGCGGCGACGAAGCCGACCCATCCCAGAACCACGCTGGGCAGCCAGCCGAAGTGGCGCGCGCTCCAGATGTACAGCAGCAAGAAGACACACAACGACAGCAAGCCAAGCAACGTCGCCGCCGCCGCTCGCGCGGCAAACGCCGCCCCCTGCTCCCGCGCGTAGAACCACAGCACCGGTCCCGCCACCAGCGGAAAACCGATCACCCAGCCGCTGACCCGCGGCCCAAACCTTCTGCCGAGAAGACTCGCGCCACCGACCAGCGCCGGGGCCAGGATTATCTTGAGAAGGACCAGCGCCATCGTCTGGCGGTCTATAGTGGGGGAACCATTGCGCAGGCAAGCATGAAAGAGATCTGGCCTGCGGCGGAACGCAACAAGCAGCCCATCCTCGAGGTGTTGCGCCGGGTGCTCCCCGCCGAGGGAACCGTGCTGGAGGTTGCCAGCGGCACGGGACAGCACGCGGCGTTCTTCGCGTCGCAGCTACCCGCGCTGTCCTGGCAGCCCAGCGACATCGACGATCAGAACCTGGTCAGCATCCGCGCCTGGGTCGATGAGGCGCGGCGATCCAACCTCCGCCCGCCGTGCAAGCTGGACGTCACGCAGCCGGATTGGGGCGTCGGGACTGTCGAGGCCATCTTCAATGCGAACATGATCCACATCGCGCCGTGGGCCTGCTGCGTGGGTCTGGTCGCCGGCGTCGGACGACACCTCGCGCCTTCCGGAGTGCTGGTCATGTATGGACCGTTCCGCGTCGGTGGCGCGCACACTGCCGTCAGCAACGCCGAGTTCGACTTGAGCCTTAAATCCCGTGACCCGCAGTGGGGCGTACGCGACTGTGAGGCCGTAACAGCCCTGGCGGAGGAGGCGGGTCTGAAGCTGCAAGAGCGGGTGCCGATGCCCGCGAACAATCAAATCCTGGTGTTCACGCGCTGATCTCGGTTGCTTGACGCGACCGGACAGCCTTTGTCCCGCCAGCCCTCGACCGGCATATGACCCGGTAAGAAAGTCGCGCACACCAGCTCGACTGCCATGGAGGGCAATTCATGAGCCGAACGACGAAGTGGTTGTCAGTAATTTCCGGTGCGGTCCTCCTGGCCGCGACCGTCGGTTGTGGCGGTACCAGTCCAGCCAGCAGCAAGGACGGCGGCGGCGTGGGTACCGGAGGCAGCGCCGGTGGAAGCGGTGGAACCGGTGGAGCGCACGCCGATGCCGGAAATACCGGCGGAAGCACCGGAACCGGCGGGGCCCAAGTCGACGCGGGAAGCGGCGGAAGCAGCGGATCCGGCGGGGCGCACGACGCGGCAGGCACCGGCGGAAGCGGCGGAGCCGGCGGCGTTCACGTCGACGCGGCGGGCACCGGCGGAAGCGGCGGAGCCCTCGATGCGCGCAGCGACGCCACAGCCACCGCGGACGGCAGCGCGGACGCGGCGGGGGCGTGCCCCAGTTCGGCCAACGCCAAGGCGTGCGTGGCCTGCTGCGATGCCCTCCATCCGGGCGGATTTCAAGACGCCTTCTTTGGCAACGAGTGCCTCTACTGCACCGCCGCGTGCGGAAGTACAAAGCTCTGTACCGGCGTCACCGACAACCCGACCAACGACATCGACGGGCCGTGCCTGGCGTGCGCGCAACCCCGCCTCGGCGGCAACTGTCGGTTCATGAGCGCGCCAAGGTGTCCGGCGCTCATCGAATGCCTGAAGCGGTGTCCCACGAACTGAGCGTGGGACTGCTGCCGCGCTGCCTCGTGTCTATGGCATGGGGCAGCCGACGCGCTGGTCGCTGACCACCAGGTTATCCAGCCAGGCATCCTGCGGTTTGTCGCTGGGCTGCGTGTACTGCTCCCAGCCGATGATCATCTTGCTGAACACCCGAGGTCCCTGGAAGGTGGCGGTGCAGCCGCCCCGGGTGCCGGCCTGGGTTTGCTCGACGCCGTCCAGGAACAGCTGAATCCTGCTGGCCTGGGCGTCGAACATCCACTCCCAGCAGACCCACTTGCCGACGGCCAGCCGCTGGTTGCTGGCGAGGGGTCCGCAGTCCACGGGCGGCGGGTTGGGATCGCCGTCTTCCGGGCCGCCGCCGCGCAACGGCGTCAGCCCATCGCCCACCGGCGCGCGCTGGGTGTAGTTGGCCGACAAGACACCGTTCTGCCCGCCAAAGCTGTACTTGCCGATGAGCTGCGCGTTGCTGGCCAGCGGGCCGCCCGCCTGATTGATATTCCAGTGCACGGTCGACGGCAGCGCGGTTACCCACACCATCACGCGGCCAAAGTGCTTGACGGGCAGCAGCTCCTTGTCCAGCGGATTCTGCTTGATGATATCGGCGTACTTGCGGCCGCCGACGGGGGCGGTCAGGTGCAGCGCCTTGGTCCCTTGATACGCTTTGGTGGTGTCGACCTGCACGGTCGCGCCGCCATATTTGTACGTCAGCCAGTCGGGGCTGAGATCGGTCGCGCCGGTGGCGTACTTTTCGAAGTCCTCACAGATCACCGCGCCGGCCGGACAGTCGCGGCGCGCGCCGGTGTCCGCGGGCGTGGCGCTATCGGTGGTGTCGGCGCCGCTGTCGGTGGTCGTCGTGCCGCCACTGCCGGCCGCGCCGGCGTCGACGCCACCGCCCGCGCCGCCGCTGCCCGACCCGGGCACGCCGCCGCTGCCGGGGCCGCCCGCGCCGCCACTGCCGCCAAGGATTTGCCCTCCGCCACCGGCTGCGTCTGTCTGTCCGCCGCGGCCGCCGGCCGCGCCCGGCCCGCCGCCGGAGCTGCAACCGGAGGCGAAACCGAAAGCGAGCAAGCAGGCGCCCACCATCGATGTCGCGACACTCAGCAAAACGAACGCGCGCGGAAACGGAGTCGGTGATGACATGCAGGCTCCTCGATCGAAATCGCCAATCGCGGAAGGCGCTCGAAGAGCGACGTTATCGCAGCCCAGCTACTCGCGTCTAGTCAACGTCGTCGTGCCGTTCAGGTAGCCGCGCCCGCCGGTGCAGTTGTCCCAATATTGCATCAGCGTGACGTGCGCGCAGGTCGCGTCGAACGTCGCAGGGTAGCCGGCGCTGTACCACCAGTCACAAAGTCCCATGTTGAAGTTGCTCGTGAGCTGGAAGAGCCCGGGCGACAGGCGATAGGTGCCGTACATCGGCGCGTTCTCGCAGAGGTTCGAGCCGAGGTCGCCGGCAACGAAATTGCCAGACGCGTCGAACGAAATCGAGGCTGGCGGCGCGAACGGCTGCCGGTTGTTGGCTGGGATGTCCCAGGTCCCGATCATCTCGCACCGCCCGTCCGTGATTGACGGGGCGTTGTCCCTCCCGTTCGACGGCGAGGGGGTGGTACGCGCGTAGATGGCGCTCTCGGACCCCGAGATGCCTATCTCGAATCGAACAGCGTTCATGCCGGGCGCGAACGTCGTGTGCAGGATGTTCCCTCCTTGGTCAAGCGGACCCTCGGGATTGAGGTCGAGCTGTCCGCTGCCGAGCGCGTAGTAGTAACCGCGTACCGGTGGGCTCAGCGGCGCCAGTGCGCCCGCGGCGTCGTTCTGCAGAAGCTGCCATCGTCCATTGCTGCCGAACTCGATGCCGGCGTGCTGGACGGGGATGACGCCGCCGGCGCCACAGGTCGCCCAGCGGCCGACGATCTTGTCCCGATGGTCGACGTTACGGACCCAGTTGTCGACGGCAAACGCCGACGGGTAACGCCACTCGGTCGTGGTCGCGGCCTGGCGACAAACCTCGGCAACCGCGCCGTCGGAAGGAATGGGGTGAACCTCCGGCGGCAATAGCTGCGACCAGCACGCCGAGGTTATTGGCGGACGCGGCTCGATGACGTTCGGCCCCATGACGGTCAGCGGCCGTTCGGTGCTGACCGCCTCACAGGCGACGAGAGCGAGGGCGGCGGTAACGAGAGGGAATGTTTGACGCATGACTCCTCCGATACTGCCTCGCTGCAATGTAGGGACCAACCGCGATCATCACACCGGTCGACGAGCACCGCACCTACGCCGCGACGGATCGCTGACATCCATGTCGCGCCTGGAGGCGCCGACTCGCCACCGATCTCGGCGCGCCCGCCAGACGGGCCCCTGGGTTTTTTGCCGCGTGGAGGCTAGTCTATAGGGACTTCGGATCCGTCCGCTTTCTGTCGAACGAGCTGTTGCTGCTCGTCACGAAGACCGGTCATTCGAAACTGGAGTTGAAGATGTATCAACAAGTTGCCCCGCTCCTGGCTGGCGTGTGTCTGCTTGTCAGCGCATGCACGACAGGCGGGATTGGAAACGAGACGGACGGAGCGACATCCCTCGGCCCAGGTTCCGGTGGGGCGGTCGGCACGGCGGGCGTCGATGGCAACTCAAATAGCGGAGGCACCGGCGGCGACGGCGGCAGCGCGGGAGCGAGCGCGACCGGCGGCATCAGCGGCGCGGGCGGCGCGGACGGCGCGGGCGATGACGGCGGCGTGCCCGGAGCCGACATCGCGGCTGGCCAGGACGGCGGTCCTGCCCCGGCCATCGACTATTCGATCTGGCAGCTGCAGCTCCCGATCGGGAGCGGGACCTCGCCGACCACGGTTCCGCCGAACCAGCTCGCTGCTTTCTCGAATGCGTATTTCTACCGGGCTGATGACGGAGGACAGATCTTCATGGACCCCGCCACCGGTGTCACCACATCGGGTTCCGTGCATCCGCGAACCGAGCTGCGCGAAATGTCCCCCGCCGGGGCAGGGGCGGCCTGGCCATCCGACGCCATCAATACCATGACGGTGACGGGGAAGGTGCTGAAGGGCTCGAACGTCACCATCGCTCAGGTCTTCAACGGTCCTCCCTCCATTCCCCTCGCCGAACTGCAGTATTCAAGCGGCGGCTTCACCTTGTTCTATGAAGAAGCCAAGGGGCAGGGTCGCAGCACCGGCCTCGGTAACGCGGTTCCGTTGAATACCAAGTACACGTTCGCGATGGCGCTCTCCAAGGGCGTGCTCTCGGTTTCGATAAACGGTAAACAGGTCTACACGCACACACCCAGCGCCGGTATCCTGGCGAGCAAGTTCTATTTCAAAGTCGGGAACTACGATCAGACCTCGACCAGAGGTGCGGTGAGTACGGCTGCCCACTCGATCGTCGAGGCCTACAGCGTCGTCGTTGTACACCAGTAGTCGATCGCTTTCGTGCTAGCGTCGACTCATGGTGATGCTCTACGTAGTCGCTGGCGTCGCCGGGCTGGTCGTGGTGAACACGCTCCTCGGTGGGCCGGTGCCGTTCCTGCGCTGGTCCTTCATTCGCATGCTATTCAGCATGAAGCGGCTGATGTCCGAGTGGCAGGTGGGCGACGGGCGCGAGGAGGCGGCGGCCCAGTTCGTCATCGCGCACGCTCCCGCGGGCAACATCGACGCGGCCATCGACGCCATCGACAGGTTCGCCCAGAAGCACAAGTTCCTCATCAATGTCGGCGACGAGAAGGGCGCCCTCCTCGATGCGGCCGTCGACCGTATCAAGCCCCGGCGCGTGCTCGAGCTCGGTGCTTACGTCGGGTACTCGGCGCTGCGAATGGCTCGCCGGCTGGCCGCTGGTGGCTGCGTATTCTCGGTGGAGTTCAATCCCGCGAACGCGGCCATCGCGCGCAGGGTCATCGCCCACGCGGGCGCCAGCGATCGCGTCAAGATCGTCGTGGGATCCATCGGCGATGGTGGCAAGACCGTGAAGGCGCTGGAGACTGTGCACGGTTTCAAACGGGGCGGCCTCGATTTCGTCTTCATCGATCACGCCAAGGACGTCTACCTCCCCGACCTGCAACGGATCCTCGCCGCGGGCTGGTTGCACCAGGGGAGCATCGTGGTCGCCGACAACGTGGGCTTTCCGGGCGCGCCCGAATACAAGGCGTACATGGACGCGGAAGAGGGCAAGCGCTGGCACACCAAGGCGCACAAGACCCACGTGGAGTATCAGAAGCTCATCGCCGACCTCGTGCTCGAATCGACGCTGGCCCGTCCCTAGCTGGGGCACCCCGCAGCCGATAGCGGGTATGAAAGCAACCGTCGGCGACGCCCTCGTGGGGCGCCTGCTGGCGAAGTAACCCCACGATTCACCGCCCGGGCGCGTTGTGAGACGCCTCCGATACGTCACCGATACAGCGTTGATACATCCGGCCTGGGAACTGTGGGCCGCATTTCCCGCGGGCGCACCAGTGCTGACGCCGTGGCGCGCTCCTTGCTGATAGCGGCGGCGACCTGCCCAAAAAACTCACATTGTCCCCGGCGCTTCATCGGGGACCCCATTCAACGCCGTGAAGGACTGCCTAAGATGCGCTCACCGAGATCCACTCTGACTATCTTTGTCGCTTCCATCTGGTTTGCTTGCTCGTCACCGCCGCCGAGGATCGAAATCCTGGCTCCCTGCCCAACCCCGGAAGGCGGGGCGCCCGCGGCGACCGCTGGAACGCCGATGGCCGACGGGGCGGCGACCGATGGCCAACCGGCGGGCACCGAAGCGGCTGCAGGCGCCGACGTCCACATGGACGTCACGATCGCCACCGACAGCGCGCTGGATGTCGCCGCCGAAGGGCCGCCGTCGACGCTGCCGCCCAACGGAGCGCCGTGCATGAACAAGAGCGAGTGTCGATCAGGCTTTTGCGTCGGTGGCGTGTGCTGTGCGGCTGCCTGCGATAACGGCTGCAGCGCCTGCGCAATGGCCAAGACCGGCAAGCCGGACGGAATGTGCGCGGCGGACAAAGGTCTCGACAAGCAAAAGTGCGGAAGTACGTGCGCGCAGCTGACGGCGAACGTCCCGGCGGTGCTGCAGAAGATCTGCGACAACGGCGCCTGCGTGCCATCACCGCAGCTCACGATAGTCGAGATCTGTCAGAAGGACGACAGGTGCAACGTCAGCTTCTGCGATCAGTCCGACGCGAACAACGCTCGCTGCGTGAATTCGATCTGCCCGCAGCAGGGCAACTGCTGTTGCGGGGCCCAGGATGGCACCCGGATGTGCGTTCAGAGGGCAGCCTGCATCGGTGACCGGTCATGTCAATAAGGAGAGCAATGGCAATGAAGAACATATTGTTGGGATTGTGGCTGCCGGCCTGCGCGCTGATCTTGACGTTGGCGCTCACGGCGGGTTGCGGCGGGTCGGCCAAGCCCACTGCGCGTACCGGAATTGGCGCTGGTGACGATGCCAGCGACAGTCAGGACGTCGCCGCTGCTGCGGACGGCGCGCCTGCTGCCGACGGCGCGCCCGTTGCCGACGGCGCGCCTGCTGCCGACGGCGGTGGCCAGAGTGCCGCCGACGGCGCGATAACCACCGATTCGACTGGCAGCATGGGTCCCCCACCCGATGGCGCCGCCGGCGCCGGCGCGAAGGACGCTGTGGCAGGTGACGCTTCGCTCGCCTGCCCAATGACCTGCCCGGCTGACCAGGTGTGTGTGAACGGACAATGTCAGGCAGCCTGTCCACAGGGGCAGACCAAATGTGGCGCCACCTGCGCCGACCTGGCGAGCGATGCCAAGCACTGCGGCGCTTGCGCCACCGCGTGTGGCGGCAATCAATTCTGCAGCCAGGGCAAGTGCGCGATGGCCTGTGGACAGGGCGAAACCAAGTGCGGCCAGTCCTGTGTGAACCTGAGCAACAACCACGGAAACTGCGGCGCCTGCGGTACTTCCTGCAGGGCAACCGAGGCGTGCGTGGACCAGCAATGCCAGTGCGCGGCCCCCAACATGGTCTGCAATGGCGTCTGCACCGACGTCTCCAACAACCAGAGTAACTGCGGCGCCTGCGGGCGCGCATGCGCGGGCGCTCAGCAGTGCAACAACCGCAATTGCGGCTGCCCACAGCAGCGACCGAAGTCGTGCAACGGCCAGTGCATTGGGCTCAACGAATGCTGCGGCGCAGAGACCCGTTGTGGGTCAGTCTGCTGTCCGGCCGGACAGACGTGCTTCTCGGGCATCTGCTTCCCGTTTGGTCCGTTCCCGCCCCGTCCGTGACCCATGTGGCATCGGTCGCATCCCCGGTCTTCGAATCTTCGACCTTCGGGATGCGACCGACGCGCCAGTACACGCTAGCTACCGTGGTGACCCGGCGCCGGGATGGCGCCGATCTGCTGAAACAGCGTGAGCATGTCGAAGTTGAACCATGACTCGACGATCTTGCCGTCGGTGAAGCGCGCCACATTGCACCCGGTCACGCTCACCGGCTTGCCGGTGGCCGGCATGCCCGGCAGCGGACCCGAGTTGGTGCCGCGCGCGCTCCAGCGGGTGGCGACCCTGTCTCCCTCCGCGATCTGATCCTCGATGGTGACCTTCATGTCGGGGAAGCCGCCTCCGAAAGTGCCGGCGACCATCTTCAGGCCTTCCGGCCCGTTGGGCCAGCCACCGGGAGGGGCGTGGGGATCATTGATGATGTGGTTGGCGGCGAAGATCTCGTCGGCGACGGCCCGCTGGCCCTTGGCGATGATCTCCAGAAACCAACGGCGGGCAGTGGCCTTGTTCTGTTCGATTGACATGAGCTGTTCCTCCTTGTGAATTTGGTGGTGCGCGGTGATCGCAACGTCTGAACCGGACGTTACCGACGCGTCGACAAGCGCGAATCGGTCGAATGACCTATTTTTCGGTCGAGGCCGCGCCGACCAGGCCGTGACGCACGGCGAACAAGGCCGCGGCGGCGCGCGTGCGGGCGTCGGTCTTGTCGTAGATGTGGGCCAGGTGATGGCCCACTGTGCGCGGCGAGATGAAGAGCTTCTTGCCGATCTGCGCGTTGCTGAGCCCGCGCGCGACCCACAGCAGGACCTCGACCTCGCGCTCCGAGAGCTGGCAGGGGTGCGACTCCCGGCGCTTGACGCGCGCGCCGGCGGCACGCAGCACCGAGTGCGCGGCGTCGCGATCCAGCCGGCCGGCTTTCACCTCTTGCAGCAGGGTGGCAACCGCATCGTCGGCCGATCGCGCGGGCCGGTTGGGCCGTTCCTCACCCAGCGCGGCGAAGACGTCGGCCACGGCCAGCACGCGCGCCAGAGAGCTCACGTCCGCGGCCTGCGAATGTCGCGGATAGCCGCTGCCGTCGATGCGTTCGTGGTGGGCGCCGACGACGCGCGCGTACGGGGCCAGCAGGGGCGTGCGCGCGAGGATGCGCTCTGATTCGGCGGCGTGGCGCTCGATGCGCTGCTTCTCGAACAGCGAAAGCTTCGAGGTCTTGTCCCAGATTCCGTTGGGAACGCTGGCGCGACCTAGGTCATGAAGCAGTCCGACCACCCGGGCGCGAAGTTGTTCTTCGGCGCTGCCGCCGTCACCCGCGACGGCCGCCTCGCACAGCTCGGCGACACGCTGCGAGTGCCCGAGCAAAAACGGTGATTTGAGGTCGACACAGGTCGCGAAGGCGGCCGCCACCTCGGCGACACGCGCGGGTGGCGCGCTGGCAACCGGAGCGGGCTCGCAGGCCAGCATCTCGTCCCACATACCGGGCGCGAAGATTCGCTCGAGGAGCTCGCGCGACCGGGGAGCAATGGCATCGACGATCGCGGGATCGAACTCGCCACCACGCCGGGTGAGTAGCACGGCCGCACCCGCCGCCGGGCCTTCAATCGACCCGTGCAGCACCATGGCGTAGGCGACGCGCAGCACGCGAGCGAGCACGCCGATCCGTTCGCCCGCCAGGCCCTTGGGCCCGCCCTTGCCGTCCCATCGCTCGTACATACCACCCAGCGCATCCAGCACGCCCTCGGACAGCCGCAGCCCGCGCGCCAGCGCGACCGCCTGCGCGCAGTGGGCCTCGGCCAGCTTGCGCGGCGCGGAAGGGCTCGAGAGCATCCGCGCCACACTTCGCACGCGACCGAGGGCGCCGGTCCCGCGTCCCGCGCCACCGACGATCGCGCGCATGACGCTGGCGGGGTTGCCCGCGTCAGCGGGCCCAAGCGCTCCAAGTAGTCCGATGTCGTCGCCCGATCCCAGCCACGCGGTCTCGTGCGCGTAGCTGGTGCAGCCGATGTAGCGCAGCAGCGCCGCGTAGAAGGCGTCCGAGCGCTCGGCGGGGGACAGCCCGACCGCCTCCGCGATCGCCACCGCCGCGATCGCGGCGCGCGACGAGGTCTCTTCTGGCACCCCGGCCGCGGCCTCGGCGGCCAGAGCCAGGCTGGCCACGATCTCGGCGAGCCGCGCGTCGATCACGGCTCGGGAGGATACACCGCCACCTTGCCAGATGTTGGCCTCGCGCCTCGAGTCGGTTGACCACACATGATTTATCCATCATATTTATCCACATGAAGGCGGTGCAGTTCACAATCGACGACGAGCTGCTGCGGCGCATCGACAACCACCCAGCCACAAAGAAGCGGGGGCGGTCGGCGTTCCTCCGGGCGGCCGCCAGCGACTATCTGCGCCGGCAACGAGCCAAGGATATTCGCGAGGCTTACCGTCAGGGCTATGCGAAGAGTCCGCCGACAGATGATGAGTTCTTCGTCGCGCCCGAGGCTCAGGCGTGGCCAGACGAATAGACCGGGGCGACGTTTGGCTTCATCGCTTCGCGGCGCCCGACAAGCGCCGTCCGGTTGTTGTCATCAGCCGACAAGATGTGATCGATCTCATCTCCACGGTGCTCGTCGCTCCCATCACGTCGACCGTGAGGGGCCTGCCGAGCGAGGTCGCGCTCGGCACGACCGATGGCATGAAGGGCGCTTGCGCGGTCAACCTCGACCACGTTCATGCAGTCCGCAAGGGGGATCTCCGTCGCCATCTGTGTTCGCTTCGCCCCGACAAGATGGCCGCGATCTGTCGCGCGCTGTCGGTGGCCACGGGCTGTTCGTGAAGCGCAAGGCCGGAAGCTATTTCTTCATCTTGCGCGCAGCTATTTCTTCATCTTAATCGACCGGTCGAGGAACTCGTTGGTGTACGCGCTCTTCACGTCGAACGGCTTGTCGATCCCGACCACCTCGCTGACCAGCTGATAGTCGGCCTTCATGCGTGCGTCGTCGTGGATCCCCAGCGCGACGCTGCGCGAAGCCTTGTCGCTCATCAGCTCCTCGACCAGGGCCCAGTTGCCCATCTCGTTGTCGACCTTCAGGGCGCCGTTGGCCTCGATGAGCGCGTCGATGCACGGTTTGGGGTTGGCGACGCAGGCGGCGAAGGCCCGCTGCGTGACCTTGACGAAGCCATCGACAACCGCCTTGTTCTTCTTCAAGAACTCGCCATTGACGATCACGGAGTTTCCGTAGGGATTGATGCCGGCGTTGCGCCAGGCCAAAAAGCCCATGTCGTCGCCCAACTCTTTCTTGAAGATGTGGTGCAGGTTGTAGAAGGCGGTGGTGGCGTCGACGGCCTTGCCCTTGACGGCGGCCAGCTTGGCGTTGGCATCGATGTTCACCCAGGTCACCGACTTGGGATCGAGGCCATTGGCCTTGGCCAGCGCCGGCCACATCGTGCGCGCCCCGTCGGCGGCCGGGTTGCCGATCTTCTTGCCGGCGAGATCCTTGACCCCCTTGATGCCGGAGCTCTTCAGCCAGTAAAGCCCCTGCGGTGAGTTCGCGTAGACATTGAACACGCCGACCACGTCGGCGCCCTTGCCACGTCCCACCAACACGTTGCCCATGTCAGCCAGACCGATGGGGTTCGCGCCGGCGCCCACCTTCTGCATCGCCAGCGCCGAGCCCTTACCGGGCTCGAGGTTGAGATCGATTCCCTTCTGCGCGTACCAGCCCAGCTTCTTCGCGTAGTAGTAAGGCGCGTGGTCGCCGCGCGGGACCCAGTTGAGGATGAAGTCCACCTTCTGCGCGTCGGCCAAGGCAGGGGTGCCGGACAGTCCGAACACGGCGAACGCAAGCACGAGCGTGATGCGGAATTTCATGAGTCTCCTCCTCGGGTGATGGGGGAAGGGCGGGATCCCGCGCGCGAAGCTATCGCGCGAAGCTATCAAATTGACGCCGTGTCGTCGCCTGCGTTACGACGGGGCATGCAGGGGCGCCCTAACAGCCTGTCGCGCTATGGCCTGGCCGTGCTGGCGCACCTGGGGCTGATTGTCGCCTGGTTCCTCTTCGTCAAGCTGGGTGACGTCCCCAAGTTCGTGTTGCCGTCGCCGCTTGAAACGGCGGCGGCGCTGAACGACAGCGGCTACAACTGGTGGGGCAACGCCGCGATCACGGCCGGGGAGATCTTCGGCGGTTACGCTCTGGCGCTGGGCGTCGGGGTGGCGCTGGCGCTG
>DASRQT010000388.1:0-3467 GCA_035696485.1 Polyangia bacterium | reverse complement strand
GCGACGTAGTCAGCGAAGGAAAAGCTCGCGTTGAAGGCGAAGGGGAGCAGGCCGCACCGGTCCTCGTCGGTCTCGAGCCAGATCGCCGCGCGGTAACTCTTGTAACCGTTTGGCCGCCCCTCGATGATTGGGGACGCCGCGAACAGCGCGGTGACGATTGAAGTGATCCCATACGCGGTGCGCATCTTGTCGGTGGCGTCCGCCTCGCTGTCATAGTCGAAGTTGGCCTGGACCGTCGCCGTCCGCTTCATCATCTGGTGCGCCAGCCGCCCCCGCGTCGGCAGGTAGGCCCGCATGACGGCGTAGCGCCGCTTCGGCAGCCAGGGGATCTGCTCCAGGGTTCCGAACGGACGCACGCCGATACCGATGAACCGAACACCCAGCGGTGCCGCCACGGCGTTCACCTCGTCCAGGTGTCGCAGCAGCGCCTGTTTGCAGGCCGTCGCGCTTGCCAACGTCGCACCCGACAGCTCCAGCTGACCGCCCGGCTCGACGGTGATGCGTTCGCCATTACGTTCCAGCGCGATGATATGACCGTCTTCTCGATACGCGGTGAAACCCCGGCCGAGCAAACCGGTCAGGATCTGCGACACCCCGCTGGCACCGTCGTAGGGGACCGGTCCACCGTCCGAGAGGACGCCAATTTTCTCCTGCTCGATGCCGATGCGCCAGGCGGCGCGCGGCTTGGCGCCGCCGCGAAAATAGTCGATCAGGTCCAAGATGGATAACGGCGACGACTGGCGGTCGCCGGCGGGGGTGTCTGACTTCATTTGTGCGCTTGATCCGTGTGACCAGGTCAGGCGCCCCGGCCGCGAGCGGTAGCAGGCTAATGGCGCCTGCCTGCTACGTCAATGTGGGTATAGGGCGGTGCCCGTATGTCTTCCTCTGACCCGGTGACTCGCAAGGATGCCAATTCCATGAGGCCAGAACTGGCGCCCGGGCTATACTGGTTGTCTAGTTGTGTAGCATGCGAATGATTCGACCGAAATGAACCAGCTGTCGCTTCTTCTCCTCGTCGATTCTGACCCCAAAGGTCTCGAGACGCTCAAGTACGGTTTTGAACGCGAGGGGTGTGCGGTCGCTGGCACGTCGGATCCGGCCATGGCGCCGGAACTGGCACGAACGACGACGCCACAGCTGGCGGTGATCTCGGTGCGCGAACAGGAGACCCCCGCGTTCGATCTGATCGCGAAGCTGCGCGGCCGGGCCGAGACAAAGAATCTCCCGCTGGTCACGCTGGGCCCAGCCGGAATGCGCGCGGCGGCCATGGCGGCCGGCGCCTCCGACTTCCTGACCACGCCGCTGTTCTTCCGCGACGTCATCAGCGTCGGCAAGTTGATGCTGCTGATTCAGGACGCCCTGGCCGGCAACCCCGGTGAGATCGAGCTTTCAGCCCGGCTGTCGGAGTACTACGGCCTCTACTATCTGCTGCGGGCGATCTCGGGGACCGGGCGGTCGGGAATTCTGCAGCTCAGTCGCGGCAACCGAAAAGGTGAGATTCGCTTCTCCGAGGGCGCGGTGACGTCGGCCCAGATCGGCGCGCTGCAGGGCTTCCCGGCCCTGCACCAGCTCTTGCTGTGGGAGGAGGCGGCGCTGTCGCTCAAGCTGCGCAGCGTCCTCCGCCGCGGGCAGTTTTCGCTCAGCCCCAGCGAGCTCCTTGAAGAATGCGAAAGATTTTTGCGCGACTTTGCCCACGCTGCACGCGAGCTGGGGTCGACCTCGACGGTCTACGTGCAGCACAGCGGGCAGACGCATTGGGCCGGCCTTGTGCCCAGCGACGTCGGGCCGCTGCTGCGATTGTTCGACGGCCATCGAACAGTGTCCGAGGTGATCGAGGAGAGCCCGTTCCGGATCTTCGACACCCTGCGCGTGCTCAAGCGCCTTCTCGACAACGGGGGTTTGGTCGTCAAGCCGACCACCGCGGCCCCCCTCATCCCCAAGCGAACGTCACGGGGCAGCGGAGTCCACGCAGCATTGCGTCCTTCAGCCCGGGCAACGCCGGTTCAACTCAACCACCTCCCTGACCAGCGCAACGGCGGCAGCGACCGGCGCAAGAGCAACCGCCACCGAACCGTGAACACGCCGCCCCCGGCCCGCACGGCGGCGCCGATCCCGCTGACGGTCAAGAAGACGCCGTCCCCCCCCGTCGGGTCGATGCCGATCGCCGTCCGCAAACCGCTGAAGACGCCCCCGCCCGCTGCCATCGGCGATGCGCCGACGGTGCAGATGAAGCTGGATCCCCCGGCGCGCGCTCTGACGCCCGAGCCGCCGATCCGGCTCAAGACGCCGGCGCCGGTCACGACCCAGCAGATCGCCGACGCCGTCGCCGGCATCGCACGGCGCCTGCCCACGCCCAACCCGCCCCACCGCGCTCTCAATGGAGACGCTCGTCTGGAGGCAGCGGACGCCCGCCTGGAAGCGAAGCCCGAGGTCAAGCACGAGAGGGCGGAGGCCAAGCACGACCCCAAGGCCGACGCCAAAGCCAGGCTGCGCCGGTCCAGCCCCAGCCTGACGCCGAGCTCTGCCTTCGATGCCGTCGAGTCCGACTTCTTCGCGCGCGAGGCCGACCTCTACAAGCACGAGGTGGTCGACAGCTTCGAAGATCTCGAGCGCGGCACCGATCCCAAGCTGCGCCGCCCCACCCACAGCCAGCCCCACAACGCGCGCAAGAAGCGTTAGCCGCGCCAGCGGCGACTGCTCAGGCGCTCGGAGCGCTCAACTGCTTCGCCAGACCAGCTCGACGCGCCCGAGCGGGCTGGCAATGCGCAACGTGATACTGCCGGTCTTTGGGCCCTTGAAATCCACTGCCGGCGCACCACTCGCGGCGTCGGCGGACGGCAACGCGAAGCGCAGCGCGAAGGTTTTCGTGAACGGGGTCTTGGCCGGGAAAAACTCGCGCTCGTAGGCGTCGGGCAGCTTGTTGATGCGAAGGGTTTCGGGGACCAGCTCGCGCCCGGTTCCGTCGAGCAGCGTGACTCGCCAGGCGGAGTCCTTCTTGTCCAGATCGTTCCACTTGTAGTTGGCGCTCTGGGTGGTCATGTGGAACTCAAACCCGCTGTGAAAGCTCTCCAGCTGGGCCTGGCGCAACACGCGCCGATCCGCGTCGGACATGCTGTAGACCGTCGCGTATCGCTCGATGTACGCCTCGCGAAAATCCCAGCTCTTGAATGTCGCCCAGACCTCCAGGGCGGCGTCGACCTCATGCAACGCCCAATCGTGGCGCGTCCAGCGATCGTAGACCGTCTTGTAGTCCTGGGCGCGGTAGTCGCGCGCTGTCTCCGAGAAATCGACCAGCGTCGGTTTGGGCGCGCTGCAAGCGGTTCCCAGCGACAAAGCCAGCACCGCCGCTCCCCAAAGACGAGTCATCGACGGATCATCCAAAGTCCCGCTTGCGGAACAGCGTGTAAAGCGGCGCCTCCTTCTCCAGGACCTCACGCCCCCCCTCCTCGCGGTCGACCAGGCCCAGG
>DASRQT010000387.1:0-27491 GCA_035696485.1 Polyangia bacterium | reverse complement strand
AGGGCGGCGTTCATCCCGGCAAGCTCGCCAGCGGTTCTTGCAACATACCCTTCGGCGGCAACGAAGTGATCCTGGGGGCGTTCGAAGTCTTGCTGACAATGCCGCCGGCCAAGCCGATCAATCCTTACGACCGAACGAACTGGACCGCATCCGCTTCGTCCAGCACCACGACCTACCCGCCGAAGAATGCCTTCGACGGTGATCGCATGACACGCTGGGGGACAGGTCAATCCCAGGTAGGTAACGAGTGGTTCCGGCTGGATCTGGGCGCGCCGGCCAAACTCCGCCAGATCACGCTGAACCATCAATACCAGCCATGGGATTTTCCGGTGAAGTACACCCTGGAGCTGTCCGCAGACGACATCACCTACAACACCGTCGCTACCGGAATGGGCTCTGCAATAGAAACTCGGATAAACATTGCGCCGACCACCGCGCGTTACATTCGCATCAGGCAGGGCGGTCAAACTCCTCCCAATACACAATGGTGGTCGATCGGCGAGCTCACCGTCGTCGGCGAGTAATCGAATGTTTGCGGTACGCCGGGGAATCCGCGAATGAAGATCCAGCTGGAGTTTGCCCGCTACAAGCCGTTGCCGCGCTCGTGGTCCTGGATTACGCTCGGAACCACGCCGCTGAACGTCAGCGACGCAGTATCGACTCAGATGGGCGTGACGATCCGACTGTACGAGGAATCTGATGCGGAGGCGATGACGGCAGCGGCCCGCGAGTCGACGGCCGACGTATTACCGTGGATGCCGTGGTGCCACGCCGAATATTCTGCGGCGGACGCGCTCCGGTGGATCCGCGCGACCCGCGATGGTCACTCGACCGAAACGATGCACGAGTTCGCAATCGCCGATTCAACCGGCCAGTACGCCGGTGGTTGCGGGATCAATCAGATCAGCCTGGTGACAGGCGTCGCAAACCTGGGGTACTGGGTGCGGTCTTCCCTTGCCGGGCGCGGCATCGCACCGGCGGCTGTCCTTGAGTTGGTGCCGTGGGCATTCCAGCACACGCCACTTCATCGCCTGGAGATCGTTGCCGCCGTCGCCAATCACAGAAGTCAACGCGTTGCCGAAAAGGCGGGGGCTCATCGCGACGCAGTCCTCAGGAAGCGAATCATCGTGAACGGGGCGCCTTCGGACGCCGTGCTCTATTCCATTCTGCGCCCGTAGGCGACGGCGAACCGCTCGGCGAGGAAGCAGCGCCGCGGTCCGCGGCTACTCGCCGGGGTTGAACTGGATCAGCATTTCCACGCGGCGGTTGGCTTCGCGGCCCGCCGGGGTGGTGTTGCTGGCCAGCGGGCGCGTGGCGCCATAGCCGGCGGCGGACAGCAGCTTGCCGTCCATCTTGTGGGCGCGTTCGACGTAGGCGGCGACGGCTGACGCGCGCGACGCGGACAGCTCCCAGTTGTCGCGGAACTTGGGGTTGTTGACGCGTGATTCGTCGGTGTGGCCTTCAACCCGCAGCGGCATCCCCAGCAGGACCAGCTCTTGCGAGATGGCATCCAGCACGGGAAGCATCTCGGGGCGAATGGCCGCCTGCGACGGGTCAAAGAAGTGCGAGGCCGACAGGCGCACGGTCAGGCGGTCGTGCTCGCTCTCGACCACGACCGCCTGCTGATCGGGTCGGATCTGAAGGAACCGGCGCAGCTTCTTGTCGATCTTCTTGCGTACCTGTTCGGCCGCCTCGCGCTTGATGGTCTTGGGGCGATCTTGGGTGCCGCCGCGCGACTCCTTGCAGCCGCCACCCTCGGTGGGAGGGCCTTCGAACAGCGGCAGCGAATCGACGCCGCCGGTGCCCTTGAAGTGCATGGCGAACTTGATCGAATGCACCACCTGCGCCATGCGCTTGTTGTCGACGCGGCTGGTGGCATAGAGGACCACGAAGAACGCGAACAGCAGCGTGATGAAGTCGGCGTACGAGACCAGCCACCGCTCGTGGTTCTCGTGCTCCTCCTCGTGGCCGCGTTTTTTACCCATGCGAATTGAAACCCGCGGTCACTTGGCTTCCTTGTCGCCGCCCGCGTGGGCGTGGCCGCCCGCGTAGGCGGCCAGCTTCTCTTCCAGGACGCGCGGGTTGAGGCCGGCCTGGATGGACAAGACGCCCTCGGCGATCAGGGTCTTGCGTTCGCGTGCGATGACCAGCTTGCGTTTGAGCTTGGCGGCCATCGGGAGGAAGAACAGGTTGGCGGCCCCGACACCGTACACGGTGGCGACGAACGCGGTCGCGATGCCGCCGCCCAGCTTGGACGGGTCGGACAGGTTCTCCATGACGTGGATGAGGCCCAGGACGGCGCCCAGGATGCCGACGGTCGGCGCGAAGCCGCCCGCGGATTCGTAGATCTTCGCGGCCACCGCCGCCTCGTCGTACTCGGCGTGGATCTGCGCCTCCAGTGAATCGCGCGCGACCGCCGCGTCGACACCGTCGACCAGGAAGCCGACTGCGCGTTTGAGGAACGGGTCATTCAGCTCGCCCAGGCGTTGCTCCAGGGCCAGCACGCCCTCGCGGCGGGCGACGCCGGCCAGGTCAACCACCTGCTTGATCAATTCGGGGATGTCGCTCTTCGTGCTCTTGAAGACGTCCTTGGCCATCTTGAGGCCGCGGATGAAGTCGGGCATCGGGTTCGCGACGGCGACCGCGCCAAAGGTCCCGCCCAGCACGATGATCGCGGCGGTCGCCTGCATCAGCGAGCTTGCGTGCCCGCCTTCCAGCGCCTGACCGCCCAGGATGCAGGCGATGGCCAGCACGATGCCGCCAATAGATGTGATGTCCATCAGGAGCCTTCACTCTCGGACGGTTTCGAAGCCGCGGGCGCCGCGATCGGGCCGCTTGCTCCCAAAGATTCGGCCACGTCGCGCGCGTCGGCGCGGACGCCTGGCCCCTGCAGAACGCGGTGACGAAAGGCCGCCGCGCGTTCGACGACTTCCTCGACGGACTCCCTGACCATGATGCGATCGCCTGTGGTCAGGCAGATGACCGTGTCCGGGGTGCGCTCGACGGTCACGATCAGGTCGGTGTTGATCACGACCTCGCTTCCGCCCAGCCTGGTGAGGAAAATCATACGGTTATCCATGCCTTGCTTGCTGTGACTTCATCGGCTGTTCGAACCACCAACCTGAGGGCAAAACCACCCCAGAAAACTTGCGGAACCCCGCGGAAGGGAAGGAGGAACCCCCTCCCCTTCCGCGTATTTGTCACGTCAACGAACGCTGACTACTAGCGCTTGAGCGTCATGAGCTCGGCCAGGAGCTGGTCGGCGGTGGTCACCGTCTTCGAGCTGGCCTGGTATCCGCGCTGCGCGGCGATCATGCGAACGAACTCGTTCGCCAGGTCGACGTTGGACTGTTCCAGCGCGCCGGCCACGATGCCGCCGCGTCCCGCGGTGCCGGCCGCACCCAGAGTCGCCTGTCCGGACTGGGGGTTGACGGCGAACAGGTTGCCGCCCACCCGGTCCATCTTGTCGGGCGCCTTCACGATCGCCGTCGCGACCTGCCCCAACACGCGGCTCTGGCCGTTGGTGAACGAGCCGTTGATCTTGCCCTCCTTGTCGATGGCGATGTGGGTCAGCGAACCGGACGAGTAACCGTCCTGGCCCACGGACGCCGTCCCCGACGGGGCGGCGAACTGGGTGACGCCCAGCAAGCCGGTGCCGGCGGCGCCGGTCGGATCGCCGAGGTTGAACGTCAACGGCTGGCCCTGGGCGGCGTTGATCGGGTTGAACGTCACGGTGGCGGCGGGCGCCGTCAGCAGCGTGCCGTTGGTGTTGAACGTCAACGTTCCGGGCGGCGTGATCAACTCGACCGGCGTTCCAGCCGTCCCGCCCGTGGTGCCACCACCGTCGGTGAGGGCGTGATACTCCCAGGTGTTGGCTGCCGTCTTGCGGTAGTAGACGTCGACCTGGTGGCCGGCGCCCAGTGAGTCGTACACCGTCACGCTGTTGGAGAAGTTCGAGGTCGCTCCCGGATTGGCCGGATCCCAGGCCGCCACGATGATCGGCGCCGCGGCGTCCAGGTTGGCCCGGACGTTGACCGTGGTGGAGGCCACCGCCGGCGAGTCCGTGTTGCCGACCTTGAGGTCGCCCGGCGTGGTGCCGACGATGCCGGTCGGACCGGCGGTGTAGCCCTGAACGTGCAGGCCCTCGAGGTTGACCAGGAAGCCGGACTTGTCCAGCGTGAACTGGCCGGCGCGGGTGTAGAACTGACCCGTGCTGCCGTTGTGGGCGCCGCTGACCACAAAGTAGCCGTTGCCGTCGACCGCGAGGTCGGTGGCCAGGCCCGTGTTGGTCAAGGCTCCCTGGGTGATGATCTTCTGCACCGCCTGAAGGTGGGTGCCAAGACCGACCTGCGACATCATCGAGCCTTCACCGATCAGCTGCTGCGCCATCGCGTCGCTGAAGCTGGCGCGGCTGGCCTTGAAGCCGATGGTGTTGGCATTGGCGATGTTGTCGCCGATGACGGACAGGTCCGTGCTGTTGGATTCGAGCCCGGTGGCTCCCGTGTACATTGACGAAATGAGACTCATGGCGTGTTCCTTTCATTGATTGACGTGACTTCGGACATTTTGATGAGGGTTCCATTGACACTGAGCTTGGGAATTCCGTTGGTGAATTCGACGCCGGTGACGCGACCGGTGCTGGCCAGGTCGGCCTTGACGGTTGCGCCGGCGGCGTCGGTGGCCGTGACCTTGACCGAGTAGTTGCCGGTCGGCTGCGGGGTGCCGCCGTCGTCGTTGCCGTCCCAGGCGATGTTGAGCTGGCCGGCAGGCTGAGCCCCCATCTGCATGGTGCGCACCGTGCGGCCGTTGCCGTCGACGATGTTGACGGTGACCTTCTCGGCGCGGGCGTCCAGGGTCGCCTGCGAGGTGGCGGTCAGCCCCTTCTCCAGGGTGACCACGTCGGTGCGGTAGACGACGTCCTTGCCGATGAAGCTGACGAAGTTGGTCTGGTTGTTGTTGGCCTGGGCGATGAGCAGCGTGTCGAGGCGGCTGTTGGTCCCCTGCGCCGCCTCCAGACCGGCGAACTGGGCCAGCTGGGCCACGAACTGGCCGTTGTCGGTCGGGGCCGTCGGATCCTGGTTCGCCATCTGCGCCATCAGCAGCTTGAGAAACTCGTCCTTGCCGAGCTTGTTGGAGCCGATGCGATCCGCCGAGGTGGGCGGCGTCGCCGGGGTGCTGTCGAGACCATTGATTGCTGCTGGCATGGGGTGCTCCTTATGCGGTCACGTGAACGCGGCCATCGTTGCTGCGGGCCGGTTGAGAATCTTTGGCGGCAGGCGTGGCGCCGGTCGGGTTGCTGGCGCCGCCGCGGGGGGCGAAGCCGGAGGTGGGGGCATCGTCGCGGCCGTCGACGTTGCCGCCGTGCTGGGGCGCGGGCTGCTGTCCCGATTCGAACGTCCCCAGCGTCAAACCTTCGCTGGCCAGCGCGGCGCGCAGGTCCTGCTGGCGAATGTCCAGCGTCGCCGAGGCCATCCCGTCGACACGAACGTCGGCGATGCCGTCCTTGATGCGAAGGTGCAGCGACAGCTCGCCGGCGCCGCCGGTGTCCATCGAGAGGTGCGCCGTCTCCGGCATCAACGTCGCGCGCAGCGACGGATCGTCGGCGGCCTGCGTCCACAGCGGCATCGCCACCGGGGGTGGCGGCGGCGCAAGCTCGGCCAGCGTGAAGGTCTGCAACGCGGGCGGCGAGGGCGAAGAAATCTGGGCGGCTGCCGGCGGCGCGTTCACGTCGGTGGCGGACGCCGGTCGACTGGCCTGGAGCGCGTCGGCGAACCACGCAAGCGCGGCCTGGTCGGGACGCACGGCCGCGAGCTTGTCGTCGCTGCCGGGATGCGCGGCGGATCGGGAAGCCGCGGCGTGGGACTTAGGGGCGGCAGGTTGCTCGCCGGCGTGATGGGCCAGCGTGAACCCGGCCTGGTGTCCCGGTCCGGGGGGGGCCACCGCGGCGGCCACGGTGATCCCGGGTGTTGCGGTCTCGCGGGAGACGGCGGCAGTGGAGGCGAACGTGATCGTCCTTTCGGCAGCGGGCGCAGCGGCCGCCGCGGTCATGGGAACAATGATCGGCGTTGCGGCGAGAATCGCCGGCGCGGGTTGCGCATCGATGCGGGTCGCGCGCTCCGGCTCATCGGAATCGGTGCGGACCTCGGCCTTGTCGCTGTCGGACTCTTGCCTCAGCGACTGAGCCGCGTGGCTGACAGCCTTCGCGGCGAGCGGGCTGTCCGGGGCGGGCGAAAGACTCCTTGCCCGCATTTGCCCCTTATCGCCGCCGTCTGGCGTGCCGATTGATCTCTTCACAGAGGCAACGGGCGTGCAAGGCGCCACACCGGGTCCGGGAAGGTCCAGCGGCGAAGCCTGGGCCGGCCCCGCGGCGGGGGCGAAGATCTGCGCCGAAGGCGCGGACGCGCGCGCGGGCCGCTGCGGCGAGGGGGCGGGGGAGCTGGTCGGTCGAACGCCGTCTTCAGCGCGACCCGCGTGGAACATGGGCGGGCGCGCGTCGTCGCGGATAACCGGCGTCTGGACGACCTGGCGTGGTGGCGAGTGTGCCACCGGGCTGGCGCCGACGAACGGGGCCGCTTGCGGCTCGGCCTTCGGCGACGGACCGGTTGCGGTAGCCGGCGTCGGGACATCCGAGGTCTTAGGCCTGGTGACGGAAATGCGTTGCCGAGGCGATTCGGTGGAAGCACGATTTCCGGCGTCGGTCTGCCGGGACGGCCGCGCCGGTTCGTCGGCGCGCGCCACTGTCACATGCAGCGGGAGTTGTGTCGCAACAAGCGCCGGCACTGTGGGCGCGGGCACGGCCGCGTTGACCGCCAGTAACGGCGCCGGCGGTTGCTTGTCCACCACCGTGGCCTGCTCCCCGGCCGGCCGCTGGATGGCTGACTCCGGAAGCTTCTTGTCGGTCGTCATCCTCGTGCCGGTCGCCTTGCTGGGGACCGTCGCGACACCCTCGCGATCGGCGGGCGGCACGAAGCGTGGCCCTTCGGCGGCCCGCGGCGCAGCCGGCTGCGACCGTGGAGCCACTGCCACCGGCGTGACAACAGCAGCGGGCATGGCAACGGCCGCAGGCATGGCAACGGCCGCAGGCACGGCAACGGCCGCGCCGGAGCCACCGGACGGCGCAATTTTTGCGTCGGGCGTGAGGACCGCGTTGGCAATGGCGGCGGCGGGGACGGCAACGACATCTGGCGACACGGTGACCGAACCCCTGACCGGGGTCGCAATCAGGGCGTGGGACACTTTTGCTTGCGACTCGGCGCGTGCCGGCCTGGCCTGTGTCTGCACCGACGACATCCCGGCCACCGTCTTCGCAGCCGGGGACGGCGTGGGTAGCGCCCAGGCCTGTGGCGCCGAGATGGTTTGCGGCGCCGAGGCGGTCTGCGGCGCCGACGCAACTTGCGCCACAGAGTGCGGGGCACTCGGCCGCACCGTCGCCGGGGTGCGCACGTTCTCCTGTGCCGATCGTTCCTGGCGAACATTCGCCTGCACCGGCGATCGCGCCCGGCTCGGCTGTTCAAAGCGAGTGAGCGTGAAGGTCTGCGCCTGCGCGTTCGGCAGCGTCGCTGCGGATTTTGGCGTGGCCGTGGACGCAGTAGCAACGGTCGCCGTCGCCGTGGGGGGCGCAGCGGCGGCGGTCGCCGTCGCCGTCGCCGTGCGGGGCGCAGCAGCAGCGGTCGCCGTGTTTGGCGCGCGGGTTGCCGCAGCCATGATTGGCGCAGCCATCGTCACGGTTGCAGCATTGCGCTGCACAGATGCCGCCGGCATGGGTCCGATTGGCACCGTCCCCATCGCGACCGGTGACGCCTGATTGGTCCGCGGCGCAGCAGGCGCAGGGATTGCCAGCGTCCTCTGCGGCGCGAGCGCCACAACGAGGGGCGGCGCCACTGCGGGCGCACGCGATGCCAGTGCGGTCGTCACGGCCGGCGCCGTCGTCATAGTTGGTGCGACTGGTGCCTCGGCCTTTGCCAGCAACCGCGCGAACTCGCCGCCCGCCGCGTTGCCTTTTGCGATCTCGCCGCGAATCGGCCGCCGGATCTCGCCCCGGATGCTGTCGCGAACCTTGGACGAGTCCTCGGCGCTGGACGCCGGCGCGGGCGTCTTCGGAAAGATTGGAGTCAACCCGGGCTTCATCGCCTCACCTCGGCCCGCGGTCCCCGCGCCGCGATCTCCGCCGCCAGCTCGGCAGCGGTCTCCGGCTTCAGCGCGCCCATGACCTTGCCCGCGTCCGCCGCCGGCATGCGCTGCAGGATATCGGCCGCCAACTTCTTCTCGATGCGCGAGACGATCGGGGCGGCCTGTTCGGGTTTCATCCCGCGCATGGCCTTGGCCAGCACATCCAGCGGCGTCGCCACCTTCTTGGCGGTTTCGCCGCCGTCGCCGCCGCCACCGGCACCGCCGCCGTCCGCCTTGGCCAGCAACGTCTCCAGTCGCGCGGTGTCGTCGCGCAGCGTCTCCCGCGCCTTGTTGATGTCCCTCGATAGCTGCTCGAGGCGCTCGCGGTTCCTCTTGGATCCGGGGCGATCGTCCTCGCCGCCGCTGCGCCGTAGCTCGTCGCGCAGAGCCGAGATGTTGAGCGTGGGCATGGCATCCTCGGGCTTGCTCAGCTCCTTGCGCGTCCGCGCCGCCGACTTGTCGACCACCGTGTTCAGCGGCGGAAGCTTTCCCGGCAGGATCTTCTCCGGCTGCGGCGTGGGCGCGTGCGCGCCCGACGCGACCGGCGTCGGCCCCGCGGGCTTGTGCTCACCGGCATGATCGCCCTTGGGCTCGGCATTGTCGGACCCCGACACTGCCCACGCGGCGCGCCCGCCAAGCAGCAGAACCGCCACAACGAGAGCCGTCCTAAGCACGGGCCACCTCCGGCACGGTGTCCAGCGCCTGGCGCAGGCCGACCAGGGTGTCGTGGAGGGTGTAGCGCTGATTCGGTTCCTGGCGGAACAGGGCATTGACCGCGTTGATGCTGCGCAGAGCTCTGTCGACGCGCGGGTTGGATCCGGCGACATACGCGCCGACCTCGATCAGGTCGGCGGATTCCTTGTAGGTCGCCAGCACCTCGCGCGCCTCACGGGCCAGACGCAGGTGCGCGGGGTCGATGATGTCGAACATGACCCGGCTGATGCTGGCCAGGACGTCGATTGCGGGAAAATGCCCCGCGTTGGCCAGCTTGCGCGACAGCACGACGTGTCCGTCCAGGGCGGCGCGGGCGGCGTCGGCCACCGGATCGGTCATGTCGTCGCCTTCGGCCAGCACGGTGTACATCGCGGTGATGCTGCCGTCGCCGCCGTCGTTGCCGGCGCGCTCGACCAGCCGCGGCAGCGCCGCGAACACCGACGGCGGATAGCCGCGCGACGTGGGCGGCTCGCCGGCGGCAAGACCTATCTCCCGCTGCGCCATGGCGACGCGCGACAGCGAATCGATCAGCAGCAGAACCTTGCGTCCGCGGGCGCGAAAATGTTCGGCCAGCGACGTGGCCGCCATGGCGGCGCGCACGCGCACCAGCGGCGATTCGTCCGCCGTGGCCACGACGACCACCGACCGGGCCAGGCCCTCGGGGCCGAGATCGCGCTCCACGAACTCGCGCACCTCGCGGCCTCGCTCGCCGACCAGGCCGACGACGATGACGTCGGCGCTGGCGCTGCGGGCCAGCATCCCGAGCAGAACGCTCTTGCCGACGCCGGGGCCGGCCATGATCCCGACGCGCTGGCCCTCGCCGCAGGTCAGGCACGCGTCCAGCGCGCGGATGCCCAGCACCAGCGGTCGCGAGATCCGCCGCCGCGTCATCGCGTGCGGTGGGTTGGCGTTCAGTGAAGCGGACTTGTTCAGCACCAGCGGCGGCCCGCCGTCGACAGGCCGCATCGCCGCATCAACCACGCGGCCCAGCAGCGCGTCGCCAACCGGGATCTCGGCGGCGCTGGCTCGCGGCCAGACCGCGCAGCCCTCGCCGATGCCGTTCAGATCGCCGAACGGCATCAGCAGCGCCTTCGAGCGCTGGAACCCGACCACCTCGGCGCTGATCAATTTGCCGCCGCTGGTCTCGATCACACACGCGGTGCCGACCGCCACCTGCGGCAGCGTCGCCTCGACGATGATCCCCGATGCGCGCGTCACCTTGCCGGACACCACCATCGGATCGCGTTCGGACAGAACCTTCTGCACCCGCCGCATCAGCCCGGCGCTCGCCGGGGCGCGGCTGCTGTCGCTGCTGCGCTCGACGCTGAAGGACGGCGTGGCCGTGCCCGGCACGGATCGCGGCGTCAGGAATTCGCCGGCATACAACCGCGGCGCGACCCCTTCGTCGCCGTCGTCGTCGCCCAGGGCGTCGACCTCGGCGGAGATGGCATCGATGGCGTCGAGCGCCGCACCGGTGGCGGGACCGGTCGCGCTGCGCGTGGGCTGATCGCGACGATCTGGCGGCTGCGCGGTCACGGCGTCTCCCGTGGTTCGGCCAGCGCGCTGGTCACGATCCGGCGCACCTCGTCCAGGCGGCTGGACAGTTGCCCGTCCACCGTTCCGTGTTCGCCGTCGACGATACAGTCGCCGGGCCCGAGCGTGCTGTCGGCCATGACCTCGACCTTGGCGATCGCCAGCGACGCAACAGGGCTGCCCTCGCCCGCGGCCTGCACGGCGGCGGCGTCGCCGGGGCACAACCTGACGGTGATCCGCCGCGATTCGCCCAGCCGCCGGATCGCCGAACGCACCAGAGAAAACAGGGGCTCGGTCCCGGTGCCAAGCTCGGCCTCGAGAATCCGGCGCGCGATGATGACCGCCATCTCGACCACGTCGGCTTCAGCCTGTTCGGCGAGGCGCTGCGATTGCTGGCGCAGGTCTGCAACGGCTTGCGCCAGCCGCGCCGCGAACTCGGGCCCGGGCTGCGGAGGCGGAGGAGGCAGCGGCGGCGCCAGCGGCTCGACGCCGGGGTGCCCATCCAGGTCACCGTCGGACAAGGGTTCGCCACCCGGCCCTTCAAGGAACGGAACCACCCGGCGCGCCAGCTTGCCGCCGAACGCCATCGTGCCGCCCACCCCGCGCACCCGTGACATGAACTGCGGGGACCGCGGAATACGAGAGCCTGTGGATGAAATGGGCACTGCGTGTGGCTCCTAGACCATCTTGTCCGCGGGGCTGACGACGGTGATGCGCCCCTGCTCGGCCAGCGTGAAGGCGATCTTGACCAACTCGCCCTGAGCCAACTCGACGTCGGCCAGCTTGACCGGCCCCATCGCGCTGATGTCGTCCGACAACATCTGCGCCGCGCGGCTGGACATGTTCTTGAGGATCTTGTCCTTGACCCCCGTCGACGCGCCCTTGAGCGCAACCGCCAGGCGGCTGGTGTCGACCTCGCGCAGGAAGGTCTGGATGTCTCGGTCCGACAAATTCACCAGGTCCTGGAACGTGAACAGCTTGGTGCGCAGCTCGGCCGCCAGCTCGGGATCTTCCTTCTCGATCTCCTGCACGGCCTCGGTCTGCTGCGCGGCCGGACTGCGGCGCAGGAGCTCCACCGCCGCGCCCTTGCCGTCAAAGCGGCGCATGCCGCTGGAGATGGACGCGCGCAGCTCGGCGGACAGCCCCTGCCCGACCTCGCGCAACACCTCGGGCGCGACACCTTCCAGCATGGCCAGACGTCGCAGCACCTGAGGGCGCTGCGCCTCCGGGATCATCTTCATCACCGTCGCGGCGCGCGTCGGATCCATGGCGCCCAGCACCAGCGCGACCGTCTGCGGCTGCTCGCGCGACAGGATCATGGCGAGGGCCTCGGGGTCGGCTTGCGCGACCGGACCCAGCATCTCGTCCGCCTGAGGAGGTGGCGCCAGGCCGTCGAACGCGCGCCGAGCCATGTCGGCGCCCATCACCTGCTCGGCGATCTCGCGCAGCAGGCGATCACCCGCCGCCGCGTCGCCGCCGACCATACCCAGCGACGTGATGAACGACTGCAACGCCTGCGGAACCGCGTCGGGATTGTTGCGCATGTCCTTGGCGCCGACGGCGATCCGCCGCACCGTCGCTTCATCCAGGTGCTGGAAGATGGCCGCCGCCAGATCGGCCCCCAGCCCCAGCAAGAGGGCCGCGGCGCGCATGGCCCCCGGTCCGGCCTTGTCGGTGCGGATCGCGATTCCGTCGGACTGTGTTCCCAGATCAGGCACGCTTGACCTCGTCATCTGAGTTGATCCACGCTCGCAAAAGATGTGCCGCGCGCTGCGGATCGGTCCCCGCCAGCTCCCTGGCGCGATCCCGAACCTGCGCGTTCGGATCGGTGCCCGACGGCAGCGCCACCGTCGCTGGACGCGCGGCCGCCATCATTGCGCGATCGGCGGCCATGGCCGCCTCGATCTCCGCCACCTTCGCGCCCGGCTTCAGCATGGCGGTCGAGTAACCGCCCATTGGGGCGCCAGAGCGGCCCTTCATCTTCAGCACCGCGATGGCGACCAGCAACAGCAGCACGAAGCCGCCGGCCAGCTGCGCCAGCTGCATGGTGCGCGGCGACGCCCACCACACCTCCTTCGGCCCTTCGCCGAGGGCTGGGTTCTTGGTGAAGGCGGTGCTCGAGATCTGGAACTGATCCCCGCGCTTGGCGTCGAAGCCGACCGCGCTCTTGGTCAGGTCGGCCAGGCGGATCATCTCGGCCTCCGGGCGCGGCTTGCCGTCGGGCGTCGCCAGAATCACCGCGACGGACAGGCGCTTGAGCCGGGCGCCGCGCGACACCGTGTGCGTGACGGTCTTGCTGATCTCGAAGTTGCGGGTCTCGTCCTCGCGCTGGGTCGTTCCCTTGTTGGAGCCGCCGCCGCCGGGCACTCCGGCGCCCGGCTGGTTGGCCGCCGCGCCAGCGACGCCGGCCGCGCCCGCGCCTTCCTGATTGGTCTGCTCCGCGGTCTTGTGCTCGCTGCGAACGGCGGTCCCGTCGGGATCAAAGGTGTCGGCGGTGGTCTCGACCTCGGTGTTGTCGACGGTCGCGGTCACCTTCGCGACCACGGCGCTGGTGCCGACCACCGGCTCGAGCAGATCGATGATCCGCTGTTCCAGCGCGCGCTCCAGATCGCGCTGCTGCGTCGCCGACTTGGAGTCGGGCGAGCTCTCGCCGGCCAGCACGGTCCCGCGCCCGTCGACGACGGTGACCTGATCGGGGTTGAGGCCGGTCACCGCCGACGACACCAGGTGGCGGATGCCCGCCAGCTCCTTGTCGGCCATGGTGCGCCCCTGCTGCAGGTTCAAGACCACCGCGGCCGACGCCTTGCGGTCGTCATCGCGGTAGAGGCCCTTCTCCGGCAAGGTGATGTGAACCCGCGCCGAACGCACCGAGGCCAGACGCCCGATCGTGCGCCCGAGCTCGCCTTCGATTGCGCGCCGCAGGTTCACCCGCTGTGTGAACTCCGACACGCCCAGATCACCGCGGTCGAATATTTCAAACCCGACGCCGCCGCCGCGCGGAAGGCCCGCCGCCGCCAGCAGCAAGCGCGCGTCGTAGACCTGCGACGCCGGCACCGACAGCGCGGTCCCGCCCGCCTCCAGCCGGAACGGGACCTTCGCCGCCTTGAGCTGCGACGCCGCCTCGGCGCTGTCCTCGGCGCTCATGTTGGTGAACGCGTATTCGTAGTGACCGGCTGAATTTCCGAACTGCCCGATCACGACGATGAGGCCGACCACCACGCCGACGCCGTAGATGGCGAAGCGCAGGCCGGACGGCAACGCCGCGAACCGGTGCGGCAGCGAACGGAGCTGGTTGAACAGAGCTTCCATGTCCGTTTACACCCCCATCCGCATGATCTCGTTGTAGGCCTCGACCAGCTTGTTGCGGACCTTCACCGCCAACCGCATCGAGATGTCGGCCTTCTCCAGGGCCAGCGACATCTCGTGCAGGTTGCCGCCGCCCATGGCCACCTTGCTGGCCTGCTCGTCGGCCTGAACCTGGATCTTGTCGACCGAGCCCAGCGCCTGACCCAGCGTCTCGGCGAAGGAGATCTGCCCGCCCTTCTGTGCGGGCGCGTTCGCGGGATCAACCTCGCGCGGCTTGAGGCCTTCGATGCTGCGAATGTTCTGGAGGGTCTCGATGCTCATGGCAAGCTCCGGTTATCGGGCGATGTCGAGGCCCCGCTGGGCCATGGTCTTGAGGGTTTCGATGGCGGTCGCGTTGGCCTCGTAGCTGCGCGACGCCGACATGAGGTTCACGACCTCGTAGACGGGGTTCACGTTGGGAAACAGAACAAAGCCTTCGGGATCCGCGTCGGGGTGTCCCGGGCTATAGACGCGTTTGCCGGGCGTCGCATCGGCGACGATGCTGGAGATGACCGGGTTGACCGCGGGCGTGGCGGTCGCCGCTTCCTCGCCCAGCACCGGCGCGAAGGGAACCGCCTGGATCACGGGGTCGAGGCGCTTGTAGGGGCCGCCCGCCGCCGTGCGCGTGGTCTCGGCGTTGGCCAGGTTCGACGACGCCAGGTTGACGCGCGTCCTCTCGATGGAGAGTCCTGAGCCGCTGATTCGAAGTGCCGAGAGAAAATCCATGATCCGTCTCCTTGTTTGCTGCTCTAGGCGCCGTCCGCGACCACGTAGCGCAGGATGGCCAGCTTCTTTGCCGCCGCCCGCGCGCTGGCCCCGTACTGAAGGCCGTTCTCCGCCATCCCCGCCATGGTCCGATCCAGGTCGACCGCGTTGCCGTCGAAGCTGGGGCTGGTGGTTCCCTTGCCGTCGCTGATCAACGCCGTCGCGATGCCGGTCGCGTTCCCGCCCGGGCCGACCGACGCGCCGTTCGCGCCCATGTGATTGGGCGCCGTCGTCGCCATGGCCTCGGCCCCGCCGCTGGCGCGCGCCGCTGCCATCGCCGCGCTGAAGTCCAGCTCCTTGGGTTTGTAGCCGGGTGTGTCCACGTTGGCCACGTTGGCCGCAAGGACGTTCTGCTCGACCAGACGCACATCCAGCGACTGTTCGAGGGTTTTCAGTGTGGCGTCAAAGATCTTCATGCGGCTTGCTCCTCGTCCTCATCACCGTCTGGATGCGAGGCGCATGCCAACGACGCGCCCTCGCCGGTCGAGCCTTCGCCTGTGACGCGTTCGGGGTCGCGCGCGGGATTGTTGCCCGGCACGAATTGCCCATCGGCAGAAGCTGCCCGGACGCGAAATTCGCGCAGCTTGTTGCGTAGAGTGCGCAGGCTTATCCCCAGCAGGCGCGCGGCGTGTGTGCGGTTTCCATTCAGCCGGCGCAAAGCCTCCTGGATCGCCAGGCGCTCCAGCGAAGCCAGCTCCAGCGGAACGCCCTCGGGCAAGAACTTTCGCTCCGGGATGCGTCCGCCCGAATAGCGGGCGGCGGGCGCCGGCGCGTCCTTGGTCTCTAGCGTCGCCGTCGGCAATTCCACCGAGTCGGCCGGCCACAGGTGCCGCAGATCCAGCGTCGGGACGCGGCACCGCACCAGCGCGCGCTCCAGAATGTTGCCGAGCTCACGCACGTTGCCGGGATAGCGATAGCTGGCCAGCGCCTCCATCGCGTCCTCTGTCAGCGTCGGCGCCGGCCGCCCCAGCGACTCCGACAGCTTGTGCAGCAGGTGATCGGTCAGCGCCGGGATGTCGTCGGGACGTTCGCGCAGCGGCGGCAACACGATCGGAAACACGAACAGCCGGTAGTAAAGATCCTGGCGGAACAGCTTCCGCTGCACCATCTCGCCGAGATCGCGGTTCGACGTGGCGATGATGCGCACGTCGACCGGGACCGGCCGCCCGCCGCCCACGCGATCGACCTCGCGTTCTTGCAGGACGCGCAGCAGCTTGGCCTGCAGGCCCAGCGGCAATTCCGAGATCTCGTCCAGCAAGAGCGTCCCCTTGTCCGCCTGCTCGATGCGTCCAATGCGGCGATCGTTGGCGCCGGTGAACGCGCCGCGCTCGTGACCGAACAGCTCGCTCTCCAGCAGGTCCGACGGCAACGCGGCGCAGTTCACGGCCACCCACGGGCTGTTGCCGCGCGGGGAACAGCGATGGATGTGTCGGGCCACTATCTCCTTGCCGGTGCCGCTCTCGCCCAGGATCAGGACCGTGGTCGCGCCCATCGCGACGTCCTCGGCCGCTGCCATGACCTCGCGCATCGACGAGCTCTGCGCCACCGGCGCGTGCGGCGATCGCGGAATGACGGGTGCGGGTGCGCTGCGAACAGCGACGGGTGCTACGCTCATTTCTTTTTCCCCTGTGCTGGACCTGCCGCTGCCTCCAGCTTGCCGATCATGAACTTCGACCTTCCGATAGCCGCGGCCGCTGCGGTCAGCTCTTGCGAGACCGCGGCCGCATCGACGGGCTCTGCCGCCTTGCCCGGTTGAGACGACCCGGCCCCCTCCTCCTCTTCCGCCAGTTGCGTGGCCAGCGACTGCTGAACCGCGACCCAGCGGGGACTTTGCGGCCCTCGCTGTTTCCCGACGCGGGTAGAAAGATATTCGACGACGACCCGCGCGCGCGCGATCTCATTGCCCTGCAGAAACAGCTCCGCCGCTCGCAACAGGTAGTCGGGCAAGGCCGCCGCCGGGACCTGCGGTGCGACCACCGCCAGCAGGTTTCCGCCGAAGATGGGCGCTCCGACATGGCCGGACAGATCGGCAGCCGCGCTCGCCAGCTCGATCGCCAGCAGGCCTCGGTCCCAGCCGGGCATCGCCATGTAGACCTCGATCGACGCCTCGGCCAGCTGGCGGGCGTCGCGCACCCGCGTCTCGGCGGCCTTGCGGGCCGTCTCGCTGTCGCTGTCGGCGCCGGATTTGGCGGGAGTTGCCCCGTGCAGGTCCTTGTGCGGATCAACCGCCGCTACCGTCATCTGAAACCGCATCGCCTCCAGCACCAGGCGCCGGCAGATAGGTTCAGCGCTGTCGCGGCAGATGTTGGTGGCGCCGTGACTGCGCATCTGATCGCGCAGCATGTATATGGCGGAATCAAACCGCCCTTGATACGCCTCGGCCCGCACCGCCCGCAGATCCAGGTCGGCGCGGACAGACTCTGAAAGCCCGGATGAATCAAAGGCCCGCTTGACCATGTCGGTCGAACCCAGGCAGCCACCGTCAACCTCGCAGATGCGCGCGCGCGCGACCCGCCCGAACACTCCCAGCAGGCCGGCGCGTTGATACCAGCCCGTGGCCGTGGTCGGATCCCCGGTCACGAGCGCGATGTCGCCCAGGCGCACGGCTGCCATCTGGCGATGCCGCGTCTCCAGTGCCTCGCGAAACGACATGGCCGCCTCCAGCCGCTTTCCGTCGCGCAGCGAGCACTCACCGCGCCCAATGGCGGTGTCACCCGGACAGCCGCTGCCCAGCCCGGCGCGAAACGGTTCGAAGTGCGTGACCGGCGGACCGTTCGGTCCTTCGCGCCACGGCAAACCGCGCAGCTCGTGAATGTCGAGGAAGGGTTTGCCCCCCAGGGTGGTGATGATCGCGTCCAGGCGCCGGGTTCGGCAGCGCAGCTCGACGCCGTAGGGTTTTGCGGTCACGCGCGGGCAGACGGTCCCGGCGCCGGCCGAGACACGCGCCGCCACCGCGGCCGCATCGCGCGGCGCCCGCACCTCGATGCGCGCGCCCAGTGCGTTCACCTCGAGCTCGATCGAACCACGCAACGGGCCGATCGGAATCCTCTCGGCCACCAGCGTGGTGGTCACGCGGACAGCCTGCGGCTCGTCGCCGGCGGGGGGCGAAAGCAGCAGGAGCGTGACAGCAAGCCAGAGCACGGGTGTGGGTTCTCCGAAGAGGCTCTATTGCAGCTGCCATGCCGGGCCCCGATCGCGGCCAACCTGGATACCGGGCCACAACGCGCTGCCGCGAGGATCCGCGAGATCTCGCGGACGATTTCACGACGTTGGCCGCGGCCGCGGTCTATGCGCGACGAAGACGTGTCAGCAAGCTGGCGCGGTCCGCGCGGGTCAGGAGCGTGACGCGTCGGTATTACGACGGCGGAGCTTCTCCACCAGCGTCGTTCGGCCCATCCCCAGAAGCTTGGCCGCCTCTTTCTTGTTGCTGCCGGTGTGCTCCAGGGCGGCGTTGATGTAGGCGTTCTCCAGGTCGCGCAGCATGGTCGGCAAATCGACCGGGAAACTCAGCGTCGGCGTCGGCGTCCCGCCGGTGGACAGTACCAGCGCGGGAGTCTCGTCGTTGCCAGTGTCATCGTCGTCCGCCGTACCGTTGGCAGGCTGGATCCCGGCAGCGGCGGCCGCCAGCGTAGCCTCGCGCAGCTCGGCCGCGATCGACGCCAGCGATCGCGGCGCGATGGCGGGCGTGGTCTCCGCGGGCATCATCTCCACCGATTCTCGAATCGACTTCGCCGGCGGTGCGGACTGCGGCATGAAGACCGAGACGGGCGAATCAAAGATCGCGGTGGGCGCGAACGACGCCGCGGCCGGCGCAGACGGCGCGGTGACGGCCAACTCGACGGTCTCGAGGTGCGGCGCCCTCACGCCCAGCGGCACGTCGGGCAGACGGATGATCTCCCCCTCGGCGCAGACCGACACGCGCTCGACCAGGTTCTCGAGCTCGCGGACGTTGCCCGGCCAGGCGTAATTTTCCAGACACTGCATCACCTGGGTCTCGACCGGCCGGGTCTCACCGCGGCGGGCCCAGAAGTGCGCGAACAGATGCGCGATGTCGCTGCGCCGCTGGCGCAAGGCCGGCAGCTGGATCGGGCAGACGTGCAGGCGATAGTAAAGATCGCTGCGGAACCGCCCCGCCTTCACCTCTTGCGACAGATCGCGGTTGGTCGCCGCGATCAGCCGAAAATTCGCGTTCAGCGATTCGGAGCTTCCGATCGGCTCGTAGGTCCGCTCCTGCAGCAGGCGCAGCAGCTTGACCTGCAGCGTCAGCGGCAGCTCGCCGATCTCGTCGAGGAACAAGGTCCCGCCCTCGGCCATGGAGACGCGGCCACGGCGGGCGGCCACCGCGCCCGTGAAGGCGCCCTTGACGTAACCGAAGAGCTCGCTCTCCAGCAGGGTCTCCGGAATCGCGCCGCAATTCACCGGCACGAACGACTTACCGACACGGGGGCTGGCGCTGTGGATGAAGCGTGCGAACACCTCTTTGCCGGTCCCGGTCTCCCCGTTCAGCAGCACCGTGGCGTCGCTGGCGGCGATCCGCGCGCAGGTCCGTTTGGTCTCGACGAGGGGCGACTCGGGACCATGAACCAACCCAGAAGAGATGCCTCCCATCACGGGATGCCTCAGGTTTGCGGCGGACATGGCCATCCGGGTTGGGCTCCTGGGAAGAAGTTCATTTGCCCTTTCCCATCGGACACTCCGGCGATTTCTTTAGAGGGCGAACCGGAGCAAAGTATTGAGTAAACGGCTTCAGCTGGAGGCGCAAAGAGTCGAGATAGAGGGGCGCAGATGGGGGGGAGACCGCGTCATGAGCCTTCGTGAACGTTTGGCCAAGCGGCTGGGAATGGCCGCAGCAAAGGGCGAGACCACGTCACAAGTGGCCGCGGAGCCCGCGCGGCGTGGCAGCTCGTTCGGCCGCGTCGAGGTGATGGGCACTGGCCGTTGGCACCCCACTCTGGGTCGGAGCGCGCCCCGCATCATCGCCGTCGGCGGTGGCAAGAGCGGCGTCGGCAAGAGCTCCGTGGCCAGCAATCTGGCCATCGCGATGGCGGGGCTTGGCCGGCAGGTGGTCCTCGTCGATCTGGACCTGGAAGCGCCGCAGCTTCACCGCCTGTTTGGCATCGAGCGGCCAGTCCCCGGGCTGCAGGCGCTGCTGAACAACGAGATCAAGAACCTGGATGTCTCGCACACGGCGACCGGGATTCGAAACCTGCATCTGGTGGCCGGCGGCGACGGCCAGCACGGTCGCCTGCCGCTGGATATCACTCAGAAACGGTTTCTGCTCCGCCAGATCCACGAACTTGAGAGCGAGATCATCGTGGTCGACGTCGGCACCGAGAACCGCGGCGACCTGCTGGACTTTTTCGCCCTCGGCGCCCTGCGCCTGCTGGTCACCACACCCGACATCGCTTCGCTGGAAAGCGCGTACGCGTTCCTGAAAAGCGCCGCCGTCCGCGCGGTCGCCCACTACGGCGGCGAGGCGCAACAAGCCCTGGCCGGTTTCGGTGGCCGGTTGGTCGGCAACCAGGCCAAGAACGCCGCCGAGGCCGAACGCTTCCACGCATTCTCGCGGCTGGTGGGCGACTTCCTGGGCATTCGCCTGCCGGTGCTGGGGTGCCTCATGGCGAGCGCGCGCCTCGGCCAGGCAGGTCCCCAGCGTCCGCTGCTGGCCCGCCGCGGCGTCGACGAGAATGTGCGCCTGTTCCACCGCATGGCCGAGTCGATCGTGACGGAGGACGTCGCCACCAGCCGCGCCTGCGATCTCGCCGACGCGACCGCCGTGTCGGTCGCAGAGGGCCCGTTGCCGGCGTCGCTGGAGTCCTACATGCGCGGACACTCGCGCCACAACGTCGACTGGATCGCGACCATCGAGGTCGGCGGCCGTCGCACCGCCGCGCGCGTGACCGACATCTCGCTGACCGGCGCTGCGCTGGAGGTCGTCCCCGGCTTGACCGTCGGTGACCGCGGTACGCTGCGCCTGGAACAGCTCCCTGGCCAGCCGGTCATCGAAATCGCGGTGAAGAACCTCATCCCCGCGCTTCGCCGCGCCGGCGTCGCCTTCCTCGCCACCGACGATCTCCCGGCGCACCTGGTGGCGGCAGCCACCTCGCGGGTGTAACCGGACAGCAGCGCTCCCATATCAGTTGACTCGGCGGAAGCTGCCGGGAGACGCTGCCCCCAATGCGGCGTCTCCCCGCGCCCACTTTCACTGCGCTGATCGCGCTTGTCGGCACTTTCACGTCCGCTTGCAAGGATCGGTTGATCGGTCCGGCCGCGGACGATGCCGCGGTCGTGGATGGTGCCGCGCGCTCCGACGGAACCGTGATGTCGCTGGAGATCGACTTTGCCGCGACCGGCTGCCCGCAATACGATCTGGCCGCCAGCCGCTGCTCGGGCCCGGTCCCGCTTACTGTCACCTTCGCCCCGATCGGTTCCAGCTCCATCACCCGGTTCCTCTGGGACTTTGGTGACGGCACCCCCAAGTCGGCCGACCGCGCGCCGGCGCACACTTACGTCTTGCCGGGAATGTTCACCGTCGCGCTGGTCGGCGCCGGGTCGACCGGGACCGTCTCGCGCACGCGGCGTCAGTTCATCGTCGCGGGGGCGGCCGGTGCCGGCGCCCTGTGTGACGTCGATGGTCAGTGCGCGACGGGACTCGAGTGTCTGTGTGGCTCCGGCGCCGCTTGCGGCGACAAGTTTCCGCGTGGCTTGTGCACGACCGAATGCCGCGCCGGAACCTGCTCGGGAGGGGCCGTCTGCGCTCACCTTGCCGCCAACTGGCGGCCGGGCGCCGTGACCACCGATCGGATCGCTCTCTGCCTGGCCCCGTGCGAGACCAACGAGGGCTGCGCTCGCGGCCTCGGCTGCCGCTCGCTGCCGAACGGGGCAACTCCCGGCCAGCCGGCGTGGGTGCGTGGCTGTTTTGCGCCGACGTCCCTCGACCTGGGGGCATCGTGCCGGACCGCGAGCGGCGCGCTGTCCGACGATGAGTGCGTCAGCGGCCGCTGCGATGATCTCGGCGCGCTGGGCCTCTGCGTCGCAAGCTGCAACGGCACCCAGGCGTGCCCGCCCCAGACCGTCTGCGCGTCCTTCCGAGAAGGCCGAACCGTCTGTCTGCGAACCTGCACCGAGACCGCCGAGTGCGGCCGCGATCCCCTGATCGGCTGCGAACCCGCCGGCGCTCCCGGGGCGCTGGGGTTCTCCTTCGCCCCGGGCAGCGCGACATCGTCGCCGCCCGCCAACGCGTGCGCCCCCAAAGGATGCGTGGCCGACGACGACTGCGGTCCCGCCGGCGTCTGCGTCGACGGGCATTGCACCAGAAGGTGACGACGAATAACGCTAGCTATTCGTCGTCGGAGTCCTCGATGTCGTCGCGGCTGATTTCCTTTTTGACCTGGCCGACCTTTTCGCGAACGGCGCCCTTCGCGCGTTCGGCCATGCCTTCGGCCTCGGTCTGTTTGTTACCGGTCAGGGCGCCGCCAGCTTCCTTCGCCCGACCCTTGAGGTTTTCGGCTTTTCCTTTCAGCTCGTCTTTGTTCATGTGCGATGCCCTCCCCTATATGGTTGTGCTCCGCCCTGCCCCGAAGGACAGGCTGACGGCAAAACTGAGCATCCGCCCCTCCGTGTCAACCCTGAACCGGTGCGACTGGCGTCAATTCAGCTTGTCGCCGGGTTCGCCCTCGCCGTCGCTGTCGTCGCCATCGTCATCCGGATCACCTTCGATCACCGTCACAACCTCATGCGCAATCGGCGAAGCCTGGTGGTGCACGATCTTCCAGTTCGTCCCTTCGCGAACGAACATGTTGGTCGCCACCAGCCGCGCGGATTCCACCATCTCCTCGCAGACGACAAACGCGGCGTCCCCCATCACGTGGGCGGTCGCGCGCGAGCAGCGGATGCGTGGCGAGCCGCTGTTTCCTAGAATGCCGGTCCAGCTGGCCATCACCTGTTCGCGGTCGCGCAACGGGCCCCAGCCGGGATGAATGCACGCGACCGGCGCGGAGCGTGACCACAGCGCTTCCATCGCCTCGATGTTTCGTTCCGCGAACGCTTCGTAGAAACGAAGGTTCGCCTCCAAGACCTCGGCTTTGTCCGCGGACGTCGACATGCGCTCCGTGCCCCCTCGCCGGGTGACTTTAACCTCTCCGGCGAGAGAAGCGACCGGCTAAGCTAGCTCGGGTCATGTCCGACGCCGCGCCCCCGACGATTCCCGCTTATGGCCGCATCAGGATCCCGGTCAGCCACGGCGCCCTCGAGGCGGTGCTGAAAGAGAGCGCCGACGGATCACCCCGGGCAGCCGCCGTGCTGTGCCATCCCCATCCCCTCCACGGCGGCACCATGAACAACAACGTGGTGTATCGCGCCGGCAAGGCGATGAACGACGCCGGCCTGGCGGTGTTGCGCTTCAACTTTCGCGGCGTGGGGCAATCAACCGGCACCCACGCCCACGGGGTCGGAGAGGAGGATGATGCCGTTGCCGCCCTGGACTATCTGCAGACCCTTTATCCCGGCCTGCCGCTGTGGATGGCGGGGTTCTCGTTTGGAGCGCGCGTCGGCCTCACGGTGGGCGCTCGCGACGATCGGGTCAGCAAGCTGCTGGGCGTGGGGCTGGCGCTGAAAATGTTCGACTACACGGTCCTCGCCACCTGCCGCAAGCCGAAGGCGATCGTCCAGGCGTCGGAAGACGAATATGGCGGGCGCGCCGAGATCGAAGTCGCGGTCGCCGCCATGCCGCCACCCAAGGCGCTGTTCATCGTCGACGGGGCGACGCATCTGTACCCGAAACACCTCGACGAGTTCGAACGCGCCGCGGCCGCGGCCGTTGGTTTTCTACAAACTCAATAACCGAGGTGCGTTTGCCGCGGTTTGCCCGACTTGTCGGGGACGGTGGCCGGCGTGCCCTTGTCGCCCGCGACCTTCAGCGACAGGGCTCGCACGCCGTCCGCGTCGACGGTCAGGCGCTGTCGGGTCTCCTTCGATGAGCCCTCGTGCCAGACCTCGATCTGATACTCGCCGGGCGGCACCCCCTTGATCGTGAAGGCGCCGTTGCCATCGGCCTGCGCGTAGTAGGGCGAATCAACCACGTAGACGTAGCCGATCATCGACGAGTGGATGTTGCACAAAAGCTGCACCGCCCCCGGCTTCTTGAACACCTGCGCGTACGAAGTCCCCTGGCGGTAGAGCCCGGTGTCGAATTCGTTCGGCTTCGACAGCGAAAAGACGTTGTGAAAGATCGAGTCCTGGTTCTGGAAGTCGACCTTGGTCCCGACCGGAACCGCCAGCACGCGCGGCACGAACGTCTTGTTCTGCTGCAGGATGACCTTGCCCTTGGCCGGCGCGGGCCGCGGTGTGTCGCCGGTCGCGCGTTTCAGCCAGACGACGGCCCCCCCCGGTCCCATGGTTCCACCGCCGGCCACGATCCCGCTGACTGTCACGGTCGCCACAACCGGCGCCGCAGGCTTTGCGATGGGCGCGCTTGGCACCCCTGGCGGGCTGGCCACGCCGGCAGGTTCGGCCGCGGAGGAGGGGGCCGTGCCCGCCTTGGCGCGCGCTTCCCTGGCCAGTGGCCGGAACAGCTTGTCGACGTCGGGGTCCAGCCCCTGCACGTGCAGCAGCGCCTCCCACTTCGCCGCCGCGGTGGCGAAGTCGCCGGCGTCCCACGCCACCTTGCCGCCGGCCAGCAGGTTGAAGATGAGGTACTGCTTTTCGGCCGCCTGCTTGATGGCCAGATCCTGCTGCGTCTTCACCGCCAGCGGCAGCGGCATCGCCTCGCCCAGCCACCCGCCCGAGCCGTGTGCTGGCGCCGCCTCGGCCAGCGGGCCCGACATCGCGATCGACAGACCCAACGCCCCAGCAACTACCGCGGTCCTCCGCCAGTACCGAAAGGTCATGCAACCACCTCCAATGTTCCTGCCCGCTGTCACCACGTGTACACCAAGGACGTGGTCATCACGTCATTGGAAACATTCGGCGCCCCTTCGCGCTCGCGGTTGCGCAGATATTCGCCCTTGAGGATCAGGACGTCCCAGAGATCCGCGCGCACGCCACCGGTGATGCGGTCGACGGTGATCGGCGTGAAGCCGGGGAATGCGGCGTGCCGCCGTTCATAGCGGCCATAGGCCGTCACCCGCCGCAGCGGACCGAGATCCAGCTCAACCGTATACGCCAGCTGGCCGTAAAATCCGTTGGCGCGAAACCCCGACGAGACCGGGAAGTTGCCCGCGCCCGTCGTCTTCGGTCCGCCTTCATCCTCGTTGACGCGGACATATTCGCCGGTGAAGTACAGGCCCAGCAGCGCCACGCGAAGGTCGACGCCCACGATGCGCTGCCTGGAATCGGCCTGGTTCTGATCGTTGCGCGGGCCGCCCAGGATGCTGCCCCCGGCCTTTATCTGCAGCACGGGCAGGTTCAGCTCGTAGCCGAGGCGCGCCGACAGCACCGGCCGGCCGGTCAGCGACGCGTCCGGCGACTGCAGGGCCTCGACGAAGTTTCCGTGGTTGGTGGCGGCGACGTTGAGGCTGACCGCGGACCACAGCGGCGCGATCTGCTGGCGGTAGAAGACCTTGGCGCCCATCGACGGGCCGGTGGTGTACCGAGCCCAGAGCGAAGGTGTGATCCCGGTGCGGATGTTGGCCTGGTTCTCGAGGTATTCGATCCCGAAGACCGAGTCGAACTTTCCCACGCTGATGGCCAGCTCCTGCGAATCGAAGGGGATAATCCGGCCAAACGCCTGTTCCAGCAGCGCGCGCGTCTCGTCGCCTGCGCCGGTGAACCGCGGCAACAGTTGCAGGCGTGTGAACACCATTACCGGCGCGCCCGGCGCGGTGTACTTGAAATCGAAGTTGACGGTGTTGACCAGGAACGAGGCCCGCCCGCCGATGCCGGCCGAACGCGGCAAGAATCCGTTGGTGAACAGACTGCCCGAATCGGCTGACGCGACGTCGCCGCGTGAGTTCACCGCGGGCGCGAAGGTGTCGACCCCGTAATCCGCCGGCAGCCGCGTGTCCCCGGCGGCAAAGCTGGTCCCGTTGCCTTGCGCGTGGGCATACCCAACGTCGACGTAACCATGAATCTGCAGCGGCGCCTGACCGCCCGGGCCGTCGACGCCCGGCGTATAGCCCCGGCTGTCGTTGTCGGCCTCCACCTCGTCGATCGCGACGAGGTTCGGCTCCGAATGGCCAAACGCAACCGCCGACGGCGCCGCCGACGTCGCCATGAGGAAACACAGGGTCAGATGGCGATTCGACCGGCTCATGGGTTCGGAACCGGATTGCCGGCGTATGAGACGAACGGACAGGTGACGGTGATGTCGGTCTTGTGCAGCGCATTGAGTCCGAGGTGCATCTCAATCGCGGGTTGCGAGTCCAGCCACGTGCAGGCCGCAAGCGCGGTCTCGGACGAAAAACAGCTGGCGCCGTCCAGCGCGACGCGACCCACGAGGGCCTGATACATCGCCAGGTCAGCGCCGGTCAGCTTCGCGATCGACGGGTCCACGTTGGCGACGGGAATCCCCGCCGCCTGCAGCGCCTGCTGCACCTTGGGAAACTGTGGCGGCGCGAAGGCGCGCGCCGCCGCCGGCACCTCGGCCAGATATAGCCGCCAGTAGGAACCGTAGTGGGGCCGATTCATCGGGAACAGCCCCGGCCGATTGCTGTAGAGCGGTCCCGTGCCGCCGACGGTGGGCACCTCCATCGGCCGAAGGACGCCGGTCGCGTCGCGCCAGGCCGGGACGAACAGCGGCGTCTCCTCGACCACCAGGTTCTGGTCCCAATCAAACCCGTCCTCGCCCAGGTCGATGTATTCGATCTCGACGCCGTCGAGGTATCCGATACCACCCAGCTTCACCGGTCCGACTTTCTCCGACGCCGGCAGACTGGGGTAACGATCGCGGTCGCCGACCGGGCTCGCGATGACGCCCTTGGCGCGAATCAGCGATGCCAACCGCCCCCGGCCCGGGGTCAATACGGCCGACCTGTCATTGACGACGTCGCGTGACGATCGGTATTTGTCGGCGGGCGCGTCGGCCGCGATTTCAACGTAGAACGTCTGCCAGTAGGGACTGTAAAACGCGCTCTCCGGCCCGACCGTGAAGATCGGCCGAGACCGCGGGTCGCCCGCCGGAAAACGGATCGGAGCGCCGTCGGCGGACCGGCCGCTTGTCAGCACGTAAAGCGGCTGAACCCACACTTTGTCGAAGCCCTGCCAGACCTCGGTGGTGATGTACGCGCCTTCATAGTCTCCCAGCATGGTCGGCCCCAGCGTCAGCCGGTAGTGATCGGCGCCGTCGTCGGTGAGCACCATCCCGAGCGGCATCAAGGCAGGAAGCTGCGCCTCGGGGTTGTTCTCCCCTGCCCCTTTGGACAGCGCCACGTAGTCGTCCATTGTCCACAGGCGCGCCGACGGACGCGCCGGCGGCGTGTCGCAGCCGATGGTCGCCAGCGCCGGCGCCAGCAGCGACAGGCACAAGGCCAGAGCAGCCGGAGAACGCGCGATCACCGCTGGGAGAATAGTCGGCACGCGCCGACCTGGGAAGCGTTTTGCGGTGCTAAGCTCGGCGCTTCGTGAACGCCGCCGGTGCCCCGGCCTCCGCCGCAGTTTCTCTGAAAGCCAAGATCGTCTTCGCGCTTGGTACTGTCTACCTCGTCTGGGGGTCGACCTACCTCGCCATTCGCTGGGTCGTCGAGGAGCTGCCGCCGCTGCTGTCGGGCGCGATGCGCTTTTCGGTCGCGGGCCTCGGCTTCTTGCTGATCGCGCGCGCCACCGGGCCGCTGTCGTTCACGCGCATCGAGCTCCGCAACGCGGCGCTGGTCGGCGTGCTGATGCCGGGGCTGAGCAACGGCCTGGTCTGCCTGGCGGAGCGGCGGATCCCGTCGGCGCTGACGGCGCTGATCCTGGCCGTCGTGCCGCTGTGGATCGCGCTGTTTCAAGCGTTGCGCCGTGGCCAGCCGCGTTCGAACTCGCGCGCGACG
>DASRQT010000386.1:0-2585 GCA_035696485.1 Polyangia bacterium | reverse complement strand
GAGCGGGATCGCCTGCTCGTCGTCGCCCTCGTCGCGAAAGCACGCCGCCTGCAGCAACAGCGCCGGCGCTAACGCGGGATCAACCGCCCCACCGCGGGCCGTCGCCTGCGCGGCGATCGCGTCGGCGACACGACGCGCGGTCGCGCGATCCCCCTGCTCCAGCGCCTGCCATCCCTCATCGAGCTTGAACTGCAGCTCGTCGTCAGCAGACGAATCGTCGTCGTCACTCATGTTTTTGTTTGGTGTCAGATTCGTAGCGCGTCCGCACCGACCAGCGCCGCCAGGGTGTCCAGCATATAACAGGCGCCGACTTCAGTGGTGCGCTTCGCATCGTCAGGCGATCCGATCGGCGGCGCCACCTCGACCACGTCGCCGCCCAGCAATGTCGTCGCCGCGCCGACCCGCGCGATCAACGCGCGCACAAATTCAACCGACAATCCTGCCGCGGCCGGCGCCCCCGTCGACGGCGCCGCCGACACGTCCGTGGCGTCGATGTCGTTGGAGATATACACGCGCCGCACGCCGATCGACGTCAGATGCGACAGCACGTCGTCGATCACCGCCTCGCCGCGCGCGTGGACATCATCAGCCCAGAATTGTTTCACGCCCAGGGTCCCCTCCCAGTGCGCGCGCGAGCGTCCCGAGGCGCGCACGCCGACCTGCACCAGCCGGCCGCCGCGGCCGAGGAGCTCGTTCGCGTGGTAGGCCCAGGTCGCGAAACAATATTTCACCCCCAGGCGATCCGGCAGAAGATCGGTGTGCGCGTCGGGGTGCACGATCGCCCACGGCTCCCGCATGTGCCGCGCCAGCGCCGAGACGACTGGCCAGGCGACCGAATGGTCCCCGCCCAGCATGAACACGCACACGTCGGGGGCGAGCGCGAAGATCCGGTCCATCACCGCCTCGGCGATCGACAGCGGCGAAACCGGCAGCGACGCCGCCCGTGGATCCTGCCCATAGATGGCGCCGCGCGTGGCCTGCACCTGATCGTCGTTGAGCATCTCGTCGGATAAAAGCTGCGGAACCACGAACACGTCACCGACGTCGACGATCCCGTGCCGTGCCAGCAGCGACGGCAACGAGGGCAACAGTCGCAGCGCCGCCGTGCGAATCCCCTGCGGGCCGAAGCTGGCCCCGCGCACCAGCCCCGCCCCACAATCCGACGGGATCGCCAGGATCACGGCCCGTGCCGTGGGGATGCTGTCCAGCGCGGCGTGCCACTTGCGGCCAACGTCCGTCGCGTCGTGCGCCTGGTAAAGCTCGCGCTGCAACGCCTCCTGCTCGGCGCGGCCGGTGCTGACGGTGAAGATGCCGCCGCCCGCCGGCCGCAACATCAGCGCCAGATCCTCGAGCGCCGCCATCACGTCACAATCGGCCGCCGTGCCATATTGTCAGCATAACCTGCCGGCGCTGCTGTCGCTCATCGGCGCTCTTGTGGTTCGGTTTCACAACCACGCGACGCATTCGCCGACCGCGGCGTGGAATTTTCCGCGCCACGGCAGGAGACGCGACCCGTGCGACGTCTCTATTCGTCCTTGGGACGAAAGTCGTCGGCGCTGAGCTTGAACCTTTTTGCCCAGCGATAGACCAAAGCTGGCTTACGTTCCAGCTCACGCGCAACGCGCAGCATGTTGCCCTGAAACCGCCGCATCAACTCCTCCAGCTCCAGCGCCGATGGCGGCGGACGAGGCACGCGCCCGCTGGCGCCCGACGCGCGGATGCGCGCCGGCGTCGCCGAGATGGTCAGCGGAAGGTGGTCCGCCATGATTCGCTCGGCGCCGCGCGACAGCGCCTCGCCCGAGGTGACCACCTTGCCCAGCTCGCGCACGTTGCCGGGCCACGTATGCAGGCACAACGCCTGGAACGCCATCAGCTCGAACGGACGCAGCCGCTCGCCCCGCAGGTAGGCGATCAGGGCACCCAGGTCCTCCATCCGTTCGCGCAGCGGCGGGATCCGGATCGGTTCCGCGCCGAGGCGCGCCGATAGATCGGCTCGCAGCCCCGCCCCACCCGTCTTCCCCGGCGGCGCCGACCGGCTGGTCGCCGCCAGGATGCGCGTATCGATGCGTCGCTGGCGCGTGCCGCCGACCGGGGCCAGGAGGCGGTCCTGCGTGAACCGCAGCAGCTTGGTTTGCAGCTCGGGCGCCATGTCCCCGATCTCGTCGAGGAACAGCGTCCCCTCCTCCGCCTCCTCGATGATCCCGGGCTTGGACTGCGACGCCTGGGAATGAGCGCCGCGGACATAGCCGAACAGCTCGCTCTCCACCAGCTCGCGCGGAATGGCCGCGCAGTTCACCGCGACAAACCGCCCCTTGCGCCCGCTGGCCTCATGGATGGCGCGGGCGTAGACCTCCTTGCCGACGCCTGTCTCCCCGGTTAACAGAATCTCCTCCCCCGAGGTCGCCAGCTTGCGCAGGTTGCCGCAGATGACCGCAAAGGTCGGGTTCACAGTCGGGACCGGCGCCAGCGGGTTCTCAAGCTCCGCCCTCATCGCCGCAAGCTCCGTCACCGACACGATCCGGAAGACCGCCGCGTGGGTGCCAATGAAGATCAGCGACCCGTCGCGCAGCTTCACCTGCGGCTGC
>DASRQT010000385.1:0-1693 GCA_035696485.1 Polyangia bacterium | reverse complement strand
CGACGCGGGGTGGAGCAGTTCGGTAGCTCGCTGGGCTCATAACCCAGAGGTCGAGGGTTCAAATCCCTCCCCCGCTACCAAGGCCAGAGGCCCTTTCTCGAACAGAGAAAGGGCCTTCTGCATGTGGTTTGTAAACTGATTTGTAAACCTCAGGTTCGTTCACCCCGCCTCGCGGTCCGTCTCAGTGATCTCGAACGAGGTCAGCGACCCGCCGATGATCAACTCCGCGAGCGTGTTGGCCACCTGGCGATCGGCCTCCAGGTCCGTCTGCACATACTGCTTCATCGTGAACGCCACGTCCGAGTGGCCGATGCGATGGCTCAGCGCCTTCCAGTCGATCTTGGCATCGCGTCCTGCGGTGGCGTAGCTGTGCCGGACGTCATGTAGGTCGATCTCGGGCAGGCCCGCAGCCGCGGCAAGCTTCTTGAACCGTCGCGTGATCGTGTCAGGATGCGGAGGCCTGCCGTCCTCCCAGCAGAACAGCACCCCGTGATCTTGGTAGTCCGGGCCGAGCTCGCGCCGTTCGTGGTCGAGCCTTTCGACGTGTGCCTTCAGCGCGGCCAGCGTGAACGGGTCGAGGGCCAGGACGTGCTGAGCATTCTCGGTCTTGCCGTCCGACTCGATCACCCTGCCGTCGACAACGACGCGCGTGATCTCGATCGAGAGCGTTCCGGCGTCCAGGTCGAGCAGATCCCGGCGTGCACCCGCCAGTTCGCAGCGCCGCATGCCCGAGGTGGCTTCGAGTACCCACAGGGCGAAGAACCGGTCAGACCGGGCGTGCTGCAGGAACGTCTGAAGCTGAGCCACGGTCCAGACCTTCCGGCCCTTGCGTGGCACTCGGGGAGGGTGCGCGTCGCTGACGACATTCCGCTTGGCCCATCCCCAGGTCGTGAAGTCTTCCCAGGCCCGGTGGAGCATCCGGTGCGTATTGACCACCGTTTTGGGCTCTAGGCCAGGATTGAGCTTCCGTCGTGCCGACTCGGCGGCGTCCTTGGCCGCGCGCTCGCCAAGCTTTTTCGGCGTGATCGGCTGGCCTATCGCCGGATCGTCCTCGGCATGGGTGTGGAAGCACCGCACGGTGTCATAGCTGTACGGGCGGCATGGCAGCGCCCGCCCGCCTGGCCCGAGTCGCCGCGCGTGCACAGCTCGCGTGGTTGGGCGCTTCTTCGGCCTGGCCTTCACCCGGCCTTCGGCGAGCAGCTTGGCGTACAACGCGTCGCAGACGGCGCCGGTGATGTCCTGCACCTCACGCTGCCCGATGTACGGGATCACGTAGTAGGCCGCGTAGTTCCGCCAGTTCTGGGTCATGGAGGGTTTGATCGAGTGCTCGATCCTAGTTAGCCACTCATCCAGCGCCTCCGCCACCTTGCGGCGAGAGGAGCTGACGGCACGACCCTTCTCGTACTCGGCCATCGCGTCCCGGCAGGCTTTCCACGCCTCGCGCTCGGTCCTGTACCCGCTCCCGTTCGTCTGTCGGCGTTTGCCGGTCAGGGGGTCCGGGTCGATGTTGAACAGGTACGACCAGTTCTTGCCGCGCTTGTAGACGTGCCCTTTCATGCGGCTTCGTCCTCCGTCTCGATGAACTCGCGCAGCTTGGCCGATACGACGTACACGCGTCGGCCAAGGCGCTTGGTGGGAAGATCGCCCGCGCTGGCGAAGCGGTAGGCCGCCGCCCGGCTGATGCCGAGCAACT
>DASRQT010000384.1:0-3833 GCA_035696485.1 Polyangia bacterium | reverse complement strand
CTGGACGAAGGCCATGTCGCCGCTGCTCCCGACGGCCACCTCGATCGGCCGGCCGCGACCGTGCCGGCAGGCGTTCGACATGAGGTTGGTGACCACCTGTTCGAGGCGCAGCTTGTCCCAGTGTCCGACGATGGTCTCGGCCGCGTGGAAGTCCAGCTCACAGGCTGATCGGGCCAGCCGTTCGGAGAACAGTCCGGCCACGTCACTGACCAGGGCCGCGAGGTCGACGTTTTCGGGGGTCAGCGTCAGCTTACCGGCCGAGATGCACGAGATGTCGGAGAACTGGTCGATGACGTTGTCCAGCCGCTCCAGGCTGCGCGTCGCTTTCTCGATCCTGCTCGCTGTCCGCAGCTCCTGGTCGCTGGCCTGCAGGCTGGACAGTTGCAGGCGCAACACCGTCAGCGGCGTTACCAGCTCCTTGGCGGCGATGGCCAGGATGTGGTCGCGCACGCGGATGGCCCGCTGGGCAGCCTCGTAGAGGCGCGCGTTGTCGATGGTCAACGCGGCCCGATCGGCCAGCTCTTGAACCAGGGCCAGATCGGCTGTCGAGTAGGGGCGGCTCGGATCGGCGCGCATGAGCAAGATGGTTCCCAGGATGCGGTCCTGCGCGCGCAAGGGGACGACCATCAGGGTCGTCGGTTTGAATCGATCGAACAGCGGGCGGCAAGTCGGATCGTTTGCCGGCTCCAGGGGATCCTGCTCGATGACGGGCAGCAGGACGGTCTCGCCCGTGGCCGCGACCCGGCCGCGCAAGCCAACCCCGACCCGCTGCGGGTTCTCGCGGGCGAGTGCCACCAGTTGCTGCGACAGCTCGGGATCCTGGGCGCGCACCGCCACGTTCTCCATCAACGTGCCGTCCTCGCGAATCAGCGAGATCAGCGCGATGGTGGCCGCGCCACCGACCATCTCGGTCAACTGCTGGGCGATCACGCTCAGCGCGGATTCCAGGTCGCGGTTTGATTCGGCGAAGGTCTTTGACGCTTCCGACAAGAGCCGCAGGCGCCGGTTGGCCTCGGCGGCCTGGGCGCGGGCCGTGCGCTCGGCGTCGTAAAGAAAGGCGCGATCCAGCGCCTGGGCGCAGACCTCGGCGATGGTGAGGAGAAAATCCTTCTCTTCGTCATCCCACTGTTTGCTGGCGCTGTAGGTAAAGCCGATGACACCCAGCATTCGCTGTCCCAGCTTCAGGGGCAGCGCCACCAGAGCTTGCAGGCGAGCGGCGGGCGTGTGCGCGTTCTTGACGCTGGGAAATGCCGTCACCAGCGCCTCGTGAGTCTCGAACCACTGCACCTCGCGGGTGGACGCCGCCGTCCGAACCACCGGAGGCACCGCGATGGTCCCCTGGCGCCAGCCCTCGACCACCACCGGGGACAGGCCGCGCGACGCGAAGTGCTGCAGCTCACCGGAGGGCGTACAGAAGAAGGCGGCGCCCGCGCTGGCCTGCACGGAAGTGAGCGCGTGGCTGATCACCACGCCGGCGATCTCTTCAGGAGACAGTGATCGCGAAAGCGCCGACGTGATGGCCTGAAGCGGCGCCAGATAGTCGGTAGTCCGAGGGCCGACGAAGGGGTCGGGGGACGAACGGTCTTGGTCAATGTTCGTCACGGTCGGCCGGGAGGTTAGCCTATCAGCCTTACGGGTGTCCCGGCATTGTCGGAGGTACTGGCGTCGGTGCGTCATGATAGGCCGAACTTGCTCGACCGCTGAGCTACACTGCCGCGTTCAACATCATGCTGTATCCGCTGATCGGTCCGCGCTTGCACGGATGGTTGGACGACGCGGTGGTCGCCGCCTACGTCGTCGGCGCGCTGGCGCTCGGCCTCGGCGGCGCGGCGCTGGGCATCGCCCTCGGCGGCGCGGCCGTGCACTTCGTCCTCACCAGGATCACCAACTATCCTCAGGGGACCTTCAAGCTGATACCGTTCCGCACGCATGCGTTTGTCGAGCTGGCCGAGGGGGTCGCGGTCCTGGTCGCGAGCTTCGGCCTGTCCCACTCCCCCACGGACGTTCGCGTCTTCATTACGTTTATGGCCATTTCCCAGTTCGTGGCTTTTTCGTTTTCCGACTATCATTGGCCAAGACCAGCCTAAAGCGGTATTGAACAGCGTTCAATTCGAAAAAGGAGGTCCCATGCGCACAACGGCGATACGAAAGCTCCGCTTTTTGGCCCTGGGCACGATCCTGCTCGCACCGCTGACGGCGGCGGCGCAGCAGGCTCCCCAGGCTGCCAGCTATTCGGGAGGCGAGCTGGGCCTTCGCCTCGGTTACGGCCTGCCCTTCGGCGAGGCCTCACAGGGGAACAACCTGGACGGTGGCGTCTCAGGGCAGATCCCCCTCATCCTGGACGCCGGCTACCGCTTCAACCCGAACGTGTTCGCCGGGATCCTGTTCGGCTATGGCTTCGGCCAGATCAAGGACCAGAACAACGGCTGCAACAACGCCAACGCCAGCTGCTCGGCGTCGGTCATCCGCCTGGGCCTGGACGTCCTCTATCGGTTCGTCCCAGAGCAGCGCTTCGCTCCCTTCGTCGGCGTCGGCGCCGGATACGAATGGTTCCACTTTCAGGGTGGTACCAGTCTGCTGGGCGGCGTGACGGCCAGCTCCACCGTCAGCGGGATCGAGTTCGTGAACCTGCAGGCCGGCGCTGACTACCGTCTCAGCGGCAACAGCGTTATCGGCCCCTTCGCCAGCTTCTCGCTGGGCCGGTTCGACAACATCAGCACCAAGGTCACAACTGGCAACAACACCGCCACCACCGAGGGCGACATCAACAACACCGCCATGCACGAATGGCTCCTGATCGGCGTCAGGGGAGCCTTTTCGCTCTAGATCACGCTATTTCTGAAACACGCGGAAGAGGCGCTTGATCGGGTCGTAGAAGCGGTCTACCACCCGTTCCTTGAGCGGGATGATGGCGTTGTCCGTGATGGTGATCCCTTCGGGGCAGACCTTGGTGCAACACTTGGTGATGTTGCAGTAGCCAATCCCGTGCTGGTTCTTCAGGTCGGAGACCCGGTCCTCGGTGTCGAGCGGGTGCATCTCCAGGGCGGCGACGTGGACCAGGAACCGCGGCCCGATGAACTCGTCGTGTTTGTGATGGTCGCGCAGCACGTGGCAGACGTCCTGGCACAGGAAACACTCGATGCATTTCCTGAATTCCTGGACCCGCTCGATGTCTTCCTGTTTCATCCGCCAGGTTCCGTCCGGCGCGTCGGGCGCCCGCGGCTTGAAGGGTTTGATCTTCTCCTTCATACGAAAGTTCCACGAGACGTCGGTGACCAGGTCGCGCAGCGACGGAAAGCTGCGAATCGGCTCGACCGTGATGGGCGCGTCGGTCGGCAGATCCGCCAGCCGCGTCATGCACATCAGCTTGGGCATGCCGTTGATCTCGGCCGAACACGAGCCGCACTTCCCCGCCTTGCAGTTCCAGCGCACCGCCAGGTCATTGGCCTCGGCCGCCTGTATCTGGTGGATGGCGTCCAGCACCACCATCCCCTCGGAGACCTCGGTCTTGTAGTCCTTGAAATCCCCCTGGCCGCGTTCCCCGCGCCAGACCTTGAAAGCGACGGACGGCATTACTTGTTCTCCTCGATGACCTGTTTCAGATCGGGACGAACGGGCGGGATCACCTCTCGCCGCAGCTGCATTCGACCGTCCGGTCCCTTCTTGCAGATGAGATTGAAGGTGCCGAAGGCGGGATCTTTGTCGGGGAAGTCGTCGCGAAAGTGTCCGCCGCGGCTCTCCTTTCGTTCGATGGCCGCGCGCGTGATCGCCTCCGAACAGACCAGCAAGTTGTGCAGATCCAGCGACGTGTGCCAGCCGGGGTTGTAGTCGCG
>DASRQT010000383.1:0-5498 GCA_035696485.1 Polyangia bacterium | reverse complement strand
CCTCGATACGCTCTTCGCTCACTCGTGGCCGTTCAACGTCCGTGAGCTGGACCGATTCATCGAAGCCGCCGTCACCCTGGTCAAGGACGGCGGTGAGATCACGCCCGACCTGCTGGAACATGCGCCGCTGGGAAAGGGCGTGTCCGACGATCTGCCCCGGGCCGACCAGGACACCATCCGGCGCGAGCTGCTGGTCCAGCTGGCGGCGCACGCCGGTAACGTCAGTCAGGTGGCGCGCAGCATGGGTCGGACGCGGATGCAGATCCACCGATGGTTGAAGCGGTGGAATCTGCGCGTGGACGAGTTTCGGAAAAAATAGATATCGGGCATGGCGCCCGATGTTGCGATTTGGAGGAAACGATTCTGGCGTCCTGACGCGCGAAGCCCTACGATCGGATGTCCGATGATCGACCGATCACCGCCTCGGCGTGTCGCAGCTTTGGGCCATTCGCGGGCGTCGTGGACGATGCTCGTTGCGCTCCTGACCTCCTGGTTGCTCGGCGCCGACGCGTGTGTTGACGCGACCTGGAAGGAGGGCATCGTGTGCGGAACCGGCAATACGTGCCCCGAGGATATGCACTGTTGCCGTGGGGCCTGCTGGCGAAAATGCCCGCCCGTCGATGCTGCCCCCGCTTTCGATGTCGCCGCCGGCTTCGATTTCGGATCCGGTTTCGATTTCGGTCCCGGCATCGACTTCGGGTCCGCCTTCGATAAGGCGCCCGCCAGCGACGCCGCCAGCGATCCTGACACCGGAGGCGGTGAAGCCCTGAGCTGCGCGCCGGCGGTGAATATGTGTGTCGACTGTACCCCGGGCTGTGCGTGCACCTGCGGGGTCATCAAGGGTACGTGCTGCATGCCATCGGGCGGGTCGCAGGCCACCTGTTCGGTGGTGGGGTGCCGGTAGGCGCGCGCGTCGCGATGTCGATCAGAAAACCAGGACGGCGGAAGCGCCAGACACCAGCACGCCGGCCGTCAGGCTGATCGCGCTGACCGTCCGCCAGGATTGCGCGCCGCTGCGAAGGTCCTGGGCCCGCTGGGTAAACCCGTTTTCGGCCTGTTCGGCGCGGAAATCGCTGGAGCGCTCGCGCGCCAGAAGGTACGTGGTCCCGGCTCCCACCACCAACACCGCAGCCGCGGCGGCACCGATCCAGCCGGCGCGACGAAACCCGGCGGGCGGTTCCTGATCGGTGGACCGAGACGAGGTCACCAGGACGCCCTCTGACTGGCGCGCACGCGCGGTCGCATCGCGCGGGAGGGGCGAAGGCCGCGCGGGCTCTTCGACGATCATCGTGCGGGCCGCCTGTTCAGGCGATGGCACCTTCGCGGGAGCCACCCGGCGCTCGATGTCCTCGCGGCGGGCCCGCGCCCGCTCGCGGCCGGGGCCCTCGTTTGACAGAGATTCAGCGCAGCGAGCGGCGGTCAACGCGTCGCCCATGAGCCCCCGTTCGCGCAGGACCACCGAGAGGCTGCCCACGTTCTCGGCGCGCGGATCAGCGCGAAACAGGCAAGTGAACCGCTGCGCGGCAACGTCGTAGTTGTGCTCGCCGGCGGCGGAGCGGGCCTCCCTGTCCAGGGCGGCCAGAGCCTCCTCGCGCGCGGGGCTCGCAGCGGGAATGACCGAACAGGCGCCGGAGCACCAGGCATCATCGGCCGCACAGGCGCGAACCACCGCGCAGGCGTCAACCTGGGTTTGTGCCACGGCAGTCGAGCTGACCATCGTCACAACAGCGACGGCAACCAGGTGGCGACAGTGGGTCGTCACAGCACACTTAGCGCGCGACACGGCGCTGGTAAGGACTTGGTTCAAGCTCGTTCAATATTGATGGAGGGGGCGAAGGGGACGGGGAAGGGGACGGGGACGGGGATGCCAGGAACACCGAGCGGCTCGCGGTCCGCCGAAGGGGAGACCGCCGGATGGTCGGGTTCAGGCGGCGGGCCGGCAGGGGTGGTGGTGCGTCGGCCGCAGCCGGAGCCGCGATCGGAACGTCGGCCACCGCTGCTGGAAGACGGTTCGCGATCGGCTCTGGGCTGGTGACGGAGGTCGGCATCGCGTAGACCGCGGGCGCGGGCGGCTTCGGTTTTGGCGCGATCGTCAATTTTCGCCCGCGTACCGCGATAAAGCTTCCGCCGATCGCCAGACACAGCAGGCCCAGCGTCAGGGCCACGGGGATGGAACGTCGCGAGGGGACGCCGGGTGTCTCCCCGCCCGGCGGCTGGCCCACCTGTCCCGAAAGTTCGGTGTATGCCTGCACGGGCAAGACACCATCCCGAGGTTCGAGCCCGCGGTGATGGATGCGTGTCAGCGCGATGGTGCTGGTGCGGTCGGGCGGCGGCAGCCGCGTCGGGCGCGGCGGCATGAAGACGTGCGCTTGACTCCGCTTGGGCAGGCCTTCGATCACCGCGGTCGGCTCCGAAGCGGTGGCCCGGTGAGGCGGCTTGTCGGCCTCCTCTTCCCCGTGCGAGCTCCGCTCCAGCTCCTCACCGGCCTCTCGCTGAGTAATCAGTTGCCAGCGATTGAAGCGCTCGGGAAACAGGGCCCTGACGTGGGCGCCCATCGCCTTGGGACCTTCGCCGCCCTGACCCGACTGAGTTTCCAGCAGGGCGTTCGCCAGCGCCTCGGCGGTCTCGAACCGACGCTCCGGATCTTTTTCCAGCGCCCTGGCAACGATGGACGCAAGATCGGACGGTATCCCCGTCAGTGGCGGCGGCTGCGCATGGAGGATGGCCGCGACGGTCCGCGAGCGGCCCTGTCCGTGGAACAACCGCCGTCCTGAAAGCCATTCGTGCAGCACCACGCCCAGGGCGAAGACGTCGGTGCGTGCGTCGAGCGTGCGCCCCTCGACCTGTTCGGGGGCCCCGTATGACAGCTTCCCGCGAAAATTGTCCGGCCTGAGTTACGTTACGACTGCTGGCTGCGCGGGCAATGCCAAAATCGATCAGCTTGACCGCGCCATCGAACCCCAGCATCACGTTTTGCGGGCTGACGTCGCGGTGGACGATGCCCAGGGACTTGCCGCGTCCGTCGGTCAGCGAATGGACATGGTGTAGCGCCAGGGCCAGCTCCGCGCCGGCGTGGGCAATCATCGCGGGCGTGGCGTGACGGTTTGCCGCGGCCTCGGCTTTTTGCACGCGCGACAGCGTTTCACCCTGGACCAGCTCCATGGCCAGGAACCAGGAGCCGTCGACCTTGCCGACCTCGATCACCCGCGCGATGCCCCGGTGCTGCAGGCGCAGGGCGATCCGCGCCTCGCGCTGAAACAGCTCGTCGAATGACGGATCCGCCGCACAGCCCGGCAGAATGCGTTTGACCGCGACCAGGCTGCGCAACCCCGCCAGCTCGCCGATGCGGGCCAAAAACACCTCCGCCATGCCGCCCACACCGATCTGGGCAAGCAGCTCGAAACGTCCGAAGGTTTCAGGGACGTTACGCGCCAGGGCGCGATCAAGAATCAGGGTGGAGGGCATAGGTCAACCCGTGCAGATACTGCCGCTACCACCAGTATCTCACAGGGACCGGCGGTTTTCCGCGTCCGGAAATGTCTCAGGGTCGCGGCCGCGATCGGGGCTGGCGCGCCCGCGGTGGTCGCCGCGAGGTAAAGGCCAGGGCCAGGAAGATCGGCCCCCAGAGCCAGGTGGCGTCGTTCGTGTCGTGCCCTTGACCGGGCGCGGCCGCCAGCGCGCAGCCGCCGTCACCGTGGTGGGGCGTGGGCGGCGGAATGACAGCCCCCCCGCTGAGCTCGGCCTCATCGGTGCCGCCGAAGGCGCCGAGGTTGATGCGGCCGCCGTTGGGCTGCGGTTCCTGGCTGAAGTCGTCGTCGGGATCGCCGCGATCGGTTGACGGCTGATGGGCCAGGACGTGGAGGTCGTTGTTGGCGGCGTCGACCCAGCCGACTTCGGCGTTGAAATCGCCCAGGCCGCGTTCGACATTGCGATAGTCGACGCTGTTGTTGTAGCTGTCGTTGAACTTGCTGGCGATGGCGTTGGAGGAATCGGACCAGAAGGCGGTGTGGCCCTGGGCCAGGACCGAGTTCTTGACCAGCACCGAACCAAAGGACTTCACGCCGTTCTGGTTGCGCAGCAGGGTGGCGTTCATCACCTGGGCGCTGGCGTTCGCGCTGACCTCGACGCCGGCCTCGGTGTTGTCGCGAATGATGACGTTCCTGAGGACGGCGTCGCGGGTGTCGCGGAAGGCGACGCCGACGGTGGCTCCGGTGACGGTGAGCTTGCTCATCTGCGTCGGTTGGCCGGCGGCGGAGCCTTCCAGCGTGACACCGACCGCGAGCCCACGCGCGTCCAGGATGGTGCGGCTGGGTCCGGCGCCCTGGAGGGTGACGCCGCCGGGGACACGGATGGTGTCGGAGAGGTTGAAGGTGCCGGCGCCCAGCGTGATGACGGTGCCAGGGGTGGCCGACTGCAGCGCCGTCGCGAGATCGCTCTGCGTCTGTCCGTCGATCGAGACCGACGGGGTCAGGGTCGCGACGAAGCTGCCGGGCGGAGACCAATCGGACCAGGCGGCCTTGCTGTCGCGGGCGCGGACCGAGTACGTGTAGGTGACGCCGGTGTCGAGGCGGACCGGGAGCTTCACGGCGGTCTGACCGGGAGCGGTGGTGATCTCGTGCTCCCATGACTCCAGCAAATCACCGTCGCGGCCGACGCGCAGTTGATAGGTGACGGAGTCGCCGTTGGGGTCGAGCGAGGGAGACCAGCGCAGCGTGGCGCTGGCGGCGCTGATGGAACGGCCGTCGCTGCCGAACAGCACGGGCGTGGACGGGGGCTGGTTGACGCTGGAGAGAGCGCCATGAAGGGCGCCGCCTGCGCCGAAGAAGAGCCGCCCGTTGGCGAGGGCCGGGGAGATCTGCGTCGGCGCTGACGTCGTGGCGACCCACCGCTCGGCGCCGGTCCTGGGGTCGAGGACACGCACGTTGGCGGTCAATGTCGAAGACACGGCGACCAGTGGCCCGGACGCGGTCTGATACAGCGCCGGCGTGGGGCAGAGCCACAGCTTCGGGACCTGGTTGCCGTCAGTCAGGACGGTGCTGCCGTTGGCGCGCTGCCAGAGGATGTCGCCGGTGGCGGCGTCCACGGCCATCACGTATTCGCGCAGCTCGAACCGGTCGGGGACGGCGTCCTGGTTGAGGTCGAAATAGGCGTCAAAGCGGACATCGAAGATGATCTTTCCGTCCACGGCGGCCAGCGACGAGATCGCGTGATCGCTTGACAGCAGTTTCGCGGTGACGTCGGCGGTGGTGGCGGGCGCCGGCAATTCGATCGGCCATCCGGCGGCGGATTGCCCGGTCGCGAGGTCGACCGCGTGCAGCTTGCCGCTGGTGCCGCCCGGCAACATGAAGGCGCGGCCGTCGAGGATGACGGGCGCGGAGAGATTGACGATACCGTCGACGTCGTAGCTCCAGCGAACCGCGCCGGTGGCGAGGTCGAAGCTGTAATAGTGTCCGCCGTTGGCGCCGATGATCACCTGGTCGGCGGTGACGGCGGCAGCG
>DASRQT010000382.1:0-15275 GCA_035696485.1 Polyangia bacterium | reverse complement strand
AGGTTCGGCGCGTGCATCTCGACTGCCGCGCGACGGTCGGCCAGGTCGGCAACGGCGAGCACGGCAGTGTTCACGTCGGCAAGGCCGGACGGACGCGCTGGAAAGGGCGCCGCCCGCACAACCGTGGCGTCACCATGAACCCGGTCGACCATCCCATGGGCGGTGGCGAAGGCCGGTCGTCGGGCGGACGCCACCCCTGTTCGCCCTGGGGTCAGCTGTCAAAGGGTCTCAAGACCCGCGAGAACAAACGGACCGATTCCATGATCGTCAAGCGGCGCGGCAAGGCGTAGCGAAAAGGCTCAGGAGAAACAATGGCTCGCTCAATAAAAAAAGGCCCGTTCATCGACGCGCACCTCATGAAGAAGGTGACCGAGGCCCAGCGCCAGAAATCAAAGAAGGTCCTCAAGACCTGGTCGCGCCGGTCAACCATCATCCCGGAGATGGTTCAGCTGACCTTCGCGGTTCACAACGGCCGCAAGTTCGTGCCGGTGTTCGTCACCGAGAACATGGTCGGTCACAAGCTGGGCGAGTTTTCACCGACCCGCACGTTCCACGGGCACTCGGGCGACCGCAAGGCGGCCTCTGGACCGGGACCGGCTCCTGCCGGGGCGTCGGCGCCGGCAGCCGAGAAGAAATAAAGGAGAACGCGAGATGGCACGCGCAATATTGAGGCGGTTTCGTGAGTCACCCCGCAAGGTGCGGATGGTCGCCGACATGATCCGCGGGCGGACGGTGGACGACGCGCTGTCGATCCTGCGGCTGCAGCAGCGCAAGGCTGCGCGCATGCTGACCAAGGTCCTCGGGTCCGCGATCGCCAACGCGACCGAGAACGAAAAGGCCGACGCCGACAAACTGGTCGTCACGCGCGTCAACATCGACGGCGGGCCGACGTCGAAAAAATGGATGGCGCGTTCCATGGGGCGCGCAAACCGGATCAACAGCCGCACCTCGCACGTGACCATCGTGGTCGACGTGCCGGAGTCATAGTAAGGAACCCTCACCCAGGCCCTCTCCCACTTCGTAGGAGAGGGATTGAACGAGAAAAAAGGCTTTTTACATGGGACAAAAGACACATCCGGTCGGGTTTCGGCTCGGCGTGATCCGGGGCTGGAGCTCCAAGTGGTACTCCGAGAAGGACTTCTCGAAGTGGCTGCACGAGGACCTGCGCCTCAAGAAGTTCGTCAAACAGAAGCTGGGGCACGCGGGCGTCTCGTCCGTCGAGATCGAGCGCGCCGCCAACAAGATCAAGATCAACATCTACACGGCGCGGCCGGGGATCGTGATCGGCAAGCGCGGCGCCGGCGTCGAGACCTTGAAGAAAGAGGTTCAGGCCCTCACGTCCAATGAGGTCTTCCTCAACATTCAAGAGGTCCGCAAGGCCGAGACCAACGCGCAGCTGGTGGCCGAGAACGTCGCCACCCAGCTGGAGCGTCGTGTGGCCTTCCGGCGCGCGATGAAGAAGGCGGTTCAGACCGCGATGAAGTTCGGCGCCAAGGGCATCCGCCTCGCCTGCTCCGGGCGCCTGGGCGGGGCCGAGATGGCCCGCTACGAGTGGTACCACGAGGGTCGCGTGCCGCTGCACACGCTGCGCGCCGACATCGAGTACGGCACCACCGAGGCCCACACCACCTACGGCGCCATCGGCGTCAAGTGCTGGATCTTCAAGGGCGAGGTCCTTCCCCAGCGGACCGCGCGGCTGGCCTAGCCAAAGAGGTTTGCCCGAAGGCTATTGAAAGAGGTCTCAAATGTTAGCTCCCAAAAAAGTCAAATGGCGCAAGAAGCAAAAAGGCAAGATGCGCGGCATCTCCAAGGGGGCGACCACGGTCGTCTTCGGCGAGTACGGCCTGCAGGCGCTGTCGTGCGGCTTCGTCACCGCGCGCCAGATCGAGGCGGCCCGCATCGCGATCTCCCGCCACGTCAAACGTGGCGGCAAGCTTTACATCCGGATCTTTCCGGACAAGCCGATCTCGAAGAAGCCGGCCGAGACCCGAATGGGTAAAGGAAAAGGCAACCCCGAAGAGTGGGTGGCGGTGGTCCGCCCCGGCCGCGTGATGTACGAGCTCGAGGGCGTACGCGAGGAGCTGGCCCGTGAGGCCTTCCACCTGGCTGAGCACAAGCTGTCGGTGCATACCCGGTTCGTGGGTCGGGAGCTGGTGTTATGAGCGACGTCAAGAGCGTCAAGGCCAAGGATCTGCGCGGCAATGATCCCGAGGAGCTGCGCCGCACGGCGCAGAAGCTGGAGGAGGAGCTCTTCCAGAACAAGCTCAAGAAGGCCACCAACCAGCTGGAGAACACCATGCTGATCCGCAAGGCCCGCCGCGACATCGCGCGCATCAACACGGTGCTGGGCGAGCGGCTACGTCAAACGGCTTCTACCCCCGCTGCCAAGGAGAAATGATCGTGGCGACCTCGACGGAAAATCAGACGACGGCGGCCGAAACCGGTAGAGCCAAGATCCACAGGCGTGAGTTCATCGGCATCGTCACCAGCGACAAGATGCAGAAGACGTGCGTGGTGCTGGTGGAACGGCGCCTGTCGCACAAGAAGTACGGCAAGTACATGACCGCGCGCACGAAATACAAGGCGCACGACGAGAAGAACGAATACAAGACCGGCGACCGCGTCCTGATCGTCGAGAGCCGTCCGCTGTCGCGCGACAAGCGCTGGCGAGTCGAAAAGCTGATTGAACGTCCGCAAGAGGCGTAACAAAGAAAGTTCGGTGTCCCGATGGTTCAAACAACGACAACGCTGGATGTTGCCGATAACTCCGGTGCCAAGAAGATCATGTGCATCCGGGTGCTCGGCGGCACCAAGCGTAAGTACGCCTCGCTGGGGGACGTGATCGTGGTCTCCATCAAGGAGGCGATCCCCAACGCCAAGGTCAAGAAGGGCGACGTCGCCAAGGCGGTCATCGTCCGGACCAAGAAGGAGGTCTCGCGCCAGGACGGATCCTACATCCGCTTCGACGCGAACTCGGCCGTTCTGGTCGACAAGGACAACGAGCCGATCGGGACGCGCATCTTTGGCCCGGTCGCGCGCGAGCTGCGCGCCAAGCGGTTCATGAAGATCATCTCGTTGGCACCGGAGGTTCTGTGATGCACGTGCGCAAGGGAGACCAAGTCGTCGTCATCGGCGGCAAGGAGAAGGGCAAACGCGGCCGCGTGCTGCGCCTCATGACCGGCGCCGGACGTGTCGTGATCGAGCGGATCAACATGGTCAAGCGTCACACCAAGCCCAGCCAGCGCAGCCCGCGCGGCGGCATCATTGAGAAGGAGGCTGGTGTGGAGGCGTCCAACGTGGCGCTCTGGTGCACCAAGTGCTCCGCCGCCCGCCGGGTCCGGATCGATCAGGCCGACGGTGACAAGAAACGTCGCATCTGCGTCAAGTGCAGCACAGTTTTTGAGACCGCGTAGCTAAAGGAACAAGGTCATGGCCGAGTCAGACGAAAAAACTGAAAAGCCCGAAAAAGCGCAAAAGGCTGGCGGCAAGCCCACCCTCACGCCCGAGCAGGAGGCGGAGGCCGCCAAGAAGAAGGCGGCCCGCGCCGACGCGAAGGCCAAGGGCGGCAAGGGCAAAGGCGGAGGCGCTGCGCGCGGCGACGTCGCGATGGAACGGGTCAAGCGGACAGGACCGCCGCGGCTGCGCGCGCTGTACGACGCCGAGGTTCGCCAAAAGCTAATTGGCGAGTTCAGCCTCAGGAACCCGATGGAGGCGCCGCGCCTCAAGAAGATCACCATCAACATGGGCCTCGGCGAGGCGGTCACCAATCCCAAGATTCTGGACACCGCCGTCGAAGAGCTGGGCGCCATCACCGGCCAGCGACCGGTAGTCACGCGCGCCAAGAAATCCATCGCGATCTTCAAGCTGCGCGCCGGGCAGAAGATCGGCGCGATGGTGACCCTGCGCCGCGACCAGATGTACGAGTTCCTTGACCGCCTGGTCTCGTTCGCGCTGCCGCGCGTCCGCGACTTCAAGGGCGTATCACCGAAGTCGTTCGATGGACGCGGGAACTACACGCTGGGCGTCCGCGAGGAGATCATCTTCCCCGAGATCAACTACGAGCGCCTCGATAAACCCAGAGGAATGAACATTACCTTCACCACCACCGCTCCAACTGACGAGCAGGGGCGAGCGCTGTTGCGCCACCTCGGAATGCCTTTCAGGAACTAACCCATGGCAAAAACCGTCGACATGCATCGCAAGCCCCCCAAATGGCGCGTTCGTCATCGCAACCGCTGCAAGCAGTGTGGGCGTGCCCGGGCGTTTCTCAGGAAGTTTGAGCTCTGCCGGATCTGTTTCCGCAACCTGTCACTACGGGGCGACATCCCCGGCGTGATCAAGTCGAGCTGGTAGGTGCTGCATGTCAATGACTGATCCCATCGCCGATTTTCTCTCGCGCATCCGCAACGCCATCATGGCGCGCCACACCGAGGTGGTCGCGCCGGCGTCGAAGCTCAAGGAGCGTATCGCCGAGCTCCTCAAGGACGAAGGCTACATCGCCGGTCACACGATTCGTGAAGGGGAGAACCACCCCGAGATCGTCGTGAAGCTGCGCTGGGCCGACCCGCGCACCAACGCGATCACCGGGCTGCGCCGGCGGTCCCGGCCGGGGCAGCGGATGTACGTTCGGCACGGAACGATTCCCAAGGTGCGTTCGGGGCTTGGCATCGCAATTTTATCGACCTCGCGTGGCCTGATGACCGATCGGGCGGCCCGCAAGGCCGGCATGGGCGGCGAGCTGCTCTGCGAGGTGTGGTGATGTCGCGCGTCGGTAGAAAAGTCCTCCCCATGCCCAAGGGCGTGACCCTGACCCAGAAGAGCGGCCAGGTCAGCGTCAAGGGCAGCAAGGGCGAATTGACCAAGGTCATCCCCTCGGGCGTCAGCATCAAGGTCGATGGCGACAAGATCAACGTCCTGCGCGCCGACGATTCGCGCGAGAACCGGTCCAAGCACGGCCTCATGCGCGCGCACCTGGCCAACATGGTCAAGGGCGTCACCGAGGGCTGGACGCGCGAGCTCGAGATCAACGGCGTCGGTTACAGAGCCGAGGTCAGCGGCGAGAATCTGAACATGTCGCTCGGGTATTCGCACCCGGTGGTGTTCAAGCTGCCCAAGGGTGTCGGCGCCAAGGTCGACAAGAACCGCATCGCGCTCACCAGCGCCGATCGCGATCTGCTGGGCCTGACGGCGGCGAAGGTGCGCGAGCTGCGTCCTCCCGAGCCGTACAAGGGCAAGGGCGTCAAGTACGTCGAGGAAGTTATCAAGCGTAAGGTCGGCAAGGCTGGCGCCACCGGCGGCGGCGCGGCTTAAGGAAGGCAGCGATGATCTCGAACAGCAAGAACGACAATCGCAAGAAACGCCACCGCTCGATCCGCAAGCGGATCGCTGGTTCGGCCGAGCGCCCCCGCCTGGCGGTGTTCCGCAGCGCGCGTCACATCTACGCCCAGATCATCGACGATCTGGCGCAGAAGACGCTGCTGTCGGTCTCCGACAAGGAAGCGACGACCGAAAAAGCCAAGAAGAAGGATCTGGCCAAGCTGGTCGGGGCCGCCGTCGCCAAGAAGTGTCTCGAGAAGGGGATCGACAAGGTCGTGTTCGACCGCGCCGGTTACAAGTATCACGGACGTGTCTCGGCCCTGGCCGACGGCGCGCGCGAAGCGGGCCTGAAGTTTTAGCGGTAACGGAAAAGGATCACACGCATGGCAATCAATTACGAAGAGGTCGGCGAGCTCGTCGACAACGTGGTTTTCATCAACCGCGTCGCCAAGGTCGTCAAGGGCGGTCGCCGCTTCTCGTTCTCCGCGCTCGTCGTGGTCGGCGATCAGCGCGGCTACGTCGGCGCGGGCCTGGGCAAAGCGAACGAGGTGCCGGAGGCCATCCGCAAGGGGACCGAGCAGGCCAAGAAGAGCCTCTTCCGCATTCCGCTGCAGGGCGGGACCATCCCCCATCAGGTCATCGGGACCTTCGGCGCCGGCACGGTGCTGTTGCTGCCGGCCAGCGCCGGGACCGGCGTCATCGCCGGCGGCGCGGTGCGGCCGGTGCTGGAGGTCGCGGGCATCCAGGATATCCTCACCAAGTGCATCGGCACGTCGAATCCGCACAACGTCATTCACGCCACCATTGACGCCCTCCAGCAGCTTCGCAGCGCCGACGACGCGGCCGCGCTACGGGGCAAGACGCTGGCGGAGATCCGGGAATAGCGCCATGGCCAAGAAGCTGCGAGTGACCCTGATCCGAAGCGGGATTAACCGTCCCGAGACGCAGAAGAAAACCATCCAGGGCCTCGGGCTCGGCAAGATGGGCCGTAGCGTCGTGGTGCCGGACAACGTCTCCGTTCGTGGCATGATCCGCTCCGTTTCACACCTGGTCCGCGTCGAATCTGGGGATTGAGAGAAACAACATGGGAACTACGCTGCACACATTGAAAGGCCCCAAGGGCGCGACCCGCAACCGCAAGCGCATCGGCCGCGGTCCCGGTTCGGGCACCGGCGAGCAGTCGGGCAAGGGCGTCAAGGGCCAGAAGGCCCGCACCGGCCACCACGGCGCACGCCTCGGGTTCGAGGGCGGCCAGATGCCGATGCAGCGCCGCTTTCCGAAGAAGGGTTTCAAGAACCCCTTCCGCAAGGAGATCTTCGCCGTGAACGTCGGCCACCTGGAAGATCGCTTCAAGCCCGGGACCATCGACCTGGTGGCGCTGCAGGCCTCCGGCATGGTCCCGCGCAAGTACCGCGCCGTGAAGATCCTGGGCGAGGGCGACATCACCAAGAAGTTCGTCGTCAAGGCGACGTCGTTCTCCAGCACCGCCAAGGAGAAGATCGAAAAAGCGGGCGGCTCCGTCGAAATTATCGCAGGCTAGCGCGCACAATCGTCATGGCTTCCGGCTTTTCAAACATCGGCAAGATTCCAGAGCTGCGCAAGCGCATCTTCTACACGCTGGCGCTCCTGGCCGTTTATCGCATCGGCGTGTTCGTCACCACGCCGGGCGTCAACCGCGCCATCATGGGCAAGATCGTCAACCAGGCCTCCGGGACCTTCCTGGGCCTGTTCAACATGTTCTCCGGCGGCGCGCTGGAGCAGATGTCGATCTTCGCGCTCGGCATCATGCCGTACATCAGCGCGTCCATCATCCTGCAGCTTTTGACCGTGGTCGTCCCCAAGCTGGAACAGATCCAGAAGGAAGGGGAGATGGGGCGCCGGCGCCTCAACCAGTACACGCGCTACGGCTGCGTGATCCTGTCGCTGATTCAGTCGTTCTTCATCGCCCGCTGGCTGGAGGGGAACAACCGCGCCTACGCGCAGTTCGGCCAGGTGGTCATCGATCCAGGTTGGATGTTCCGGTTCCTGACCATGATCTCGCTGACCACCGGCACCGCCTTCATCATGTGGCTGGGTGAACAGATCACCGAGCGCGGCATAGGTAACGGCATTTCGCTCATCATCTTCGCCGGCATCGTCACCGACATGCCCGACGCGGCCGTCAAGCTGGTCGCCAAGGCGCAAAACGGCGACATCACGGCCTTCGATCTGGCCATCATCGCGCTCATCGACGTGGCGGTGGTCGCGGCCATCATCTTCTTCGAACGCGGGCAAAGACGTATACCGGTCCAGTACGCCAAGCGGGTGGTGGGTCGAAAGATGTTCGGCGGCACGTCCACACACCTGCCGCTCAAGGTGAACACCGCCGGCGTCATCCCGCCCATCTTCGCCTCGTCCATCCTGATGTTCCCGCAGCAGATCGCGTCGTTCGTTCAGACACCCTGGATGCAGCGCATCTCCGAGGCGCTGTCGCCGTCCGACTGGCGGTACCAGGTCCTGTTCATCTGCCTGATCGTGTTCTTCTGCTACTTCTACACCGCGGTGACGTTCAACCCGGTGGACGTGGCCGACAACATGAAGAAGTACGGCGGCTTTATCCCCGGCATTCGCCCCGGGAAAGCGACCGCCGCGTACATCGACAAGGTGCTCACCCGCATCACCTTTGGCGGCGCCATCTACATCTCGGCCATCTGTGTGCTGCCGTCGCTGATGCAGCAAAAACTCAAGGTCCCGTTCTATTTCGGCGGCACCGGGCTGCTTATCGTCGTTGGCGTGGCGCTGGACACCGTTCAGCAGATCGAATCGCACCTCATCACCCGAAACTACGAAGGCTTTACGGGTCCGCGCGGACCCCGCATTCGAGGCCGGGGAAGTCGGGTCACCGGTGCGATCGGAAGCTAGGCGTTGGGTGAGAACCTCCTTCTCTTCGGTCCTCCCGGGGTCGGGAAGGGGACTCAAGCGCAGCGGCTCTCGGCGGCGTTCCGGATCCCGCACATCGCAACGGGCGACATGCTGCGCACCGCCGTGCAGTCGTATACGCCTCTCGGCCGCACGGTGTCGGAGTTCATCAACCGCGGGCAGTTGGTCCCGGACGAGACGATGGTAGAGATGGTTAAAGAGCGCCTCGGCCATCCCGACACGTCGAGAGGGTTCATGCTGGACGGCTTCCCGCGCACGACGCGCCAGGCGGAGGCGCTGGAGTCGATCTTCGTCGCACAGGGGCGCAAGGCCGACGGGGTCATCGTGCTGTCCGCGCCGACCGAGGCGCTGGTCGAGCGAATCGCGGGCCGTCGCATGTGTGAGAGCTGCCAGGCCAGCTTCCACGTGTCGTCGCGACCGCCGACCGTCAAGGGCGTCTGCGATCGCTGCGGCGGAACGCTGATTCAGCGCAGCGACGACGCCGAGGCGACGGTCCGTTACCGCCTGGAAGAGTACGCCGCCAAGACGCCCCCGGTGCTCGACTACTTCAAGACCCACGGATGGCCGGTCAAGGTGATCGACGCCATCGGTGACATCGACCAGGTCTTTGGCCGGATCTACGCCGCCGTGTTGCCCTAGCCATGGCCATCGAGCTCAAGACCGTGACCGAGATCGCCAAGCTGCGCGAAGCCAACCTGGTCGTCGCCGACGTCCTGGACGTGCTGGAAGCGGCGGCCAAACCCGGGATGAGCACCTGGGAGCTGAATGAGGTGGCGTCGAACCGCCTCAAGCAACTCAAGGCCGACTCCGCATTTCTGGGCTATCACGGCTACCCGGCCGTGTTGTGCACGTCGGTCAACGACGTGGTTGTCCACGGCATCCCGCGCAGGGACGTCGTGCTCAAGGACGGCGACCTGCTGTCCATTGACTTTGGCGCCTTCAAGGACGGCTGGTGCGGCGATTCGGCGCGGACGTTGCCCATCGGCAAGGTCTCCGACGAGGCCGCCGCCCTGGTAAAGGCGACGAAGGAGTCGCTGGAGCGCGCGATTACGCAATGCATACCCGGGAACCGCCTGGGCGACATCGGCTGGGCGGTTCAGTCGCACGTCGAGCCCAAGGGTTACTCGGTGGTCCGGCAGTTTGTCGGCCACGGCATCGGCCGGGCGATGCATGAGGAGCCGCACGTCCCGAACTACGGCAAGGCCGGCAACGGGCGCCGGCTTTCGGTCGGTCTGGTGGTGGCCATCGAGCCGATGGTCAACGCCGGGAGCCCCGATGTGGTCATAAAAGACGACGGCTGGACGGCTGTAACCAAAGATGGTAGCCTCTCCGCCCATTTCGAGCATTCCGTGGCTATCACCGATGACGGCCCGGTCGTGCTGTCCAGGGCATAAATCATGTTTATGCGACGGGTTTTTCGCGGTATGGGGAGCGGTTCATGAAGGTTCGAGCTTCGGTCAAAAAGGTATGTGACAAATGCAAGGTGATTCGCCGCCGCGGGGTGGTGCGGGTCATTTGCGAGAACTCGCGGCACAAGCAAAGGCAGGGCTGAATCATGGCGCGTCTGTCAGGCGTCGATCTTCCGCGCAACAAGCGCATGGAGATCGCGCTCACTTACATCTACGGAATCGGCAGAGCGCGGTCGCGCGAGATCCTCAAGGCGGCCGACGTGTCGCTGGACAAGCGCACCGACGATCTCGACGACAACGAGACCCGGCGTATCCGCGAGATCATCGAAGGCCAGCAGCTCAAGGTCGAGGGCGATCTGCGGCGTGAGGTGTCGATGAACATCAAGCGCCTCATGGACCTCGGCTGTCACCGCGGCCTGCGCCACCGCAAGAGTCTACCGGTCCGCGGCCAGCGGACGCACACAAACGCGCGGACACGCAAAGGTCCCCGCAAGGGCCAGGCGATGAAGCGCAAGACGGAAGGGACGGGCGCCTAGGCGCCCGGCGAGGTTCTAGCTAAATGGCGACCACTCCAGAGACCAAGGCCAAGCCGAAGGCCAAGAAGGTTCGCAAGAACATTCAAAGCGGCATCGCGCACATCACGGCGTCCTTCAACAATACCATCGTCACCATCACGGACGTGTCCGGGAACGTGGTGGCCTGGTCGTCGTCGGGGGTCAAGGGCTTCAAGGGCTCGCGCAAGTCGACGCCCTTCGCCGCCCAGCTGGCGGCGGAAGACGCCGCGCACAAGGCGCAGGAGCACGGCATGAAGTCGCTGAGCGTCTACGTCAAGGGGCCGGGGTCGGGCCGCGAGTCGGCGCTGCGCGCGCTGGCGTCGACCGGCTTCAAGATCACGCTCATCCGAGACCTCACCCCGATTCCGCACAACGGCTGCCGCCCGCCGAAGCGGCGCAGAGTCTGAACCAGGAATTTTCCCCCAACCTCTCCCGCAAAAACCATGGCTAATTACTCAGGACCTGTTTGCCGGCTGTGCCGGCGTGAAGACATGAAGCTGTTCCTCAAGGGGGACCGCTGCTACACCGACAAATGCGGCTACGAACGCCGCGCCTACGCGCCCGGCCAGCACGGGCAGGCGCGCCGTCGCAAGCTGTCCAACTACGGCTCGCAGCTGCGCGAGAAACAGAAGGTCAAACGCATCTACGGTCTGGCCGAGCGCCAGTTCCGCGGCTACTACCACAAGGCCGTCCGCATGAAGGGCGTCACCGGCGAAAATCTGCTGCAGCTCCTGGAACGGCGCCTCGACAACGTCGTCTACCGTCTGGGGTTCGCGTCGGATCACGCGGAGGCCCGGCAGCTGGTGCGGCATGCACACTTTCGCGTCAACGGGCACAAGGTGAACATCCCGTCGTTCCTGTGCCGCGCCAACGACACCATCGAGGTCAAGGAAGGGTCCAAGAAGGTGACCCGCGTCCTCGAGAGCCTGGGCGCCGTCGACCGTCGCGGCGTTCCCAAGTGGTTGGAGCTGGACAAGGACGCGTTCAAGGGGAAGCTGACTGCGCTCCCCTCGCGCGAGGATTTGACGCTGCCGATTCGCGAACAGCTCATCGTCGAGCTTTATTCGAGATGACGAGCGTCACTCGAACCGTTCTTTCTTTTTGGGCCCTGACAGGAGATCGCAATGCCGACCGCTAGCACTCATTCACCTTCGCAACAGACCGCGTACATCACGCGCAACTGGCGGGATCTGATTCGACCACGGAAGCTGGAGGTCGAAGTCGACTCGCTCACCCCGACGTACGGCAAGTTCACGTGCGAGCCGCTGGAGCGCGGCTTCGGCACCACCATCGGGAACAGCCTGCGCCGCATCCTGCTGTCGTCGCTGCAGGGCAGTGCCATCACCGCCATCAAGATTGAAGGCGCGCTGCACGAGTTCACCACCATTCCCGACGTCGTCGAGGACGTCACCGACATCGTCCTCAACCTCAAGGAGGTGCTGGTCAAATGCGCCGACGCCAAGCCACGGGTGCTGCGCCTGGACAAGGACGGCGACGGCAAGATCGCTGCGCGCGATATTGCCCTGACCGACGGGATCGAGGTCTTGAACCCCGATCACCACATCCTCACCTGCGCCAAGGGTGCCAAGCTGCGGATGGAGCTGCACATCGGCACCGGGCGCGGTTACGTCCCGGCCGACCGCAACAAGAACCTCCAGATGGCGGTCGGCGTGATCCCGGTCGACTCGTTGTTCTCCCCGATCCGGAAGGTCAACTTCCAGGTCACCAACGCGCGCGTCGGCCAGCAGACCGACTACGACCGCCTGTCGCTGGAGGTCTGGACCAACGGCGCGGTTCGGCCCGAGGATGCGGTGGCGTTCGCGGCCAAGATCCTGAAGGACCAGCTGTCCATCTTCATCAACTTTGAAGAGGGGGCCGAGCCGGCGCACGAGAGCTCGGTCTCGGAGGAACAGCAGAAGCTGTCGGAGAACCTGTGGAAGTCGGTCGACGAGCTGGAGCTGTCGGTCCGTTCGGCCAACTGCCTGCAGAACGCCAACATTCGCTATATCGGCGAGCTGGTCCAGAAGACCGAGTCTGAGATGCTGAAGACCAAGAACTTCGGCCGCAAGTCCCTGAAAGAGATCAAGGAGATCCTCTCGGAGATGGGCCTGTCGCTGGGCATGAAGCTGGAAGGCTGGCCGGGCGACGGACCGCCCAAGAAGTCGTAACAAGGGTCCTGGCGCCGACGTCCTGAAATCTCTTAGCCGGAAAAACAGATGAGACACCGCAGAGCTGGAGTACACCTCTCCCGAACGTCCGCGCACCGCAAGGCGCTGTTTTCAAACCTGATCGCCGCGCTCTTGACCCATGAGTCGATCCGGACGACGGACGCCAAGGCCAAGGAGACGCGGCGGCTGGCGGAACGGACCATCACCTGGGCCCGACGCGTCGGCGACGTGCTGAGCAAGAAGCCGGATCGTCGTACGGGTGAGGAGTCGGCGCGCGTGGTTCACGCGGTGCGAATGGCTCGCCGCGTCGTGCGCGACCGCGGCGCGGTCGTGAAGCTGTTCGACGAGCTGGCGCCGCGCTTCCTGGCGCGCCGCGGGGGGTACACCCGCATCGTCAAGCTGGGTCAGCGGCCGGGCGACGCCGCCCCCATGTCGCTGCTGGAGCTCATCCCCGACGAGGCGCCCGCCACGGCACCGACCGGTGACAAGGGCGCCAAGGGCAAGAGCGCCAAGGCTGCGCCCTCGGGAAAATCCGTCGAGAAACAGGCAGATGGCGGCGCCAAGGCGGTCAAGAACAAGGCCGCGGCCGTGCTCAAGGCCGATCGGGACGAGGCCGGGGAGTCGAAGGGGGCGGGCAAGAAGAAAGCTGCCGTCAAGGCCAAGTCCAAAAAGGACGAATAAAGGCCCGCCTGGGCGCGCCGTCCCCCTACAGTTTTCCTTCCGTCCTGACGACTCACTTTTCGGTCGAGGTGACGCCCTCGGCAATCAAAGGAGACGTCCATGGACAGAGGTACGGGGGCGAAAGTGGCTGAAGAGACTCACAAAGCCGTTCGCGTGGCAGAGCGGTTCGATCTCGAGGTCAAAGTTGATCTTGAGAGCGACCACAACTTCTACACGGGGCTGACCCAGAACATCAGCGCCGGCGGCCTCTTCATCGCGACGCACCAGCTGCGACGCATCGGCGACCGCATCAAGATCAAGTTCACGCTGCCCGGCAGCACCAACTCGGTGGATGTCGAGACCGAGGTTCGCTGGATACGCGAGAACTCGTCCCTGCATCGGGTCGACGGTTCGACCGGCATGGGCGTCCGCTTCATCAACCTGTCGCCGGAAGCCTCCCAGGCGATCTCGACCTTCCTGCAGAACCGCGACTCGCTCTACTACGACGACGAAGAGTAGTAGGTATCTGTCTAGATGGGAACCCTGGGAGGGTTCCTAAACCTTCCCGCGAAGAGCTCAGGCCGGCAAAGCCGTCCCTCGCTCACGCGATGCGCTCCCAGCGCCTGTTGACACCGGGGCGGCGCGCTGGCGTATAACGCCAGCCATGGGCGAAACGCCGCCGCTGCCTACGCTGGGCTGGGAATCTCTGGCGCTGTCGTTTGTCTCGCTGGGGGTGGTGTGTCTCCTCGCCTATCTCGCGTTGCGGTTCCTCGCCGGGCGCGGTGTCGGGCGCGCGACCGGGGCGATTCGCGTGCTGGCGCGCTGCCCCCTGGAGCCCCGCCGGTCGGTCTATTTAATCGAAGCCGCCGGGCGCTGTTTTCTGGTGGGCGTCGGCGACGGCGCCATGGCGCTGCTGGCCGAGGTCGACCGCGACAAGGTTGCGGCGACGACACCATCGACCGCGGCGCCGCGGCGATTCGCCGAGATCCTGGCGCGCGCGCTGAATCGCCCGGCAGGGCCGGCGCCTTGAAGCCGAAGGCACGGGTAGCCGTGCTCGCGGGCGTACTGGCGGTCGTGGCCCCGGCGATGGCGGCGGCCGCGTCGGCGAAACCGGACGCGTTGGCGTCGCGGCCGCTGGTCCTGATGTTCGCGATGGCGGCGCTGTCGCTGATCCCGTTCGCGCTGCTCATGATGACCTGTTTCGTGCGGGTGGCGGTGGTGCTGTCAATTCTGAGGAGCGCGATCGGCGCGTCTTCCGTACCGCCCACGCAGGTGCTGACCGGGCTGGCCTTGATCCTCACCCTCTTCGTCATGGCCCCCACCGGCGAGCGCATCTATCGCGCGGTCGAGCCAGTGCTGGGGATGGGCGCCGGGGCCGAGTTGGTCAGCGGCGACACGGTCCGGGCGCTGGAGGCGGCCGGCGACAGGGCCAAGGAGCCGCTGCGCGACTTCCTCCTCAAGCACGGCGATCGGCGTGACCGTGTTCTGTTCCACGGCCTGGCGCTGAAGATGCGGACGCCGGCCGAACGGGCCGGCATCACCGACCGCGATCTGATGGTGGTGGTGCCCGCGTTCGTCACCTCCGAGCTCCGGCGCGCCTTCGAGATCGGTTTCCTGCTGTTCGTGCCGTTTCTGGTGATCGACATGGTCATCGCCAATCTGTTGCTGGCGCTGGGGATGCACATGCTGTCGCCCACCACCGTGTCGTTGCCGTTCAAGCTGCTGCTGTTCGTGCTGGCTGACGGGTGGCACCTGGTGGTGCGCGGCCTGGTGGAGAGCTATCTCTGATGTCGCCCGCGGGTGATCTGGTGCTGCGCGCCGTGCGCCAGGGGCTGCTGCTGGTGCTGCTGCTGTCGGGACCGCCGCTGCTGGCCAGCCTGGTGGTGGGCTTTGTGGTCGGCGTGATCCAGGCGGCGACGCAGATTCAGGACCAGACGCTGTCCTTCGTGCCCAAGCTGGTGGTGGTCATGCTGGTGCTGATCGCGATGGGGCCCGTGCTGGGGGCGCAGCTGGTGCGTTTCACGCAGGTGCTATTTTTGGCCATCGCTGGGTTTCACTGAGCGCGGCGACGACGATGTTGCCGCTGCCTTCGGACACCGTCCCGCGACTGATACTGGCGGTGGCCTGCGGGGCGACGCGGACCGTCCCCATAACCTGGATGGTCCCGACCTTCGGCGGGTCGCACGTGCCGGTCGAGGTGCGGGTGGCACTGGGTATTCTGCTGGCGTTTCTGGGGTTGCCGCACCTGA
>DASRQT010000381.1:0-4727 GCA_035696485.1 Polyangia bacterium | reverse complement strand
CGCCGTCGATCAGGGCGAGCGTGAGGTAGTAGCCCTTGTTTCCCCCGGGAGGCGTGTACGTGCCTGCCTTCGCGAAGGTTCCGTTACCGCCCCCGAGAAACGTGCTGATCCCGTTCAGCGCCACTTCGCTGGTGACCAGGTCCAGCCGAGAGTCGTTGTTGAGATCTCCGGCCGTGATGTCGATTGGCAGGTTAGCCAGCGTGGCGAGGTTGCTGGGCAGAAAGCCGCCCGCACCGTCGCCCTTGTACAGCACCACCATATTGTTGCTGCCGACGGCGGCGACGTCCTGGAATCCGTCGTTGTCGAAAAGGCCTGCTACGGCACCGAGGTCGCTGCCGTAGCCAGCACCCCATGAGATAGCGGCGCTGAACTTGAGCGACCGATCGGGCGCGGGCAGATCGGGGGTGGAGGCCTGATCCGTCCCCGCGTCGCGGCCGGACACCGAGACGCTCCCGCAGGCGCAACAGAGAGACAGCAGCACCGGCCCGAGACGCATGGAAACACTGTACCACCCGTGTCCAGCAAGGCGCCGACCGGACCGGTCAGTCGAACCTGACCAGCAGCTTGCCGACGCCGTCGTCGTAGCGGTCGACCAGGGCGAACGACTCGGCGATCTTCTCGACCGGCCGGTTGTGCGTGATGAGCGGGGCGAACAGGCGGGTGTTCTGCGCCAGCAGATCGCGAGCGGCCGGCAGCTCATCGTTGGATCGTCGCACTTGCAAGACGGCCAGCTCCTTGCGCCGCCACTGGTGTATGTCCACGCTGATGCGCAATTCGCTGTGGATTCCGGTCAGGACCACGCGTGCGCCGGGCGCCGCGGCGCGCAGGCTGTGATCGGTGGTGTCGCCCTTGGTGGCGCAATCGAAGACCATGTCCACGCCCAGGCCGCCGGCCTCGCGCACGATGGTGGCGCCGGCGTCGACGGCGCCCGGATCCAGGACGGCGTCGGCGCCCATGACCAGGGCCAGCGCGCGCCGGTGCGGCAGCGGCTCCACGGCCCACACCCGGCGCAGGCCGGCCAGCTTCAGCGCCGCGATGGTGAGCAGGCCAATGGGACCGGCGCCGAACACGGCCGCGGTCTCGCCCAGCACGGGCGCGGCCAGCTTCATTGAGTGCAGGGCGATCGCCAGCGGCTCGACCAGGGCGCCCTCGCCGATCGACAGCGACGACGGCAGCGGCAGCAGGTTCTCGGCCGGCAGGTTGACGCGGTCGCGGAAAAAGCCGGCCTCGCCGCCGGGCGAGCTCAGGAACCGCATCCGCGTGCACAGGTTGTGGCGACCGCGCAAGCAATAGACGCAGTGGTAGCAGCAGATCGACGGCTCGAACGCGGCGCGATCACCGACGGCGATGCCGGTGACGCCGGGACCGATCTTGGCCACAACGCCCGACGGTTCGTGGCCCAGCACCATCGGAAAAATCACCGGCTGGTCGCCGACGCCGCCCTCGGCGTACGAATGCATGTCGGATCCGCAGACACCCACCGCTTGCACCTGCACCTGCACCTGGCCCGGTCCCGGTTCCACGGGCTGCCCTTCGACCAGACGGAACTGGCGAACCCCGGTGAGCTCTGCAACGCGCATGGCCATCAGCCTAAACTACTCTGAGAGCGTCTTCGCAAAGACCTTGAATTTTCCCGTCTCCCTGTACGCGTACCCGAACGGCTTCTTCAGGGCCTTCGCGATCTTGTTGGCCTTACGTTGCATTGACGCCGCAAAGTCCGGGTCATTGACGCTGTCAGGATCATCGAAGGCCATCACGATGAACATCCTGTCCCCGACCATCTTCACGAAGCCGGTGACGTAGGAATCGCCTTTGTCGGACAGACAGAATGACTCCCCGGCGTACTCGATCTCGATGAGGGTCTCTATCTCGGCCCTGGTGATCCCGCCCTTGTCCGCGAACTGCAGCGAGCAGCTGCCATAACGAGCCCACGTGTACTTGTCACCTTGAGGATTGCTGTCGGGCTGCCACACGATCTTGTCGTGAACCGCCGACGACGTGGTGACAAGCAGCGCAAAAGCCAGGGCTTTCACGTTCTAGGTTGTACCAGAGTCGGGAAGGCTCCTCCAACCCCGGCCCCGGAAGGCGGCTTTTTGGCTAGACCAGCAGGATGATGATGATGACCAGCAGCAGCACGGTCACGGCGCCGCCGCCGATGTAGATCGCCGAGCCTCCGGCGAACTGCTCAAGGTCCTGCGATTGCTGCTCCCGCTGCGAATATTGCTGGCTCTCGCTTGCGGTCGCCGCGACACCGCCCCGAAGGCCTGGCGCGAACGAAGCTGCGCGGCCGGATTGCGTTTGGTTACCCTGGGTTTCGCCTCGCGCCAGCGCGGTTGCTGGGAAGCTCCAGACGGCGAGCAGCAGGACCACCACCAAACGTCGCAAATGGTTCATCGCATCCTCCCCGGGCGCCATGCCCGCAATAACTCGAAGCTTAGCCATTGAACCGGCCCCGAGAAGGGCCCCGCGCGCCGTTATTTAAGGACGCCCCTGACGGCCTTGCGAGCCTGTTCCGGCACCGTCGCCATGACGGCGTCGATCACGGCGCGCACGGCCCTGGAGAGGAGACGGTCGGACCGGAATAGCAGATTGAGAGTGACGTCGCCAAGGGTCCACTTCGGAAGGATGCGGACGAGCGAGGCATGACGCTCACAGAGGATCGCGGGCATTTCGGCGATCCCCATTCCGGAGCGCGCGGCGTGGGCGATGGTCGTATAGTCGTTGCTCGACAGGCCAGGGCGGACATTCACGTGTATCGGAGCACCGCCGCGGACCGGAACCAGGTCCCATCCCGCGAAGCGTCGGCGGTCGCCGAATACGAGGGTCCTGTGCGACTCGAGGTCTCCTGGCGCCGACGGTGCGCCGGCACTAGCGACGTACGCTTTCGAGGAGATGAGCACGTGCGGATACGTCGCCAGCTTCCGCGCGACCAGGTGATCATCGGCGATCGCCCCGATGCGGACAAAGAGATCAATATCGTCCCGGCCTTGATCGAGGCGGCGCTCGGTCTCGACCAGGAGCACGTGAACTTCGGGATGAGCACTCCGTACCTCCGCGATCGCGCCGAGGAGGAGCGGTCCCAGGTTCGGCGGGGCGCTAATACGCACGGTCCCGCCGACGCGGGCCTCGGTCGAAGCGACGAGATCGCGGGCCTCGGCCAGCGCATCGAGGCCGCGCACGCACTGATCGTGAAACGCGCGACCGAGGTCGGTCACCCGCAGTGAACGGGTGGTGCGCTCGACCAGCCGAACACCGAGCTCGCTCTCGAGCTCGGTGAGCCGGCGGCTGATCGTCGCCGAGGAGACCCCCAGCCGGTCAGCCGCCTTTTGCAGGCTGCCCAGATTCACCACCGTCACGAAGGCCTGGGCCGAGAGCAGGTTCACGGCGACCAGTCTTGCACCGGCGCCAAAGAGATGCCATCCGGATTCGTACACTGATGCAAGACTGATCGCAATTTTCTGGTGATTATTCCATCGCGTGTCGCGCGTATCGTTGCACGATGATGACCAAAGGGAAGAAGATCCGTGTCGGTATCATCGGCGCCAATCCGGATCGCGGCTGGGCCGCGCAGGCGCACATCCCTGCTTTGAAGTCACTCTCCGATGACTTCGAGATCACCGCGCTGGCCACCACCCGGCGCGAATCTGCCGACGCCGCCGGCAAGCTCTTTGGCGTGCCACTCGCGTTCGACAACCACCAGGACCTCGTGAGCAGCGCGGCCGTCGATGTTGTCGCCATAACCGTGAAGGTGCCGCATCACCTCGAGCTGGCGACCGCGGCGCTGGACGCGGGCAAGGCCGTGTACTGCGAATGGCCGCTCGGCAACGGCTTGGTTGAGGCGGAGGCCCTGGCTGCCCTGGCGAAGAAGCAGGGCGTGCTGGCCGTCGCTGGGCTGCAGGCGCGCGCGGCGCCGACGGTGGCCTACGTGCGTGATCTGATACGGCAAGGGTACGTGGGTGACGTCCTCTCCACCACTTTGATCGGCTCGGCGATGGGCTGGGGACCGACGGTGGAGGCCCATAACGCCTACCTCAACGACAAGAAAAACGGCGCCACGATGCTCTCGATCGCGCTCGGACACGCGGCGGACGCGCTTTGTCACTGCCTGGGCGAGGTGCGAGAGCTCTCGGCCACCATGACCGTGCGCCGGAAGTCCTTCACGATCGCAGCGTCGTCCGAAAGCAGGCCCATGACCGCGGATGATCAGGTGTGCGTTACCGGTCTGCTAGAGGGCGGGGCCGCGCTGTCGATCCACTATCGCGGCGGGGGTTCACGCGGCACCAACCTGCTCTGGGAGATCAACGGCACGGAGGGTGATCTGCAGCTCACCGCCGCCGGCGGCCAGGCCCAGATCTTCGAGATGACCGTCCGCGGCGGCAAGGGTGCGCAGCCTTCGGTCGAGGTGTTACCCGTGCCAGAGCAATATTGGTGGTCGCCGACGCAGAGCCCGGGCCCCTCCACCAATGTCGCCCAATCGTACGCGCGTTTTGCTCGCGACTATCGCGAGGGAACGCACTTCTGCCCCACGTTCGACGACGCGGTCACGCGCCATCGCATGCTGAACGCGATCGAGACGGCCGCGGCCACCGGTCAGCGTCAAACGCTCGGTTGATCCGGCAAGCGCCTCGCGCCCACCCTGCGGGCCTGCCCAGCCGCGCGCAGGGCGTCGCCCGTGAAAATCGCCAGGGCTAGCCAGATGATCGAAAAACCGATCCATCGGCTCTGCG
>DASRQT010000380.1:0-26691 GCA_035696485.1 Polyangia bacterium | reverse complement strand
AGGGGAGAGCTACCCGCGCGGCAGCTCCAACCGCGTCAGCCAGTAGTCAGCGTCGAAGCTGTCGTCGCCGGTCAACCGCCGCCACAGCCGGAGGCGGTTGACGATCTCCAGGCGCCCCTCGTTGCCGTGCCAGGGTTCGGGCGTGGTCAGGAGGTCGCGCACCTCGGGCGCATCGCGGTCGGCGGCGTCCCAGGTCAGGCGTTGCGGCGCGCTGGGATTGAGGCGCAGCTTCAGCATGTGCCGCCGTGCCTGCGTGCGGTTGGGTTGTCCGCAGTGCCAGATGCCGTGATGGCACACCAGCACCGACCCAGCCTTGCACACCATCGGGAGCTGCCCGAGAAAGTTCTGGTAACGGGCGATGTCCGACTCGTGCACGCGGCGCAGGTGGCTGCCGGGGAGGATCATCGTCCCGCCCATGGTCCGCGGCGTATCGTGCGGAAAGAAAAACAGCTGGATGTCGAACGCCGCTCGCGTGTCGATGATGGCGTCGGCGTGCCACGGTTGGCTCCAGCGCTGGCCGGCCTCGACGGTGTGGGCATAGTGGTGGTCGTAAAGCGGCCGGCCGCCCACCAGGCTCTTGATGATCCCGGCGATGACCGGAAGCCGCACCACCGCCGCCATCCCGGCGCCATCGGGCCAGACGTCGTAAAGCCATTGCCCGGGGCCTCGCGGCGGCGCCCCTCCCGCGGTGGCGCGGCTGGTGCCGAACGTCGTCGGCCGCGCGCCGGTCTCGATCTCGCGCAGCACCTCGGCGCACAGCGGGTGGGGGATGACCTCGTCGAAGCGCAGGAACCCGCGCGCCACGAACGTTGCCATCTGCGCCGACGTCAGCAGCTGTTCAGGCATCGACCAGCTTTTCCAGCACGAACTCGAAACGCAGATAGGAGGTCGTGTGTTCCTGACCCGGCAGGGGAGCCTGCAGCGCGGGCAGCTGAATCACGCGCCACCCGTCCTGCATCGCGGCCAGGACCGACGCGTAGGGGGGCGTTTCGCTGTCGCCCGCCATCCCGGTCGACCGTCCCGTCCCGTCGTAGAAAGACCAGGCTTGCACCGCGCTTCCCAGATCCGAAGTGGAAAGGTACAGAACCAGCAGCTGCTGCCGCGTCACCTGTTCGATTGTACGGGACGAACATCGCGCTGCAACGATCGAGACTGGTCGTCGTCGTCGAGGTCGCGCTGGCGTTCGCCGGCGGGCAGCGGGCCCCGTGTCGAGATCGCCTGCAAGAGCTGCTTGCGGTCGAACGGTTTCTCTATGCAGCGGTAGCGCCCGGTATCCAGGAACCGCTGCGCCTCGGGGGTGACGGCCCCCGCCGACATGAACACCACGCGCTCCTCCAGGGCCGGGTGTTTGCGCGCGATAGCGTTCGCGAAGGCCATTCCGGTCCCGTTCCGCAACATCAAATCGCACAAAACGGCGTCGAAGCGCGCGCCCTCGTCCAGGATCGCCAGCGCCTCCTCGCTGCTGTTAGCGAAGGCAACCTCGTGCCCGGGTCCCAGCATGTACTTCACGGCGCGCATCATGATCGGTTCCTCGTCGATCACCAGGATGCGGCCGCCGGGCCAGACCTCGGCGCCGACCGGCGCCATCTCCACTTCCGTCGCCGACTCCGCGTCCGGCACCGGGCGCCTGGTGGTCGGGAGGATCACGCGGAAGGTGCTACCACGGCCAACCTCGCTTTCGAAGCTCACCTCCCCGCCCAGCGCGGTAACGATCCCCTGACAGATCGAAAGCCCCAGTCCGGGGCCTTCGCCAATTGGCCTGGTGGTGAAGAAAGGCTGGAAGATCCGCTCTTGCACCTCGGCGGGAATCCCGCAACCGGTGTCCGATATCTCGATCAGGACGCGGTCAGACGGCAGCTGCCTCGCCCGTACTCGAATCTGGTTTTCGCCCGCGGCGTCTTCCGGCAGTGACTGGATCGCATTGCGCAGGAGGTTGGTGAAGATCTGCTCGATCCGCCCGCGATCTCCCGTGACCCGGGGGTGACCGTCGAAGGAGGCGACCAGGACCGCGCGCTGGCGCAGCTCGCGCTGCAGGCGCTGGATCACCGCCTCCGCCGCGGCCCGGACGTCGGTGACGCCGTTCTCCTCCGGGCGCGCCGGCGACACCATCTGCGCCTGCTTGACCACCTGGGCGATGCGCCGCGCCCCCTCCAGCGCCTCGGCCAGCAGCTGCTGAACCTCGGTCCTGTCCGTGGTCAGCAGAGGCGGCACCTTCTCGAGCAGGTGCTGGATGTTGCACATCGTGTAGGCGAGAGGGTTGTTGACCTCGTGCGCGATCCCCGCCGCCAGCGTTCCCAGCGCCGCGATTCGGTTGGCCGCGGCCAGCCGCTGCGTGCGCGTCTGCTCGACCACGTGCCGGATGCGCCCCAGCAGGTTGTTGAACTCCAGCGGCTTGCGCACGTAGGCATCCACGTCAATCGCCTCTGCCTTGGCGCTGGCGTCCGCCGACATGGCCACCACCGGGATGCTGGCCAGCGTCGGATCCTTTTTCTGCTCCAGACGAAACTGCCAGCCGTCCATCACCGGCATCATCAGGTCCAGCACGATCACGTCCGGCGGGACACCCCGTTGCAAGGTCGTCAGCGCCTCACGCCCGTTGTTTGCGCTCGAGACCTGGACCCCTTCGTCGCTCAACATCTGGGTCAAAACGTCCCGGATGTCGGCGTCATCCTCCACCAGCAAGACCCTGGCGCCTTGGAGAACATCCGCTTGGACGCCGGGCATTTCGGCCAACGTAAGGTCGATTGTGGGCTCCGCAACCCCTTTTTCGAGACCAACTACCGCCACATCCCCTGTATTCACAGACTTTGCGCGACGGCCTACAATCGGCTCCCCCCATGCACCCCGCCGAGACTCATCACCAAAGAGCCCCGATTTGCGCGATTTTCTTGCTGGTCCTGGCAACCGGCGCGGGCTGCGGTGGCGACGGCGATGGACCGCGGACGCCGGTCAAGGTGATGACCTACAACATCTATCTCGGCAGCGACCTGGGACGCCTCGTCACCACAACGACCCCCGAAGGCATCCCGGCGACGTCGGCCTACATCTACGGCAATGTTCTGGCCAGCGATTTTCCCGAGCGCGCGAAGGTCCTGGCGACGATGATCACGACCGCGGCGCCCCATCTTGTCGGGCTGCAGGAGGTGTCGCTGTACCGCAAGCAGGTCCCGAGCGATTTTGTTCCCGGCACCACAACCCCCAACGCGACAGAGGTGGTGCTGGATTTTCTGGCGCTGCTGACCAGGGAGATCGAGGATCGCGGCGGCCACTATCGCGTCGTCAACGAAACCATGAACGCCGACGCCGAACTGCCGGTTGACGCTGGCAATGGCGATCTCTTCGACCTGCGGCTGACCGACCGCGACGTGATCCTGGCGCGCGAGGACGTGGTGGTGACCGATCCGACCGCGGCGACCTTCGTCAACCGGGTGATGCTGCCCGTGGGCGGGCCTGACGGGGTGCTGGTCAGCTTTGCGCGCGGCTACGCCACCGTCACGGCCACTGTCGACGGCGTCAGCTTCACGTTCGGGAACTCACACCTCGAGGTTGGCCAGGCGGAGGCCATCCAGATCGAACAGGCCAAGGAAGTTCTGGCCGGCCTGCGCACGATCACCGGCCCACTGATCCTGGTCGGCGACTTCAACAGCCCACAAAAGGCCGGCGCGACCAATTCCTATGCGCTCTTGACCCAGGAGTTCCGCGACGCGTACACCGACACGCGCGGCCGCGACCCGGGCCTGACCTGCTGTCAGGCCGACAACCTGAAGAACCCGATGTCGCAGGCCAGCGAGCGCATCGATCTGGTCTTGCACCGCGGCGGCATCCGCGCTCAGGACGCCGTGGTGGTCGGCACCGAACCCACCACCGGCAAGACCGAGTCCGGCCTGTGGGCCTCCGACCACTTCGGCCTGACCGCCACCCTCGGCCTGAAACCCTAGGTCCCTCCCACCAGCTCGTTGACCAGCGGGCCGCTGGTGTAGCGTTCGCCGCCGTCGCCCACGATGAAGACCATGGTCGACCCGGCCATCTCGGGGCGGGCCGCCAGACGCAACGTCGCGGCCAGCGTCGCGCCCGACGAGATGCCGGCGGAGATGCCCTCCACACGCGCCAGCTGCCGGGCGTGCGCGAAGGCCTCATCGTCGGAGACCGCCATCACCTCGTCGATCACGTCTCGGTTGAGCAGCGGTGGGATGAAGCCGGCGCCTATGCCCTGGATCATGTGGTTGCTGGGTTTGCGCCCTGAAAGAACGGCCGCGTTCGCCGGTTCGACGGCCACGATGCGCGCGGTTGGCTTTCGTTGCTTGAGGACGTCGCCGACACCGGTGATGGTGCCGCCGGTTCCGACCCCGGCCACGAAGGCGTCGACCTGGCCCTGGGTGTCGTCCCAGATCTCGACGGCGGTGGTCTCACGGTGGACCTGGGCGTTGGCCAGGTTTCGAAATTGATCCAGGCCGATCGCGCCCGGTGTGGTCCGACGCAGCTCCTCGGCGCGCTCGACCGCCTCGCGCATCAGCGTGCCGGGCGTCAGCGTCACGCGCGCGCCCAGGTAGCGCAGGAGCGCCAGGCGTTCCTTCGACATGCGCTCCGGCATGGTGACCAGCAGCGTGTATCCCTTGGTCGCGGCAACGAACGCCAGCGCGATGCCGGTATTGCCGCTGGTGGCCTCAACGATGGTGCCGCCGGGGACCAGCACGCCGCGCCGTTCGGCGTCCTCGATCATGGCCGCGGCGATGCGATCCTTGATACTGCCGCAGGGGTTACGCGACTCCAGCTTGGCCAGAAGCCGAACGCCCAGCCCCGCCCCCAGGCGGCGCAGCTCGACAAGAGGCGTCTTGCCGATGGTTGCGGCCACGCCAGGGTAGATCATGGGGTCCTCCACCTATCCACGTTGCCCCTCGTGATGCGCCTCGACCACCTTCTTGGCACCCAGCGTCCCCAGCGCCAGCAGCGTCAGGATGGAAGCGGCGGCGAACGCGGCCACCAGATTGTACTCGTTGTACAGGATCTCCACATGCAGCGGCAGCGTGTTGGTCTGCCCGCGGATGTGTCCCGACACGACCGAGACCGCGCCGAACTCGCCCATGGCGCGCGCGTTGCACAGCACGACGCCGTAAAGCAGGCCCCAGCGGACCTTGGGGAGAGTGACGTGCAGCAGGATGTGCCAGCCGCTGGCGCCCAGGGTCATGGCCGCCTCCTCCTCGTCGCTGCCGAGATCCTGCATGACCGGCAGCACCTCGCGTGCGACGAACGGGAAGGTGACGAAGACCGTCGCCAGGATGATGCCGGGCACCGCGAAGATGATGTTGATGTCGTGCGCCGCCAGCCACGGCCCCAGGATCCCCTTCGCCCCCAGCAGCAGCACGAACACCAGGCCCGCGATCACCGGCGACACGCTGAACGGCAGGTCGATCAACGTCACCAGCGCCTCCTTGCCGCGGAACCGGTACTTCGAGATCAGCCACGCCGCCGCGATGCCGAACATCAGATTCAGCGGCACCGCGACGCCGGCGGTGATCAGTGTCAGCCGGATCGCCGAGCGCGTCTCGGCGTCGGCGATGGCGGATAGATACGCCCCCACGCCCTTGCCGAACGCCTGAACGAACACCGCGATGATGGGCAGCAGCACGAACAGCCCCAGAAACGCCAGGCTGACGCCGATCAGGACAAAGCGCAGGGCAACGGGGTCGCGCAGCGCCTGCTGTGCCGGGCCGACCTTCATGTCTGATGACCGGCGCGCCGCCGCATCAGCGCCTGCAAGCTGTTGATGACCAGCAGCAGCGCGAACGAGACCACCAGCATGACCAGCGCGATGGCCGTCGCGCCGCTGTAGTCGTATTGCTCCAGCTTGGTGACGATCAGCAGCGGGACGATCTCGGTCCGAAGCGGCATGTTCCCCGAGATGAAGACGATGGATCCGTATTCGCCCAGCGCGCGCGCGAAGGCCAGCGCGAACCCGGTGCACAGCGCCGGCATGACCGCCGGAACAATCACACGCCAGACGGTGTAAATGCGCGTCGCTCCCAGCGTCGCGGCGACCTCCTCCATGTTGGGGTCGATGTCGATCAGGATGGGTTGAACCGACCTGACGACGAACGGCAATCCGACGAACGTCATCGCGATGGCGATGCCGGCCGGCGCGAAGGCCACCTTGATCCCGTGCGGCTCCAGGAACTGCCCCAGCCAGCCGCTCTCGACGAACAGCGAGGTCAGGGCGATGCCCGCCACCGCGGTCGGCAGCGCGAACGGCAGGTCGACCATGGCGTCGACGAAGCCGTGGCCGATAAATCGATAGCGCGCCAGCACCCAGGCCAGCATCAAGCCGAAGACGGCGTTGACGGCCGCCGCCGTCAGCGCCGCACCGAAGCTGAGGCGGTAAGCCGCCAGGGCCCGCGGCGACGTCACCGCGCCGACGAACGCATCCCAGGTCATCGCGCTGGTCTTCCAGATCAGCCCCCCAAGCGGGATGAGGACGATGAGGCTGAGGTAGGTCAGCGTGACGCCCATGGACAGGCCGAAGCCGGGCAGGGGCCCCCGACTTCGCTTCAACCCCACCGGCCGCCGGGCGGCGGTCACGGCGGGCACAGGGACGCCCGTGGTCATGAACCCGGCTGGTAGATCTGATCGAAGATGGCGCCGTCGGCGAAGTGCGCGGCCTGCGCCGCCTTCCAGCCGCCAAAGACCTTGTCGACGGTGAACAGCTTGATCTTGGAGAACGACGATTCGTGTTTTTTCAGGATGGCCGGGTTCTGCGGCCGGTAGTGGTGTTTGACCGCGATCTCCTGGCCGGCGTCGGTGTAGAGGAACTGCAGGTACGCCTCGGCGACCGCACGTGTGCCGTGCTTGTCGACGTTCTTGTCGACGATGCTCACGGGTGGTTCGGCCAGGATGCTGGTCTGCGGCGCGACGATCTCGAACTTGTCCTTGCCGATCTCCTTGACCAGCAGCTCGGCCTCGTTCTCCCAGGCGATGAGGACCTGGCCGATCCCGCGCTGGGCGAAGGTGATGGTTGAACCGCGCGCGCCCGAATCCAGCACCGGAACGTTCTTGTAGAGCTTGGCCACGAAATCCTTGGCCCTGGCCGCGTCCTGGTTGTTTTTGGCCAGCGCGTAGCCCCAGGCCGCCAGGTAGTTCCAGCGGGCGCCGCCCGAGGTCTTGGGGTTGGCCGTGACCACGACCGTCCCGGGTTTCACCAGATCGTCCCAGTCCTTGATGGCGCGCGGGTTTCCTTTTCGCACCACGAACACGATGGTCGACGTGTAGGGGGTGCTGTTGTTGGGCAGCCGCTTCTGCCAGTCCCTGGGGATCCGGTCCGACTTCTCGGCGATGGCGTCGATGTCCAGCGACAGCGCCAGCGTCACGACGTCGGCCTCCAGGCCGTCTATGACCGACCGCGCCTGCTTGCCGGAGCCGCCGTGCGACTGGTTGATGCTGACCCCCTGGCCGGTCTTCTTCTGCCATTCCTTGGCGAAGACCTGGTTGACCTCTTGATACAGCTCCCGGGTCGGGTCGTACGAGACGTTCAGCAGCCTCTGCTCGGCCTGCGCCGGCGCCGTAGTCGCGAGGGTCAGCAGCGCGAACGAAGTCAGGACGAGATATTTCAGGGTCATGACGAGTGCTCCTCTCCCTTGCGTCTTGCTCAAATGCTGTAGGCGACGGCCATGCCAGCCCGGCGACCGGCCCTGGCCACTTGTTCCTGAACGTCGGCGACGCTACGCGCGTCGAGAATCTTGCTGATCGCGTCGCGCACCTCTTTCATGACCATGCGCGTGCCGCAGGTCTCCTCGCTGACGCAGCCTTCGCAGCGCTCGTACGCGCGCTCGCTGACGCAGGGGACGGGGGCCAGCGGACCGTCGATCACGCGGATGATCTGGCCGAGCGTGATCTCGCGCGGCGATCGCGCCAGGGAATATCCGCCCCCCTTGCCCTTCTTGCTGTGGAGGATTCCGGCGTTTCGCAGCTCCAGCAGGATCGCCTCCAGGAACTTGCGCGGGATCCGTTCGCGTTCCGCCAGGTCGGCGATCAGAACCGGCCCGCGGGCGTCGTCCGCCGCCAGGGCGTAGATCGCTTGCAGCGCATAACGGGCTTTTTTGGATAGGGCGGTCATTTCAAGACACCGTCAAGACACCGGGCAATCAGTCTATTAAGTCTATCAATTTTGTAGACTAATACTACCAAGACCACCGTTTGCAGTCAATCCTTTCGTCGCCGCAGCTCTTACGGAAAGATTCCGCGCTCCAGATAGGCGCGACTGATGCGGTCCAGGGCGATGCACATCGCGGCCATGCGCCAGTCGCACTTCTTGAGCAGGGCATATTCGCTGACCTGGAGGTACGTGCGCTTCATCCGTTTGGCCAGGCGCTCCTCGACCTCCTCCAGATCCCAGCGTTCGGACCGCTTGTTCTGCAGCCACTCGTAGTAGCTGACCACCACCCCGCCCGAGTTGGCCAGGATGTCGGGGATGAGGTCGATGCCCTTCTCGGCGAGGATCGGTTCGGCCGCGGTCTCGGTCGGGCCGTTGGCGCCCTCGACGATCAGCTTGACGTTCAGCGCGCGCGCCTCCGGGACGCCGATCTCCAGCTCCAGCGCCGCCGGAATGAAGATGTCGGCTTTTAGCGCGAAGAACTCGTCGCGCGTGACGGCGTGGCTGCCCGAGTAGCCGGCCACCGACCCGGTGCGCTGGACGTATTCGGCCAGCTTGTACGGGTTGATGCCGTCGTCGTTGGCGATGTACCCCTTCCAGTCGCCCGCCGCGGTCATCGACGCGCCGGTGCGGGCCAAGATCTTGGCCGCGTTCGAGCCGACGTTGCCGAAACCTTGTACGGTGAAGCTGGCGGCGTTGAGATCAAAGCGGTGGTCACGGGCCCACTCGGCGATGCAGTGGACAATGCCCTGGCCGGTGGCCGATTCGCGCCCGTGGGAGCCGCCGCTGGACAGCGTCTTGCCGGTCACCACGCGTCGGTTGGCGTTCTTGTCGGTGAACCCGACGACGTTCATGTACGTGTCCATCATCCAGACCATGGTCTGGCTGTTGGTGCCGACGTCGGGCGCCGGGATGTCGTATTCGGGTCCGATGTTCGCGCCCAGCGAGTGGGTGAACCGGCGCGTGATCCGTTCCAGCTCGCCGACCGAGTGCTTGCGCGGCATGAACTTGATGCCGCCCTTGCCGCCGCCGAACGGGATGTCATGCAGGGCGCACTTGTACGTCATCCACGAGGCCAGCGCCTTGACCTCGTCCAGCGAGACCAGCTCGTGATAGCGGATGCCGCCCTTGTAGGGGCCCAGGATGTTGCTGTGCTGGACCCGGTAGCCCTTGAACATCTTGTACTCGCCGTCGTCCATGCGGACCGGAAAGTTGATGATCAGCTCGTTCTTGGGTTGCGACAGGATGTCGCGCACGGTGGGTGGCAGGCCGCAAATCTTGGCCGCGCGGTCCAGCTGGTCCAGGGCGACCAGGTACGGATTGGGCTTGCCGACGGCGGCGGGTGGGGACAGGGTATCGGCGCGAGGCGGTTCCAGCATGCATCTACAGAATACCAGCGGCGCGACGCCCGCGAAAGAACGGGCGTGAACGCCGTCGCGACCCGGTCACCGCGTCTCGGCGGCGTGGCGCGCGAGCTGACGCTTGAGATCGCGGCCGAGGCGCGCGCGGAATGGGGGTTCGCCACCGACATCCTGGCCCGCACCTTTCGCGCCCACCGCGAGCTGCCCAGCGGCGATCGGCGGCGCATCTCGGAGACCGTGTACGGACTTATCCGCTGGGACCGGCGGCTGGACGCGATCCTGGAGGAGGCCATGGCCACGGGTGGCGGCCCCTCGCGCGGGGGCATCACGGCCGCCGAGCTGGCGCCACCGGTGCGCGATCGGCTCAAGCTGGTCATTCACGAGCTGCGCGAGGGCCTGCCGCTTCCGGCCGCCGAAGCCGACGTGCAAGCCGCTGCCGGCGCGCCGTTCGGGCGAACCGGGCCGGCGCTGATTGATCTGTCGCGCGCGCACCAGCCCGACGCGGGCCTGGGACGGCGAACCGGCCTGGATCGCGAGGCGGTGCGGCTGTCGTACCCGACCTGGATGCTGGCCGAGCTGGCCAATGATCTGGGTACGGAAACCGCCCTGGCGGCGGCCGAAGCGATGAACCGGCGGGCTCCCCTGACGGTGCGCGTGAACACCGCGCGGGTTACGCGCGAGGCCTGCATCGCGCGGCTGGCCGAGGAAAACATCGTCGCGCGGCCGACCGTGCTGGCACCCGCCGGGCTGGTGCTGGAGACGCGCGTGAACGCGTTCGGTTTGACCGCCTTCCGCGACGGGCTGTTCGAGGTGATGGACGAGGGTAGCCAGCTGGTCGCCGAGCTGGTCGCGCCCCCGCCCGGAGGCCGCGTGCTGGACGCGTGCGCCGGCGCGGGCGGAAAGACGCTGGCGCTGGGCGCGATCATGGGCGGCAAGGGGCGCGTCGTCGCGCTGGACGTCGACGGGCGCAAGCTGGAAGAGCTGCGCCGGCGCGCCCGGCGGGCGGGTCTGTCCAACGTCGAAGCGCGCGCGGTCACCCAAGGTTCGATCGGCGACAGCGCGCCGGGGACGTTTCACCGCGTCCTGGTCGATGCGCCCTGTTCGGGCCTCGGCACCCTGCGGCGCAACCCGGAGGCCCGCTGGCGCGTGACGCCGCAGACGCTGGCCAAGGCCGGTTTTCCGGCGCGACAACTGGGGCTGCTGGTGACCTACGCGCCGCTGTGCGCGATCGGCGGGCGGCTGATCTACGCGACCTGTACGCTGCTGGAGGCTGAAAACGATCGCGTGGTTGATCGATTTTTGGCCGATCGCGACGATTTTGTCCGTGTTCCGTGCAAGGAGATCTGGGGGCGCGAGCCGGCCGAGCGTGTCGGTGACGGCCTGAACCTGCGCATCACCCCCAACGTCCACGACACCGACGGGTTCTTCGCCGCTGTCTTACGTCGCGTCCGGTGATAGGGTAATGGCGATGCTGGCGAAGGGGGTCGCCCTCGCGGTCTTCACGACGTTGGTTTCGATCGCGGTCATCGCGGTGCCGCGCGCCGCGCGGGCCGAACCAGGCGACGACCTTCGCGTCTATGTGATGACCATGGGTCCCGGCGATCACCCGTTCTTCAAGTTCGGTCACAACGCCATCTGGATTGCCGATCGCGCGACCGGGACCTCGCAGGTTTACAACTTCGGCACCTTCCGCTTCGATTCGCCCAGGTTGATCCCGGAGTTCATGCGCGGCCGGCTGATGTACTGGCTGTCGGTCTCCACCATCGAGCGCACCACCGCGGCCTATCAGAAGGAGAACCGCTCGATCGAGGTTCAGGAGCTGGACCTCCCGGCGGCTGAAAAGGAGGCGCTGGCGGCGCGGCTGGCCGAAAACGCGCTGCCGGAGAACCGCGCCTACAAATACGACTACTTTCTCGACAACTGTTCGACGCGCGTGCGCGACGCCATCGACAAGGCGACGGGAGGCCGCCTGCACGCGGCTTCCACGGCGCCGGCGCGCATGACCTTGCGCGCGCAGGCGTTGCGCCTGACGGCGGACCTGCCGTGGGAATACCTGGCGCTGCACCTCATCCTGGGACCGACGACCGATCGCCCCGGTGACCGCTGGGGTGAGATGTTCATTCCCGAGGAGCTGGCGCGCGGGCTGCGCGCGGTCAGCCTCCAGCACCCGACCGGCGCTCGCCCGCTGGTCAAGTCGCAGGAGGTCACCTTCCGCGCGCAGCGAGACGCGCCGCTGGACCACCCCCCCGAACGCGGCGTCACCTTGCTCTTGACCGGGCTGGGGCTGGGCGTGGCGTTTGCGGGTTTTGGCCTGGCGGGGGCCGTCAGCGCGTTTTTGCGGGTTATCTTCGGCGCGATGGTGGCGCTGTGGGGATTTGCGGTCGGCTTCATCGGCTGTTTCCTGTCGCTGGTCTGGGCGTTCACCGACCACGTCGTGGCGGCGCGCAACGAGAACATCTTGCAGTGCGCTCCCTTCGCCATCGCGCTGTGCGTGCTGGGTTGGGGCGTGGCGGCTGGCCGCCCGGGAGCCACGAAGAAGGCGTTTGTCGTCGCGGTTGCCGCGGCGGTGCTGTCGCTGGCTGGCGCGGCCTTGAAGCTTCACCCCGCGTTTCGGCAGGACAATGCGTCGCTGATTGGATTGTTCTTGCCGGCGTGGTTCGGACTGTTCCTGGGCCTCGCGACACTGCGGCGCGCGCTGGTCCCGCAGCAGGCCCACCGGTCGGGAACGCGTTCCGGCGCCGAACCCATCTGATGCGCAATGTCGGATCGGGCCGTCCGGCGTTCACAGCACGCGCAGAATCCAGGTCTTGAGGTGGCCGGTCTCGGGGACCCCGCACAGCTCGGGGTGGTCCTGGCTGGCGCCGTGCCGGGCGATGATCTGCGCGCTTCGGCCGGAATCGGCGACCGCGTCGGCGCAGAGATCATCCCAGTGTGCGCGGGTGACGCGCCCCGAGCACGAACAGGCGACCAGCAGCCCCCCTGGCCGCGTCAGGCGGGCGCCGCGCAGGATGAGCTCCTTGTATCCGCGGTCGGCGGCGGTCAAGCTGGCGCCGCTGCCGCCCCGTTTGGCCAGCGCCGGCGGATCCAGGACCACCACGTCGAAACTCGCCCGCTCGGATTCAAGCGTGCGCAGCAGATCGAACGCGTTGGCCTGACGCACCTCCAGATTCGCCAGCCGGTTGCGGGTCGCGTTCGCCGTCGCGCGCGCCACGGCGTCACCATCCTCGTCGGTGGCCAGGACCGCGCCCCCGCGACGGGCCAGGGCCAGCGCGAAACCCCCGTGGTAGGTGAAGGCATCCAGGGCCGTGGCCCCCTGCGGCGCCAGCGCGGCCACGGCGGCGTGGTTGTCGGCCTGATCCAGAAAACCGCCGGTCTTGCCGTCGGTCAGCAGATCGGCGTGGAGCGTGTTCGGCCCCAGCCGATACAGCACCTCGGTCGCGCCGCCTCCGGCGACGATCCCGGCGAAGCGCGGTAGCCCCTCGAAGTCGCGCATCGAGGAATCGTCGCGCGCCACGACCACGCGCGCCCGCAGTCGTTCGGCCACGAGTCTTGCCAGGGCGCCGCGCGCGGCGTTCATGGCCACCGAGGTGGTCTGGATCACCGCTGCATCGGCGTAGCGATCGACGAACAGGCCGGGCAGCCCGTCGCTTTCTCCGTGCGCGACGCGGGTGGCGTCGCGATCCAGCGCCATGGTTTGCCGGCGGGCGAGGGCGGCGTCCAGGCGATGGGTGACCAGCGACATCAGGTCGTCGGAGTCGGACGGCGGGCCGTCGCCACCCCTGGTCACGACGCGCAGGGCCAACTTGGCGGTGGCCGCCCAGGTAGCCACCGCCAGCAGTTTGCCGCGCCCGTCGCGGACACTGACCAGTGAGGGGCCGCCGGTAGCCGCGTCGGTGTCGGGGCCGGAGACCACATCCTGACGGAAAACCCACGGGTGACCGGCGCGGATACGGGCCGCCCCGCGCGCGCTCACGACCGCTGTTTTCAACATGAGGGCGTCTTCATCGAGGCCGCCCGGATGATAGGGTAAAATTGTGGATATGGGCCACGAGCTTGCCGCCGATCGCCGCCGCCGCCTGGCGAAAATCCTGGGGGGCAAGGCGGCGCTGATCCTGGCCTCGCCGCCCGAACACCTGCGCAACGGCGACGTGCACTTCAAGTTTCGCCAGGACAGCGACATCTTGTATCTGACCGGTTTCGAGGAGCCCGGCACGGTGCTGCTGCTGCGGCCGGGACACCCGCAGACGCCATTTGTCATGTTCGTGCGGCCGCGCAACCCCTCGGAAGAGACCTGGAACGGCCGCCGCGCCGGCGTCGATGGCGCGGTCAAGCTGTTCGGCGCCGACGCCGCCTTTCCCATCGACGAGCTGGACAACCGCTTGCCCGAGCTGGTGGCCGGCGCCGAGGAGATTCACTACCCGCTGGCGCGCGATCCGGAGCTGGACGAACGGATCATGCGTCTTGTGTCCCGGCTGCGCGCCGCCGAGCGGCGCGGCCAGCGCGCCCCGGTGCGAATCGTCGACGCGCGTCTGTCGGTGCACGAGATGCGCCTCTTCAAGTCACCGGCCGAATTGGCGGTGCAGCGCAGCGCCGCCGACATCACCGCCGAGGCGCACATCGCGGCCATGCGCGCCGCGCGTCCGGGGGTGTTCGAGTACGAGATCGAGGCGCTGATCGACTACACGTTCCGCCGTCGTGGCGGAGTCGGTCCCGGTTACCCGAGCATCGTCGGCGGCGGCGCCAACGCCACCATCCTGCACTACGTGGAGAACAACGCCGCCCTGCGGGCCGGTGACCTTCTGTTGATCGACGCTGGCTGCGAAGTCGACGGGTTCACCGCGGACGTCACCCGCACCTTCCCGGTGGGCGGCGGGTTTTCACCGGCGCAGCGGCGTGTCTACGAAGCTGTTCTCGAGACGCAGCTTGCCGCCATCGAGGCGGTGAAGCCGGGCGCGACGCTGGACGGGATTCACGCGGCCGTCGTCGACCACCTGACCCGCAAGATGGTCGAGATGGGGTGGCTGGCGGGCGACGTCCCCAAGCTGGTCGAAAGCGGCGCCTTCAAGACCTACTACATGCACCGCACCAGCCACTGGCTGGGCATGGATGTCCACGACGTCGGCTTTTACGCGTCGGAAGGAACCGCGCGGCCGCTGGAACCCGGCATGGTGCTGACCATCGAGCCCGGTCTTTACGTTCCGGTCGACGATGCCCAGGCACCGCCTGACTATCGCGGCATCGGCGTGCGCATCGAAGACGACATCGTCGTCACCGCGACCGGCTACGACGTTTTGACCTCCGGTACGCCCAAGTCGGTCGCCGAGCTGGAAAAGCTCTGCGCGTAGACCCGATCTAGAACTGCAGCTCGACGCCGCCGCCCAGGTCGAAGATGGTGTAGCCGGGGTCGGTCGTTACGCCAGCCTGGTAAGAAACCCGGCCCAGTGACAGGTTGGCCTCGACGCCCAGGCCCAGCCAGTCATACAGGAAGTAACTGGCGCCACCGCCCACGCGGGCCGCGAAGCCGACGGCGCTCTGCGCGGTCCCGGGGAACACGAAGATCAGCCCGGCGCCCGCCTTGCCATATGGGACGACGGGGATGCCGGTCGCGAACTTCCACTTACCGCCCGCGATGGTCTCAAACGCCTTGCCTGTACTGCACGGCTGCGGGCACCTGGCGAACTGCATGTTCAGCTGCAGGTTGAGCCAGTTGGGCCCACCGAACCGGTAGCCGTAGTCCAGCCCCAGCTTGGTCGCGGCCGACGAATCGCCGACCCCGCTGGCCACCAGCAGGTGGGCGGACAGCTCGTTTTCCTTCAGGAACGGGTGAGGGCCGCGCAGCAGATTGTCGTCGGCGCGCGCCAGGGCGGCCGGCGCGGCGGCCGCCAGCGCCACCGCGAGCGCCACCGCCCGGACAGCACCGCAAGCCCGTTGTGGAAAAGACAGCCGACTCAACATAGCCTCGGAGGTCGGAGAATATGGCTGAACTCACCCGCCGTACAGTTTCGCGCGCAATCGTCATGGTCGCGCTGGTGGCGTTCGCTGCCAGTTGCGCGGGTTCGCACAAGGGGCCGCGCACGCTGGCCGCGATCGGGGCCACCCTGGCCGTCGGCGGCAGCGCAACCTGGGTCGCGGGCGAGCGGTTCGAACAGCGCGGGCTGACCAACGCCGGTTTCGTCGCCGTGGTCGGCGGCATCGCGGCGGTCGTCGCCGCGGGCGGTTGGATGGCGCTGGTGGTGGCGTGCCGGGCCGATCCCGACTGCCCCGACGAACAACAGTGCAACGAGATCCCGGCGCCCCCGGGGGGCATCCCTTACAAACAGTGCATGCCGCGCTAGCGTGGTCGCGCGAATTTAGCTGTTCGAGCCGTCGGCTTTGTCGTCGGTGAGATCGTCGTCTAGCCAGCGGTCGCCGTCGTTGGCGTCGATCTCGGCGGTCGCCTGTCCCTTGGTGGGCGTGGGCATGGGCGTCGGCGAATCTTCGTTGATGCCGATGTCCATGGGCAAGGTGCGTTTGCGGTCCTTGCGCCGGGTCAGCAGGATCGGCTGCGTGACGCTGACCGACGGGACGGGCGCCGGGGTTTCGATCTGTCCGGTCACGATGGTTCCCGAGGCGGCGCGCTTGACCTTCTGCAGCGGCCTCGGGGTTCCCGCGCCGCCGGCGCGCATCACCGGCGCCTCCAGCGAACGGCGGTAACGGACCGACCCGTAACACTGTTGAAGCGCGTCGTAGAGCTCTTCCATGGTTTGATGCCGGTGGGCGGGGTTCTTCGACAGCGCCTTCATGATCAGCCGCTCCGCCTCTTCCGTGATCTCCAGGCCCGGCGCGCGCTGGCGCGGCGGCAGCACCGATTCGGCGACGACCTTCATCATGACGTCGACGGGCGTCTCGCCGGTGAAGGGGACGGTGCCGGTCAGCATCTCGTAAAACATGACGCCCAGCGCGTAGATGTCGGTTCGCGGATCGCTGATCCCGATGCGTGCCGTCTCGGGCGCCATGTATTCGGGCGTGCCGAACACGACCCCCTGCTGCGTCACACGCCCCTCGGCCACGTCGGGGTCGCGCACCTTGGCCACGCCGAAGTCCAGGATCTTCACGAAGTCGAAGGTCTTCTCGCGCTCGGTCACCATGCGCGAGCCGCCGTCCTCATTGATGCGCCGGACCAGCTCGCGCCGCCCCTCGCGCGCGGTCAACATGACGTTTTCGGGTTTGAGATCGCGGTGGACGATACCCTTGGCGTGCGCCGCCCCGACCGCGCCGGCCAGCTGGTTCATGATCGTGATCGAACGCAGCAGGTCCAGGCGGCGTTCGCGCGTGAGCAGCGCGTCCAGCGGCTCGCCGTCGAGGAACTCCATCACGAAGAACACGGTTCCGTCGCTGGACTTACCGAAGTCGGTGACGTTGACGATGTTGGGGTGGTTGATCTGGCTGGCGGCGCGCGCCTCGCGCAGGAATCGCTTGATTGACTCCTCGCGGCCGCCGTAGCCGTCGTGGAGGATCTTCACGGCGACCTCCTTGCCGATGTAGACGTGCTCGCCGCGGTAGACGACGCCCATGCCGCCACGGCCCACAACCTCGTGGAGCTTGTACTTGCCCACGGTTGTGCCTGCGCGCGTATCGATGGGGACAGGTCGGTTCACTTGGCTCTCCGGAATGCGGCGCCGATCGAGGTGGTCGCGCGCGCACCCCGTCTGAAGGAACCCTATTTTACAGCAGTTTCGCGGGGGGGCGCGGACCTAATTCCGCTGCCGGGTGTGTACTGTGGGCTTCCGTAGGCCGGCTCGCACAATGTAGAGTCCCCACCGCCATGAGACCCGACGGCCGCGCCCCGGACCAGCTACGCCCCATCCAGATCACGCCTGACTTCAACCGGTACGCCGAGGGGTCGGTGCTGATCGAGTTTGGCGAGACCCGCGTCATCTGCACCGCCAGCGTGGAGGAGAAGGTTCCCGGATTTCTGGAAGGGCAGGGGAAAGGCTGGGTGACCGCCGAGTACGCGATGTTGCCGCGGTCGACGCACACCCGCTCCGGTCGCAACGCGGGCGGACGCGGGCAGGAGATCCAGCGCCTGATCGGCCGCGCGTTGCGCGCCGCGATCGACACGCGCGCGCTGGGTCCGCGTCAGATCACGGTCGATTGCGACGTCATCCAGGCCGACGGCGGCACGCGCACAGCCGCCGTGACCGGCGGCTGGGTGGCGCTGGCCCTCGCCGTGCGGCGGCTGCGGGCCGCAGGAAAGATCACCAAGGACCCGATCCGGCTGTCGGTGGCCGCCATCTCGGCCGGCATCATCGAAGGCGAAGCGCGCCTGGACCTGCCGTACGTCGAGGATTCCGCCGCCGACGTCGACTGCAACTTCGTCATGACCGACACCGGCCGTTTCGTGGAGATCCAGGGGACGGCGGAACGAGAGTCCTTCAGCGCCGACGACTACGCGCGCCTGGTCACGCTGGCGTCTGGCGGCATGACAACGTTGTTCGCCCTGCAAAGGGATGCGCTGTCGCGGGCGAAGCCCTGACAGCGCCGCTCTGCAGAGCGAGATCGCCGTGAAAATTGTTTTGGCCACGCGCAACCGCGGGAAGCTGGTCGAGATCGTCCGCTTGCTCGATCAGACCGACCTCGAGTTGGTCACCATCGACGAGGTGGCGTCCGAGACCGAGTTGCGCGAAGACGGCGACACCTTCGAGGCCAACTCGCTCGGCAAGGCCCGTCAGGCTGCTGACGCAACCGGATTGCCGGCGATCGCCGACGACTCGGGGTTGGAGGTGGACGCCCTGGGTGGCGCGCCAGGCGTGTACTCGGCAAGGTATGCCGGGTTGCCCAGCGACGACGCCCGCAACAACGCCAAACTGCTGGAGGCGTTGCGCGAGACGCCTGTGGACAAACGAGGCGCGCGCTTTCGCTGCGCCGCCAGCTTCGTAGATCGCGCGCGCGGCATCGAGATCGTCAAGCAGGGCGTGTGTGAGGGACAGATCCTCGGCGCGCCGCGCGGCCGCGGGGGTTTTGGTTACGATCCACTGTTCCTGGTCCCTGCTCTCGGACAAACGATGGCGGAGCTGGAGATCGAGGTAAAGAACCAGCTTTCGCATCGTGCCGCCGCGTTCCGCGCGCTCGGCGCCGCCCTACGCGCCGGTAGGTTGATCACGTAGACAATTCGACAGCGGTCGATCGATCTCTTCTTCCCCTGAGATCATGTTTTCTTTATCATCGCCCCCATCGTGAGGAGAGGTCGTTCACGTTTTCGCGCTCCCACGTCGGACCTGGCGACCGTCCGGTTGTTGGTCGACGATATCGCCGCCGGTATCCGCGTCCTGCAGTCGCGCGACGGTGTGCCGGTCAGCAACGATCAGATCCTCGAACGCGCCCGCAACATCGTCACCGCGCTGATCGGCAACTACCGCATCATGTCGGTGGAAGCGAAACCGCGCCGCGAAGGATCCGGGGACATCGGGCAGCTCGACCTGCTGGAGCGCTTCGAGGACGAGCTGGACGACGGGTTGCAAAGCGGTTTGGAAGCCCGGCTGGACGACCGTTTCGACGACGATTTCTCGCAATCCTCGGCCGGCAAGACCGCCCGCGCCTGATCCCTGTTGCCGCCGGCGTGCCGTTGTACGATAACGCCAGCAACGGGGCGTAGCGCAGCCTGGTAGCGCGCCTGCTTTGGGAGCAGGATGCCGGAGGTTCGAATCCTCTCGCCCCGACTAGACTCAAGTCCCCGCGACGATTCAGTTTCTTGATCGCGCGGGGAGGGTGCTTTTCCCGGGTTTTCGGTCTCCGGGAGCAAGATAGGAGCAAACCGAGGCGGAATCGTAGCGACGGCGTGCGATTCGCTGCTAACGACCGGTTCAAAACCGCCAGGCGAGGGGCCAAAAGAAAGCCGATCGATCTGCACACGCAGGTAGTCGGGAACCAGGTGCCCGTATGTTTCAGTCGTGAGGCGCGGGTCGGAGTGCCGGAGGATCCTCTGCACGGCGGCCACGTCGGCGCCGCGCATGAGCAGGAGAGACGCCGTCGTGTGGCGGAGGTGGTGGAAGCGGATCGGCCGAACTTGTCCCGACGGCCAGAGCTTCATTTGGCAGCGTGGGCAGCGGCGCAGCTGGTCGTCGTGCGCCACCTCGATGTAGCGACAGCCCTTGCGCCGGCACTTGTGCAGCCACCTCTCGACGATGCCTGCGCGGTGGAGGGCCCGGCGCAGGACGAGCTCGAGCTGAACGCCGTCGGAGGTCATCGATCCGTCGGGAGCGGGGAAGACCAAATCGGTAGGCGAGCGGGCGATGGCGTCTTCGAGGTAAGGCACGAGCTCGGTCGCGATCGGGATGACGTCGGCGTGGCCGCCTTTGGTCGTGTCCCGGCGGTAGGAATGGGTGACGGTGAGGAGCCGGTTTGCGAGATCGACGTTGGCCTTGCGAAGACCGATGAGCTCACCCTTCCGGAGGCCCGTGTAGAGCGCGGTCGCGAAGAGCGACCGCCACCGATCGGACAGAGCGGCCAGGACCGGAGGCACCTCCTCGGCGCGGAGAAAATCCGGCACGGACTTCGGGACCCGGCGCTTCTTCACGTCCGCGACGGGGTTCGGACCGCGGAAGCGCTCGGTCTTGCGACCGGGCTGGCGGGGGGTGGCTCGCGCGTGTCCGAGCCATTCGTCAGCCTGGGAGGGCGTCTCAGCAGCAGATCTCCTAGCGCCCCCGGTAACTGTGGCGTTCGTTCCCAGGCCTCCGCAACCTCGCGAACGGCATTGGGTCGCCTTGAGGGACATGTCGTGGAGCGACGATCCTCATCGGGGGGGACGATCGGGAAGTGTTAAGTGAAACGACCGCGGCACACGCCGCGGTTTGTTAGGGTGCCGCCAAGGAGATTCAATATGACTTCATCAGCGGTGTTTGGATACGCGGCCTCGTTTCTGTCCGCTGCATTTGTTGTCGGATGCGGTGGCGAGATGCCCGAGCTGGAAAAATCAACCAGCGCTCTTTCGTATTCGCAGATCTATACGTCCACGGACTGGTCCGGCAACGTGGTGATGTCGGTCTTTAAATGCGGCTGGGTCAACTCGACCACGCCGCTAAGTCCGGTTTCCGCCCAGTGTCAGGTCGACACCGGCTATGTACTGGTCGGTGGCGGCGCCCAGGTGGCCGGCCCTTGGGACGAGAACCCCTCGCTCAATCCCGGCGCGCTGTTGACTGAGAGCGAGTCCGGCGACGATTTCAAGACGTGGTACGCGGAGGCCAGGGAATCTCAGTACCAGAACCCCAACGGGTTTCGGGTGCGCGCCTATGCCATCGGCATGAAGCTGATGCGAGCGAACGGCACTTACCTGACGGAGAGTGAGATGAAAAGCCAGATGTGGGTCGACCACAGCCCTTACGCGAAAGACCGCGTCGGCCATCCCACGCGCCTTTACCACATGAACGAGAGTAACCAGTACGTGTCCGGCGATGTGTTGCTGGGCGGTGGTGCTCACACCGTCCCCTACGGCGATGGTAATTTCCTGGTCTACTCTTTGCCGTGGGACGGCGGGTGGTATGCGGAGTCCAAGGACCATCTTGTGTCCGATCCGGCATTCATCTCGGTGAAGGTGATTGCCATCCGGCAATGCCCGGCGACGTGGGGGTACTGCCTGAAGAGCGCGGTTTTCAACAGCGACCTTATTTGGGTGGACAGCGGCACGCGGTGGACCACCCGCAACATCGCGGCAAGCAGCTGGGCGACCAGTTCCATCGGTGCCTTCAATGCCTATAACGGCGCCGGCCGCATGATCACCAACTTGATCCCATCGATGTCGGACGGGGGCGGCAGCACCGTCTGGACCAAGGATCACGGCGTCGCCTCCACCGGCCGCCAGGGAGCCTTCCTGATTGCCGTGGCCCGGCAGTAAGCCCGGCTGTAGGTTGGCAAGCCGGTCGGGCCGAATGGTACGATTGCACGGACGAGGCTGGCGGCGGCCGCGCGCTATCGCGCGAACGGCGATAAAATCAGCGCCCGTTGCGCGCTTTTTCGCCTTCAGCGATCGCGGCCCTGGTGGTCCTTCTCGCTCAAGCATCCGCGGGCCACGCGGCGACGGTGAGGGGACCTTTGGCCGGAAGTGCGACCTCCCTGGGCAGCTTCTCGCCGCGAAATTCGACCCAGTCGTGCTTGGCGAAGTCGGCGGGTGATCGCGGCGTTCCACGAAGCGACAGATAGGCGGGCGATCCGAACAGGTGGAATTCGAAGGGTATGAGCCTCCGCGCGAGCAATGCCGAATAATGGCGCCAGCCGCTCATGGAGCTCGGCGCCCTCGGGCGTGAGTGAGACGTGGCGGGACCGCGGTCACGGGCTTCATGACGGGGACGTTCACCAAACCGATGCCGATCGGCGGTGGCAAGAGCATCCCGCCAACTGGCAAGTCGTTTCGCCTCGGCATGGTGACGATCGGCCACTGGAAGGGCGGCACGATGGACCACGAGTGGCTCTTCTGGGACAGCCAAGATTTCATGAAGCAGCTTGGCCTGGGCAAGTAGGCCCCCGGACAATGACCAACCCCGTATCGAAAGGACACGACGTGGAAGCGAAAAGGATCGGAATCATCGGTGATGGAAACGTGGGCAGCGCCCTCGCGCGCGGCCTAAAGCGCGCGGGTCACGAAGTTCGCGCAGTCGGCAAGGACAAGATGGCGATCCAGGACTCCGGTTCCTGGGCAGAGGTCGTCCTGCTCGCGACCGCGGACTACTGGATCGACGACCTGGCCTTCGGCGAGCAAGAGATCCCCTGCCCTACGCAGTAGTGGGTCGTCGGGAGGGGCGCTACTTCGGCAGCATGTTCTGGAAGTCGGCGATCCACTGGCCGCCCGCCTTCGGCCAGCCGTGTGTCGTGGTCGGCATGTACGTCGCCTGCGACGAGATGCAATAACGCACGGGGTTCTTCGTGCAGCCGTCCCAATCCATGCAGCGGACGTCGACCTTGCCCATCATGAACGCGGCCAACATGTCGGCCTTGTTTTGCATGTACGCCGCCGGCGGCGTCGTCGAGCAGCCGTTGCGCGTGGCGAACATGATCGGCGTCTTCACATCGACCGAGTCTCCGGAGTACGGCTCGTTCGCGCCCTGCGTGAGGAGCACGGGCGGCGTCCCCTTGCAGTTCATGGTGACGCCCTGGTCGACGACCCCCGACACCACGGTCACCTGCCACAGCGTATCGCCGTCCAGGCAGGCAATGTGCTCGATGAACTGGGCGCCCGAGCTGACGCCGGCGATGAAGATGCGCGCCTCGTCGACGCAGTACTGAGTCTTCAAGACGTTGAGGACGTCGTGATAAAATTGCAAATTCTCCGCGAGCGGTTGCGGCTGACCCTCCCAGCCCTGCGACAGCGATTTCAGGTAAACGGTGATCGCGGGGAGTTTGTCAAAGCCCACGCACTCGCCCCCATTCGGCGCGCCTACCAGGCAGGCGCCGTTGCCGAAGCCGTGGAAACCGAATCCGAGCGGCATCGGTTTGTTGACGTCGTAATTGCCAGGCACATTGACATAGTAGGTGCCGGTCATGCCGCCGGTCATGATGGTGCGCATCTTCATGTTCGGGTTGGGCTTGCCGCAGCCGGCGCTGGGGACCGGCGTGTGCGCCGCCCCGTCGACCCCGCCGCCGTCCATCGTGACCGTCGCGCCGCCAGTGCCGCCTCCGTCGACCGTCGTCGTGCCGCCGGTGCCAGCCGTCATGCCACCGCTGCCCGTGGTACCGCCGGAACCGCTGGCGGTGATGCCCCCCGAGCCGCCGGCGGTCGTGCCGCCGGAGCCGCCGGCCGTGGTGCCGCCAGAGCCGGTGGCGCCGCCAGAACCCCCGCCCGAGCCGGAATCCGAATTCGAGCAGGCGCCGGCCACTGCCACAAGAACGCACAGACTGGTCCGATAGAAGGCGTTTCGCATCACATCTTCTGACGAGAGGCAGCCAGGGCGCCGAGCCCAGGCCAGGTCCACGTTTGCGTGGTGTCTCCCTCCCAGTATCCCGGTCCAGGCGAAATCGATCAATCTCGTCGGTGCGGTGCGCCACCACGGCTGCGATCGACCGCGCGGCTGCAGGCCGCAAGCAGAGAAACCAGGAAACAAATGGAGAAGACGTTTCTCATCGCTCGTCCAACCACGCGTCGATGGCCTCCGTGGCAAAGCCCTGATCCTTCAGGCCGGGGACGATGACCTCTCGAAGGGAAGCGACGATCGCTTCGCTGGTATCCGCCTTCGAAGGGATCCCGTGCGCCGCATAGCTGCCCGGCACGTCATGCAGCGCGCGGGTCCATTCGTTCCAGTGGGCGCCCAGCATAGGAAGCAGCCACGGCTGGATCTCGGCCCGATGCGAGCGCGACAGTCTGGCCAGGAACGCCCAGCCAATTCGACCGTGATCGATCTCGTCCGAGAGGATCTCGCGAAGCACGGCGACCGCCAGGGGACCCCGGGCGAGACGCAGGCAGGTCTGAAGGAAGGTGCTGGCCGTGGTCTCGTTGAACACACACTCGGCGATCACAAACAACCGATACCGCACCTCGTCGGGGGCGTCGTAGTGCGGGACGAACGGGGGCCAGTAGTCGGGAGTACCCTGGCCATCCAGTGAAAACCGCTGGGCGCCGAGGTGCCAGAGCTGAGCGTGGCGGAGCTCGTCGTCGATGGCGCGTTCGGCCAGGTCGACGAGGGCAGCGGGCTCGCCCAGTTTTTCGAGGGCGTCGCGAATGACAGCCATCGAGTCGGAGACGCGGCGCTCGCCTGACGAGCGAGACAACCAGAAGGCGCACAAGCCACGCCTGTCTTCATCGCTGAGAAAAGCGATGGTTTCGTCGTGCTCAGGAAGCGGGCGCTTGGTGAGGGATCCCCCCCACCTGGTGATTCGGCTTGGCTGCGAAGGTTCCAGCGAATCGGAAGTCTTGTCACCGAGAAGGGTCGGCATATGACTTCCGCGTTGCTAGGCCTTGCAGGGAACTCCGGTCGCCCAGCCCCGAAATGTGTCGGTCGCAACTTTGGCATCCTGCGCGCCTGACCCGCCGCTGCCACCTTTCGCGCCACCGGACCCCGCGCCGCCGCTGCCACTCGTGCCGCCACTACCGCTCGTGCCGCCACTAGCGGCCGCGGCATCACTCGAATCGTTGTTGTCGGCACCGCAGCCACCAAGCGCGAGACCAAATGCCGCGCCCGTACCAACGATGGCCCTGAACAGCCCTCTGCGATCGATGTTCATGATCAGCCTCCGGCGTTCGTTGTTGCTAACGATCCCCTCTTAGATCGGTCTCCCGTTCGCTGTCAACTGCGGTGCTGTGGTCTCAGCTGACGATAAGCATATCCGGGGTTTGCATCTTGTAGCCCGCGTGCCGGACAGTGGGGACGGGCCGGCGCGGTTACCGGAACGCCCATCTCGGCCAATGACGCCTCGAGACTAGCGTCCTTGGCCGCCTTCACGGCCGCCAGCCGGACCGATTCTGTTAGCAGCGTCTTCGCTTCCGCTTGGGCTGCTTTCGCCTCGGCCTCCGCTGCCGCGCGGACGGTTTTCGTCACATCCAGCGCGGCGGCTGCAATGCGCGCCGGGAACCGCTCGTACAGCTTTTCCAGCAGTGTCCATCATTGGGCGGTCTTAACAATGTTAAATTGCATTGTAAAATAAACGTAATACCGGTGTTTTCTGTTGACGGCGTTTGAACGCGTGCGCTAGAGGAGACTGGTTAGTGATTTTCTATGCGAAGGAGTGCATGCATGCGAACCGAACAGCGCCGCCGTGGATCCCGTTTGGTAATTGTTAAATGCGCGTCCGCGGTTGGCGTGCTGATTCTTCTGGCCAGCGGCGCTCTCGCCCAGGCTGCGACCATCGCGGTGTCCAGTCCCATGCCCGCTGATGGTGATGCCCCGGACATCGTTTGCACCCTGCGGGAAGCGATCAAGGCGGCAACAAGCCGTCGGAACTACAATGGTTGCATACTGACCGGCTCTTCGTCGGTGAATACGATTCTGCTTCCGTTCGGCACATACAAGTTGACCTCCACGCTGCCGACAGTTGGCTCGAACATTCAGATTATCGGGTCCGGTTACGCCAGAACCACGATTGACGGGAACACACAAGGGGGCGTGCTGGGAGCGATTGTGCTGTCGGGAACGGGCATTCAGTTGAGCGATCTCGCCCTCCAAAATTTCCGCGACAGCGCGGTAAAAGTTCAGGCCGGATCGGACACACGGATAACAGCCGTAGCCTTCCGGGCAAACGGTAATTCCAATTCGAGCGGTAGCGAGATCGATAACAGCGGTCGCACCAAGGTCCTGAGCTGCAGCTTTCAAAGTCCACCGCCGATTCGCCCGTTCGGCTCCCTGATTCGCAGCAGCGGCAGCGGCGCCGAGATCATCATCACTCAGAGCACCATTTCGGGAAGTCACGCCTTCCACGGCGTGCTGTACAACGCCGCCGGGAGCAGCATGTTCCTCTACAATTCCACGGTCGGGGGCAATATCGATGATGCCTCGGGTGTGATTCACAATGAGGCCGGTGCGGTGCTGGGAATCGGGTTCAGCACGATCGCGTTCAATTTCTCCTCGGTCGCCAGGGGATCGGCGATCAGCAACGATCCTGGTGGAAGCGTCACCGTCAGCGAATCGATGATTTTTGGACCCCGCACGTTCACCGGGACACCGACCTGCGTCGGCGCCATCACCTCGGGGGGATACAACGTCTTCGACGCCTCCTCGCCATGCGCACCCCTGGCCGAGGGAGATATCACGACCTCTACTCCGGGGCTGGACACCAACGGCGATCAGCCCAAGCCACATGGCGGAGTTGCCCCGGTGTACTTGCCCCTGGCGGGCAGCCCCCTGATTGCCCATGTCGATGCGAGTTTCTGCGACACTATCGACCAGCGGCGGGTCGGCCGTCCGTTGTGGCCTGCGAACTGCGCCACCGGGTCGGTGGATATCGCCAACGCCGTTCTTGTGGTCCGTAATCCCGCCAGTCTGAGCACCGGCGACGGAAACGTCCTGGCGCAGATTCAAACTATCTTCGGCGCCGATCGCGTCAGTGTGTTCCCCGATGTGTTTCAGGGGCCGGCGACGTTTCCAGGGGTGGTGGTCATCTCCGGCAGCGTCAGCGACGCCAACATCGGCACACACTTTCGCAACCTTGGCCAGGGCGTGGTCGTGTTGAAACAAAGCATCTACGACGAGATGAACATGACCAACTCGTCGGCGACGTCCTCGGAAGGAACCT
>DASRQT010000379.1:0-3533 GCA_035696485.1 Polyangia bacterium | reverse complement strand
AAGTCGATCCGCGTCGCCGGCGACAAGATGGACGAGGCGATCGTCGCGTACATCAAACGCAAGTACAACCTCCTGGTCGGCGAGCGCACGGCCGAGGTGATCAAGAAAACCATCGGCAACGCGTACGCCGTGGACGAGGTCATGACCATGGAGATCAAGGGGCGCGACCTGGTCGCCGGCGTCCCCAAGACCCAGGTCATGAACAGCGATGAGGTTCGCGAGGCGCTGTCCGAGCCGGTCAATCAGATCGTCGACGCTGTCCGTTCGGTGCTGGAGCGCACGCCACCGGAGCTGGCGGCGGACATCGTCGACCGCGGTATCGTCATGACCGGCGGCGGATCGATGCTGCGCAACCTGGACGTGCTGTTGCGCGAGGAGACCGGCCTGCCGGTCATGGTGGCCGACTCGCCCGAGTGTGCCGTGGTGCTGGGGACCGGCAAGGCGCTGGACGAGCTCAACCTCCTGCGAGAAGTGGCCCTGCAGTAACTCGGACGCGGACGTCTTGGCAACGCGATGAGCGGCGGCGGTAAGCGGGTTCGAGAGGGGATGGTCGTGGCCAGCACCTTGCTGCTGGCGATCATCGTGCTGCGGATGAGCGCCAAGGCTCCCGGCGAGATGTCGACCCTGGATCGCGGCATCCTGCGGATCGTCTCGCCGGCGCAGTCGGCCATGTCGTCGGTCGCGCGCGCCATCGCCGGCGTCGCCGGACGGTACGTTGAGCTCATCCACGTTCGCGCCGAGAACGAGACCCTACAGCGCGAAAACTCCCGCCTGCGCACCGAGCTGCTGGAGACGCGCCGCCGCGCCGAGGAGAGCAGCCGCTATCAGCGCCTGCTGGGCCTCAAGGATCTCACCCCGGCCGAGACGCTGGCGGCGCGCGTGATCAGCATCGACGCCTCGCCGTACTTCCGTGTGGCCCGCGTCGACATCGATCGCGGTGACGCCACCGTGCGCCGCGGGATGCCGGTGCTCACGCCCGAGGGCGTGGTCGGGCGCATCAACCGCGTCGCCGGCACCACGTCGGACATCATGTTGCTGGTCGACCCGCGGTCCGCGATCGACGTGGTCATCCCGCGCACCGGCGGGCGCGGCATTCTGCGCGGCAAATCGGGCGAGAACGGCTACCGCTGCAACATCGAGTATCTGGTCCGCGGCGAACAGGCCAAGGAGGGGGACAAGGTCGTCACCAGCGGTCTCGGCGGCGCCTTCCCGCGCGATCTGGCGGTGGGTAAAATCAGCAAGGTCGCGACCGGCACCGTGGGTCTCTACCAGGAGGTCGAGGTCACGCCCGACGTCGATTTTTCGCGGCTGTCGGAGGTGCTGGTGGTCGTGGCGGCGCCGCCGGCGCCCGATCCCGAAGCCGGGACGCGACGGACATCTCCGTCCGCGCCCGGGCGCGGCCTGTCGGTGTATCGCTGATGCGATCGCTCTTCACATTGATCGTCGCCTACCTGTTGCTGATCCTGCAGTCCACGGTTCTGGAGCTGGCCCCGGTGCGGATGGCGGCGCCCAGCCTGGGCCTGCTGGTGGTCCTGCACGTGGGCCTGTCGCCCAAGTGGTCGGTGTCGTCGTCGGCGGTGGTTTCATTCGTGACGGGGTACCTGCTGGACCTGGTATCGGGAGCGCCGCAGGGGGTGCACGCCTTCGTGTTCGTGCTGATGGTGCTGTTCGCGCGCGTCCTGTCGGTGCGGGTGGCGGTGGCGGGGATTGTGCTGTCGGCGGCGACGGCCTTCGTGGCCAGCCTGCTGTCCGCGCTGCTGATCGTTCTGGTGCGCGCGCAGGTGGCGCCCGAGGGCGGCTACGGCGGCCTTCGTCAGGCGCCGCTGGAGGCGTTGCTGACGGGGGCTTGCGGCCCCATCGTCCTGGGCCTCCTGCGCCGCCTCGACGGGCGCATCGACACCACCCGCTCGCGCGTCGGTCTGGCTCGCGGCCCCCACACCCTCGGCGACGGACTGCACCTCCGGTAGCATGATCGAGGTAGCCGGGCAGGACGCGGAGCTGCCGGAGATCAGGCGCCGCGCCAAATATTTTGGTTTCTGCGTGGTCGCCGTGTTCCTGGCCATCGGCGGCCGGCTCTTCTACCTCCAGGTGCTGGAGGGCGACTCCTTCTATCGCCTGACCTCCGACAACATCGTGCGCACCGACGTCCTGGCCGCCGTGCGCGGTCAGATCCGCGATCGCAAGAACCGCGTGCTGGCGACGGTGCGCCCCTCGTACAACCTCTACGTCACACCGCGATTGCTGACCACCGAGGGCTTCGCGCGGCTGCGCACGGTCCTCAACATGAACGCCGATCAGGCCGTCGACGCCTGGGAGCGCATCAAGGGCGATCGCGTCGACCCGCGCCAGCCGGACAAACCGCAGAAGGAACGTCCGGTGCTGCTGGCGGAGGACATCCCGCGCGAAGCTATGGCCACCATCGAGACCGGCGCCGACGTTCCCGGGGTGAAGATCGTTTCGGTCCCGCGCCGCGACTACCCGCACGGCAACCTGTCCCCACACGTGCTGGGCTTCATGAACGAGATCTCGGCCGAGGAGCTGCGTTCGAAGAAGGAGGAAGGTTATCGCGCCGGTGATCTGATCGGCCGCACCGGCGTCGAGCGCCAGTTCGAGGGTTACCTGCGCGGGCGCGCCGGGTTCGAGAAGGTGGTCGTCGATCGGCGCGGGCTGCCGAAGACCAACATCCGGGAGCTCATCGAAGGCCCGGTCAAGCAGCCGGCGGTGCCGGGCAACCACGTGTTCCTGACGCTGGATCTCGACGTGCAGCGCATCGCCGAGCGCGCGTTGCGCGGACAGCGGGCCGCGGCGGTCGTGGTGCTGGACGTGACCACCGGGCGGATCCTGGCCATGGTGTCCAAGCCCGGGTTCGATCCCAACGAGATGTCCGGGCGCCTGTCGCAGGAGGCCGAGCAGCGGATCCTGGCCGACCGCTATCACCCGCTGCGCGACAAGACGTTGAACGAGACCTACTTCCCGGGGTCGACGTTCAAGGCCATCTCGGCGTTGTCGGCGCTGGAGGATCGCCTGATCACGCCCGACGAGAAGACCAAGTGCCACGGCTCGTTCGAGCTCGGGCGCAGGCGCTTCAAGTGCACCAAGACGCACGGGATCGTGAACCTGTACGAGGCCATCGTGCAAAGCTGCAACGTCTACTTTTACGAACTGGGCGCGCGCCCCGGCATGATGGACCGCCTGGCCAAGTACGCCGCCGACATGGGCCTCGGCGCGCCGACCGGGCTCGGCCTCAACGGCGAGGAGGAGGGCTTCATCCCGACCGAGGCGTGGTACCGCGAACAGAAGAGCGGCGATAACCGCGGTGAAGGCTTCCAGGTCGGGCACGCGCTGAACGCCATCATCGGGCAGGGGTCGACGCGCGTGACACTGCTGCAGATGGCGACGCTGTATGCCGCGATCGCCAACAACGGCAAGCTGTGGCTGCCCCAGATCGTCGAACGGATCGAGGCCCCCGACGGGCAGGTGCTGGAGGAGTTCGCTCCGCGCGTGCGCCGCGAGCTGTCGATCTCACCGGAGAA
>DASRQT010000378.1:0-5837 GCA_035696485.1 Polyangia bacterium | reverse complement strand
CGCCGGCGCGCTGACTATGTCGCGGTCCAGAGCCAGGGCCGGCGCCTGGGCGGGGCGCACTATTTGCTGTTCGTCCGCCCCAGCAGCGCGACCGCCGAGACCGCCGAGTCGCGCGTCGGCGTCACCGTCAGCCGCAAGGTGGGCAACGCCGTGGTCCGCAATCGGGTCAAGCGCTGGGTTCGCGAGAGCTGCCGGCAGAGTGTGCTGGCCGAGGTTCCGCCCGGGCTGGACCTGGTCATCGTGGCCCGGCCGTCGGCCGCGAACGCCGGCCTGGGGCCGACGGCCCTGGAACTTGCTAGCCTTGTGAAGCGGCTGCGCGGACGATGACACGGGTTCTGATTTTTCTCATTCGTATCTATCGAGCGGCGATCTCGCCCCTCATAGGTCCGTCCTGCCGTTTTGAGCCAAGCTGCTCCGCCTACGCCGAGGAGGCGCTGCATCAGCACGGTGTCGTGCGCGGCTTGTGGCTGGCGACCTGCCGGCTCGGCCGCTGTCATCCGTTCTCTCGCGGTGGTATAGACCCCGTGCCTCGCCGCGGATAAAGGCCTCGAGGACACACTATGGAAAAGCGGGTCATCATCGCAGTCATCCTCTGCGTCGGGATATTGGTGCTGTGGCAACAGCTGTTTCCGACACCGCATGCGCCGCCGCCCGCGCCCGCGGCCACCAGCCCCACGGCGCCGGCTCCGTCGTCGCTTCCGTCCGTGCCGTCCTCGGCGCCAACTCCGGGCTCGCCTGGCAGTACACCTGCCGCACAGGCTGGGGCCGCCGCGGCGCCGGTGGAGGCCGAGCAGACCGTGGAGCTGCTGACCCCGGCGGTTCGATTTGTCCTGTCCAGCTACGGCGGAACCCTTCGCCAGGCGCAGCTCAGAGAACCGAAGTACCTGCTCGCCAAAAACGATCCAAACAGCGGTCTGCAGCTAATCCGGACCACCAAGCCAGAACATGCCCCCCTGCGGACCACCTTCCCGAGCTCGGCGTTCGCGACGACGGCCGATGCGTCGTGGACGGTCAGCCGCCCGGCCGCCGACACGGTCCTGTTTGTCTCCGAGACCGATGCCGTTCGCATCGAGAAGCGGTACCAGGTGGAACCGGCCAACTACCGCCTGCACCTCGACGTTACGGTCCAGAACAAATCAGCCAAACCGCAGGATCATCACCTGGCGATGCACGTATTTGGCTGGCAGGACCCCGCCAACAAAGGTGGCGGATTCCTCTCGGGGCCCAGCGCGACCCTGGCGTCGGTGCTGTGCCAGGTCGAGGACAAGACCCACCGCGAGGCCATCGACAAGCTGAGCAAGCCGGTCGAGGCCGACGGCAACATCAAATGGATCGCCGCCGACGAGAAGTTCTTCATCACCTCCGCGGTCCCGTTTCCAGAGACACCGCCACGCCCCCGCAAGTGCACCTTGCGCTCGCCGGAGACCGACATCGGGGAGGCGGTGCTGCTGTTCGACGGGCGCAGCGTGGCGCCGCAGGCCACGACCACCTACCCCTTCATCGTCTTCGTCGGCCCCAAGGTCATCACCGAGCTGGAGAAGGTGCAGCCGGGCGGGCAGGACGCGCAGCTGGGCAGCGCGGTCGACGTCACGCTGGCGATTCTGTCGCGGCCGATTCTGTCGCTGCTGAAGTTCTTCTATTCCTACACGCGCAACTGGGGCGTGGCGATCATCTTGCTGACCATCTTCATCAAGCTGGTGACCTTTTATCCCACCCAGAAGGCGCTGCTGTCCGGGAAGAAGATGCAGAAGCTGGGGCCCAAGATGGCCGCCATCCGCAAGAAGTACGAAAACGATCGGCAGCGGCAGTCGGTCGAGACCATGAACCTCTACAAGTCACACGGCGTGTCGCCGTTCGGTGGCTGCCTGCCGAGCTTGATCCAGATGCCGATCTGGATCGCGCTCTACTCGACGCTGAACTATGCGGTGGAGCTCTACCGATCCCCATTCGCCGGACACATTCACGATCTGACCGCCAAGGATCCGTATTACGTCACGCCGCTTCTGATGGGCGCGGTCATGTACATCCAGATGCGCATGTCGCCGGCCTCGCCCGACGCCCAGCAGCAGAAGATGATGACCATCATGATGCCGCTCATGTTCACGGCCTTCTCGCTGGTGCTGCCATCGGGGTTGGCGCTGTACATGCTCACCAGCTATCTCATCGGGATTCTTCAGCAGTTGTTGGTCAACCGAATCGACCGCAAGACCGGCGGCGCGGCTGCTGCCTGATAGCGGCTGGCTATTGTGGTAGCTTCGAACCTCTGGAGGGAGCGATGAGCGCCGCAACCGAACGCCTGACCGAAATGCTGCGCGCGGTCGGCGATTCGCGGCGCCGCCTGGAAGGGCTGGCACGCAGGTTGGCAGGGCTCGCTCAGCAGCTGGGCTCGCTGCGCAAGGACAGCGCCGGCGCCGGCGTTTCCCCGGGCGATTCCGGGGAGGATGAGCTGCTATTTTTCGAGGAGGACGGACCCAGCGGAACGGGCGTCATCGACGACGCGGAGCTAAACTTCGAAGCGCTGGACATCGAAGGCAGAGAACGGGAGCGGGGATGAAGTTTTTCATAGACAGCGGGGACATCAAAGAGATCCGCGACTGCATGGAGCAGGGGATCATTGAGGGCGTGACCACCAATCCGTCGCTGGTGGCCAAATCCGGGCGCAAGTTCAAAGACGTCCTGCTGGAGATCTGCGAGGTCGTCAAGGGTCCCGTCAGCGCGGAGGTGGTCTCGCTGGAACAGGGCGAGATGATGCGCGAAGCGCGCGAGTTCGTGAAGCTGGCGCCCAACATCGTCGTGAAGTTGCCGCTGACCACCGAAGGGCTCAAGGCCGTGCGGCGTTGCAAGGACGAAGGGATCAAGACCAACGTCACGCTGTGCTTCTCGCCGGTGCAGGCGCTGCTGGCCGCCAAGGCCGGGGCCGGTTACATATCGCCCTTTGTCGGACGCCTCGACGACATCGCCAGCGTCGGCATGGATCTGGTGCGGCAGATTGTCGCCATCTACAAGAACTACGATTTGAAGACCGAGGTCCTGGTGGCGTCGGTGCGCAGCCCGAACCACATCGTCGAGGCGGCGCTTTGCGGCGCCCACGTCGCGACCGTCCCGTATGCGGTTCTGCAGCAGCTGGTGAAACATCCGCTGACCGACATCGGCCTTCAGAAGTTCCTGTCCGACTGGGAGAAGGTCCCCAAGTAGGGGATCGGGCCAAGAGCGAAAGGAACGACGCCGGTGCGGCGGGTTCGCCAGCACGTCAACCCCCTCAAGTCCGACCTGCTGGAGATCGAGGTCGCCCGGATCGTGGTCCCGGCCGGCAAGCGCCTGGAGGTCGAGCTTGGCTCGGGTGAGGCGCATTTCCTGATCGAGCGGGCGCGAGTTGAGCCCGACACGGTCTTCGTGGGCGTCGAGATCCGGCGCGAGGTGGTCTGGCGTGCCAACCGCGCCTGCGAGGCGGCCAGGATCACCAACGTCGACAGCATCTTCGCCAACATGTCGGTCGATCTGCCGCGGCTGTTCGCGCCCGGATCGGTCTCGCGCTTTTTCCTGAACTTCCCCGACCCCTGGTTCAAGTCGCGGCAGCACAAACGGCGCGTGGTCTCGCCGCTGCTGATCGCCGACGTCAGCGCCGCGCTGGGCCCGGGGGGCGAGATGTTCGTCGAGACCGACATCTTCGACATCGCGCTCGAGGCGATGGCGACGCTGGAGGGTCACGCGGCCGAGTGCCGGTTCGAAAACGCTCTGGCCCCCTGGAGCTTTCTCCCGCAGAACCCCTACGGCGCCCGCTCGCGCCGCGAGCGCCAGTGCGAGGCCGAAGGCACGCCCATCTGGCGCCTCCTCTACCGGCGGGTGTGAGCGACTACTTACAAGTCCGGTCAACCTGGCAGGTCTTGCCGGGCGGGCATTCGGAGGTATCCATGCACGACACCACGCCGGGAACCTGCAGCGGCCGATCGATCGACGACGAGACCTCGAGCGTCACGCGTCCGGGCTCGATCAGCGCCTCGCCGGTCGAGACACGGGTGACGTAGGCCGTCGGGAAGCCAGCGGTTCCAAGCGCGATCAGCTTGCCGACCAGGGCGGCGGGGATGTCGAACGACCCGTTGTCGGGGACGTCGCAATCGATCTGGCCCTTTTTCCCGCCGTGATGACTGAGGTCGAGCCGGACGGCAATGCGCGAGACGCTGGCGTCTCCGGGGGGCGTCCACCGCAGTTGCAGCGGCTCCGCGTCGGTGAGGGGAATCGGGTCCGCGCCGGCCACGGTCAAGGGGCTGATCCCCTTGGCTCGCAGGACGAAGGGGCGGTAGGCGCCGCCGCCGGTCTGGATCTCGATGGGGGCACCCTCGGGGCAGGGGGGACTCGGCAACATCACGTCGGCGGATGGCGAGTACATGCCCTTGACCGGATCCATGGAAAATTCGGCGGCACCTAGCCCTTTGACCCTCACGAGACCCAAATCCTGGGACTTGGGGGAGGGGAGGCACTTGTCGTCGTCGGCACAGACGGCGTCGCCGCCGCACGGGATGTTGCAGAACGGGACCCGGGGCGTCCGTAGCCGGCAGCCGCCAACTTCGTCGACGACCTTCAGGATGACCGCCTCCGGCCGGGGGCCATTGGATACGCTGCCACTGACCGCCGAGAAGCCGGCCTTCAGCTCGACGACGAACGCGCCCACGATGGCGTCCGGGGATCCCGTGGCACCCCCGGTTCCGCCACTGGCGCCCGCTCCAGGCGAGGACGAACAGCCGAGCAACAGCGCGGCGCTGGCCAGGACAACGGCATTCAAGCGACGCACGTCACCGATCATGCCGTCTCCTAGCCGGTGATGGCCAACTGGATTTCCTCCAGATCTTTGATGCGGTCGCGAACCACCGCGGCCTTTTCGAACTCCAGCGCCTCCGACAGGTCGAACATCTCCTTTTTCATCGCCGACAGAATCTGCGGGATCTCCTCCAGCGGGATGTCGGACGCCTTGGCGCGGCGCGCGGGCTTGGTGACGTCGACGAAGTCGTCCTGCGCGGTCCCCGAGTAGGCCTCGATCGCCTTCTGGATGGTCTTGGGTGTGATGCCGTGCTTTGCGTTGTGCGCCTCCTGGGCGGCGCGTCGGCGGCTGGTCTCGCCGATGGCCTTCTTCATCGAGTCGGTCTCGCGGTCGGCGTACATGAGCACCTTGCCGCGGACGTTGCGGGCGGCGCGTCCGATGGTCTGGATCAGCGAGCGCGCGGCGCGCAGGAAGCCCTCCTTGTCGGCGTCCAGGATGGCGACCAGCGACACCTCGGGCAGATCCAGGCCTTCCCGCAACAGGTTGATGCCGACCAGCACGTCGAATTCGCCCAGGCGCAGGTCGCGCAGGATCTCGATCCGCTCCAGCGTGTCGATGTCCGAGTGAAGGTAGCGCACCCGCACGCCGAGCTCGGTGTAGTACTCGGTCAGATCCTCGGCCATGCGCTTGGTCAGCGTGGTCACCAGCACGCGCTCGCCCGCCTTCACGCGCTCGCGGATTTCGCCCAGCAGATCGTCGACTTGCGAGCCGACCGGGCGGACCTCGATCTCGGGATCGAGCAGGCCCGTGGGGCGGATGATCTGTTCGACCACCACGCCCTGCGCCTGCGCCAGCTCGTAGTCCGCGGGCGTGGCCGACACGTAGACGGTCTGGGTGGCGCGCGACTCCCATTCGTCAAAGCGCAGCGGGCGGTTGTCCATCGCCGACGGCAATCGGAAGCCGTAGTCGACCAGCGTCTCCTTGCGCGCGCGGTCGCCTTTGTACATTGCGGCGATCTGCGGCACGGTCTGGTGCGATTCGTCGACGAACAGCAGGTAGTCCTTCGGGAAATAGTCCAGCA
>DASRQT010000377.1:0-1602 GCA_035696485.1 Polyangia bacterium | reverse complement strand
CCGGATGGCCCTCGATCAACCCCCGCGGCAGCGCCTTGCGCAGCCGGGAAACCAGGCGCTGCAAGGCATTCGCCGTGTCGGCAGGCGGCTGCTCACCCCAGATCCAGTCGATGAGCGCCGCCTTCGAGACGACGCGTCCTGGTTCGAGGGCGAGCGCGATCAGCAGTGCGCGCAACCGGGCACCCGGCACGTCGGCCAGGGCGCCGTCGTCCGCGCGAACCTCGAAAGATCCCAGGATCCCGATCTGCACCAGCCGATTTTCTCACCATCGCGACGCCAAGGGCGGCTTCTAGCGCAGTGACCGGAACATGGCTGCGCAGATCGGTGAGTTCCGTCTCAGGGAAGCCGACCTTGAACGGGCGGATGGTGTCGTCTTCGGGCATTTTTCTTCTCCTAACGCTGGCCGGCGACGTCGATGATGGCTTGGGCGAATGCCTGCGGGGCTTCCTGCGGCAGGTTGTGCCCGACGCCGCCCGAGATGGTCCGGTGCGCGTACGTGCCCGCGAACTTCGCCGCGTAGGCGCCGGGTTCCGGATGGGGCGCGCCGTTGGCATCACCTTCGAGGGTGATCGTCGGCACGGAGATAACCGGGCTCCCGGCCAGCTGCTTTTCGAGGTCGTCGTATTGTGCCTCGCCCTCGGCCAGGCCGATCCGCCAGCGGTAGTTATGGATCACGATGGCGACGTGATCCGCGTTGTCAAAGGCCGTGGCGCTCCGGTTGAACGTCGCATCGTCGAAGTTCCACTCGGGCGAGGCCGTGTGCCAGATGAGCCGCGCGAACTCGCGCCGGTATCGGTCATAGCCCGCCCGGCCCCGTTCGGTGGCGAAATAGAACTGATACCACCACGAGAGCTCGGCCGGCGGAGGCAAGGGCGCCTTGCCGGTTTCCTGATTGCCGATCAGGTACCCGCTGACCGACACGATGGCCCGGCACCGTTCGGGCCAGAGGGCGGCCACGACGTTAGCCGTCCGCGCCCCCCAGTCGAACCCGCCGATGATCGCGTCGGCGATGCCCACAGCGTCCATGAGCGCGATGACGTCGACCCCGAGGACCGATTGCTGGCCGTTCCGGACCGTGGCAGCGGAGAGGAAGCGGGTTGTGCCGTACCCGCGCAGGTACGGAACGATCACCCGGTACCCCGCCGCTGCCAGCAGCGGGGTGACCTCAGCGTAGCTGTGGATGTCGTAGGGCCAGCCGTGCAGGAGAATGACCGCCTGGCCGTCTTCAGGACCGGCTTCGGCGTACCCGACGCTGAGCAGGCCCGCGTCGACCTGTTTCAGCGCGCCGAACGAAGCATCTGTTTCCGCCGTCATCGTCGTCTACCGGCCTGAACCCACGGTCGCCTGGGCGGCTTTCACGATGTGGTCGGTGACCGCCTGCGGCTGGGAAATCATGATCACGTGCGAGCCCTCGACCTCGACGATGTCGGCGCCGGCCCGCCGGGCCATCGAACGGACGAGGTCGGCTCCCGCGGCCTTGTCGCCGGTGGCGACCACGGCCCAGGACGGTAGCTTCTTCCAGGCTGGCGGTCCGCAGACGTCGGTGAACGCCGCGGCCGCGACGGGACGCTGGGTCGCGGCCATCAGCGCCGTGGTCTCCGG
>DASRQT010000376.1:0-3023 GCA_035696485.1 Polyangia bacterium | reverse complement strand
CCTCGCTGATCTTGTAGATCGCCAGCGCGTCCTTGAGGCGGATGTTCTCGTGCTGCAGCCGCTGGCGGTCGAGGCCCCGCTGCACGATGTGAACCACCTCCTCGACCTTGAACGGCTTGAGGATGTAGTCGTAGGCCCCCTTCTTCATCGCCTCGATGGCGGTCTCGACGGTGCCAAATCCGGTCATGATCACGGTCAGGACCGGGATGCTCTCCTCGGTGATCTTCTGGATCAGCTCGAGGCCGCCCATGTTCGGCATCTTCAGATCCGAGATGACCAGGTTGTAGCTGCGGCGGTGCAGCTCCTTCATCGCCTCGGCACCGTCTTCGACGGTGTGGACGACGTATCCCTCCATGTTGAGGAAGTCCGAGAGGATCTCGCGGATGACCTTCTCGTCATCGACCACCAGGATGCGCGCCACGTCGGGGTGGAGCACGTACTCCACCGGTTCCGAGCCCGGAGGCTCGACCGGGGAAGCGTCCGGGAAAGCAGCCCCGCGGTCGCTGGTGCTCAAGAAATCTCCATACTTGCGGTCGAGCTCCCAGAGTAAACCACCGCGACCGTCAAGACCAGTGGAGAAGGGCCGCGCGGGACCGCCACCCAGGTCTTACGTGCCCTTCAACTTGCCGTGCTGCGTCCGAAGGTTTTGCCAGGTTTGCTCGAGATCTTTCGCCTTTTTCTCCTGTTCGGCGGCCTGGTCGCGCGCCGATTGAAAGTCGGCGGTCTTGTCCTCCCACTGGCTCTCGAAGCTGCCCACGCTGTGGTCCTCGCGGGTTTTGATTCCCTTCTGCTTGGCGACGCGCGCCTTCTCCAGCTCCACCTTGGCGGCGGCGGCGTCAATTTTCGCGTCGGCGGCACGCAGCGCCGCCTTCAACCAGTCGCCCTTTTGTACCAGCCAGTCCAGCCTGGCCTCGATGGTCTTCATGGCGACGTCGGCGACCTCCTTGGCGCGTTCGGCGGCGTTGGATCGGGTCTCGTCGCGGGTCTTGACGGCGGCGTCCTACTCGGCGATGGCGCGGTCGACGTCCAGCTGGATCTGCTGCCGTTCTTTTTCGGCAAGGTCGCGATCGTGGTCCAGGGGATCCCGCTGGTGCTCGAGCAGCTTTTTTTCCCCCTGCGCGCGCTCGAAGTCCTGGCGCGCCGCCGCCAGCGCCGTCCGTTCGCCGGCCGGGACGTTGTCCATGGCGGAATCCTCGACGCGATATTTGAGACCGCCGCCGCAGCCGAGACTGGCGGTAGAGACCGCAGCCAGCAGGACCAGGCAGAAAGAGTTCGTCCTCATGTGAAATTCCCCAGGTGTCTCAGGCGACCGCGCCCCTGAGTTCGCCGAACCAGTCGAAGAACTCGCGCAGCTTCTGTTTGCGGCGTTCGTCCAGGTAGTCGAAATTCGTGCCGCGATCGACCACCTCCCAGAACTCCTTGGAGGTGATGGACAACATCTCGTCGCGGATCGAGCGCAGGCGGTCGGCGGTTTCGGCCGCCATGTCGCGGTGGATCAAGCGGGCCTGCGCCTCCCGACCTGAAACCAGATAATAGGCCGCCAGCTTGGCCTGCGCCTTGCGCACGCCGCGCAGCGCCTTCTCCTCGGCGACGGTCTCCGCCTGCTTGTCGATCTCGAGGACGATGGCCAGCAACCGATCGTGGCTGGCGGCGCCCAGCTCGCTGGCCGCTTCACACAACGCGCACAGATCATAGGCCGCAGTCTCGGTCACAAACCCAAGGCCCATGCGCTGCGCGAGCTGGGCGTAATACTTGAAGTAGCCGCCGATCTCGATCAGCGCGGGGGTGACCTCGGCGCCGGCGCTCACCGCCGTCGCCGGCCGCGCCGATGATTGCACCGATGTGGCGCGCAGCATCGATTCGGCCAGCTGGCGATACTGGTTGAGGAGGTTGTAGGCGCTGCGAACGTCGCCGGCGTTCAGCGCCGCGCGCAGATAGGTGTTCATGAACTTCAACGTCATGGACAGGACCGCCGGATCGTCGCTGGCCAGGGATGCCTCACCGACGTAGCGGGTCTCGATGGCGACCACGTGCGCCATCTCGGGCATGTTCTTCAGCGCCTCGGAGTAGACCTCGCGGAACTGGCGCAGCCCCTTCCATTCCAGCCAGGTTCGCTTGGCCGCCAGCTCGGCGACGGAATCCTTGTCCATGGCGACGAAGTCCGGGTTCTCAAGCAGCGCGGGGCCGATGGCGAACCACGGCGCCGGCAGCCGGCTTTTTTGCGGCAGGTAATCGACCAGCACGCGCCGCAAGGCGCTGGTGGCGTCGGCGGCGATGACCTTGTCTTTTTGTGCCAGCGCGTTGATGGCGATGTCGGCCAGCTGCTCCATGCTGGTCACCGTCGCCCGCTGCCGGGCCGAGGTTGAGTCATCGGCGGGCAGGCTCGCGTCCGCCTGCCCCAGCGCCCCCTGCAACGTCTGCTGCCCCAGCCGGTCGATGACCTTCTCCGGGTCCAGGAAGTCGAAGACGTAGGCGAAGTACGGGATCAGGATCAGCAAGCAGCAGCTAGCGAGGGCGACGGTGACGGTGACGGTCGCAAACGGCGTGTAGACGCCGGTGACCACCATGCTGACCCAGACCGCCACCACGCACGCGACGACGAAGAAGCCCATCACCCCCTGGTTGATGCGATCCCGGAAGAACATGTCGACCACGCGCGGCGTGTACCGGGTGGCGGCCAGCTGCACGACGATGGAGACAACGGTGATCGCGATCCCCAGCACCGCGGCGATGATGGCCGCCAGGTTGGCCAGCGCCGACTGCAGGGTCACGGGATCGAACCCGAACAGGAGGGACACCGGCCCCTTGGTGCCGGCGGGCGGCATGGCGCTGGTGGCGTAGTCGAACATCCACAGCGCCGAAAACAACGCCACCGCGCACCCGGTCAGCAGCGCGAAGGTCCGCAGCAGCGAGCCGCGCTTGCGGCGGAGGTTGGGCAGCATCAACGACCATGGTACCCGGGAAGATGGCGACACGGAACGTATCGCGTGCGAACGGAGGCGGCTTTGCCGCCGGAGTTCCAT
>DASRQT010000375.1:0-8249 GCA_035696485.1 Polyangia bacterium | reverse complement strand
GGGTTGCTCGGGTCGTACGCCATCACCTCCGTCAGCCTCAACGTCCTGCGCTGGCGCGAGAGACAGCGCGGGCTGCTGTTCGTCATCGGCGTCATCGCCAGCCTGGCGCTGCTCATCCCCTGGGTCACGAGCTGGTTCACGAAGCCCGTGGCGGCCCTCTATGGCGCCTGCGTCACCGGCCTGCAGCTGGCGGTCGCGTTCGTGACCCACCGGGGCTGGATTCGCTCCGGCCGCTTCGGGTTCATTCGGGCCTCCGCCGCCGAACGCGCGGCCGCCGATTCGCCGTCGTGCGGCGAGCTGGTCACGCTGGAGGAGGCGGCGTCGCTGCGACACACGTATCCGTCGACCACGCTGGTGGCCCTGCGCGGCCGCAACGTCAACCTCTGCCGCGAGGCCGCGCGGCGCGCCCGCGGGGCCGGCGACGGCGCCGTGTACGTCATCTTCGTCGACGAGATCCCGGGGCTGTTCTTCCCGCCGCGCACCGGGCCATCGGAGGACGCGCTGGAGGTCTTAAATGGCGCCGTCGCCGACATCAACAAACAGGGGATGGAGGCGGTGCCGCTGTGGCGCATCGCTCACAACGCGGGCGCGTCCATCGCCGAGGCGGCCGAGGTCCTGCAGGTCAAATGCGTCATGATGGGGACCACACAGCGCTCGACGGTCTGGCAGTTCCTGCGCGGCGACGTTCTCAAGCAGCTCATCTCCGAGCTGCCGGAGCCGATTCACGTCGTCATCTGCGAATGAACGCCGCCGCCGGCAAGGTGTTATCCTTGCGTCCCAGTTGCGCGTGCGCCTGATGAAATTGGTTTCCGTCGTCGTCCTGGCTGTCGCATGGGCGTGCTCCCGCAATGGCCCGGCCGAGTCGGCCCCCGCCGCCGTCGCGGCCCCGCCCCCGGGTGCGGCCGCAGCCCCTGCTTCGCCTGCCGTCGCCGCGGCGCCGCAGGCGCGGGTTTTCGCGCGGTCGGTCAAGGCCATGGGGACCGAGGCCACCTTCACCGCCTGGATCGACGACAAGGAGCACGCGGAGCGGGGGTTCGACGAGGCCTACCAGGAGCTGCAGCGACTGGAGGTGCTGATGACCGACTGGGAGCGTCCCGGTCAGCCGCCCAGCGACGTGGTCCGCATCAACAAGGCGGCGGGCAAATCGGCGGTCAAGGTGTCCAACGACACGCTGGCTGTCATCGATGTGTCGCTGGACATGTCGCGTCGTTCCGAGGGCGCCTTCGACATCACCTACGCCGCCATGCGCGGCCTGTGGAAGTTCGATGAAGATCTGGAACGGAAGATCCCGCCCGACGCCGAGATCGCTCGCCGTCGCAAGCTCATCGACTACCGCGACGTCATCGTCAATCGCGCGGCCGGGACCGTCAAATTGCGCCGGGCCGGGATGAAGCTGGGCCTGGGCGGGATCGCCAAGGGCTACGCGGTCGATCGCTGCGCCACCGTCATGCGCCACAACGGCCTGTCGGATTTCATGATCCAGGCCGGGGGCGATCTGTTCGTCTCGGGCCAGAAGGGGGCCGCCAACTGGATGGTGGGCGTGCGCGATCCGCGCGGCAGCGCGACGTCGATCATCGCCAAGATGCCGATCAAGGACAGCGCCTTTTCCACCGCCGGCGATTACGAACGGTCGTTCATTCTGGACGGCAAGCGCTACCATCACATCATCGATCCCAAGACCGGATACCCGGCGACGGCATCACGCGGGGTGACCATTCTGGCCCCGTCCGCGTTCGTGGCCGACGCCCTGGACGACGCCGTGTTCATCCTCGGCCCCGAAAAGGGGCTGGCGCTGGTGGCGACGTTCCCGGACTGCGCCGCCCTGATCGTCGACGCCGCCAACAAGGTGTGGATGTCCAAGTCTCTCGAGGGCAAGTTGCAACGAACCGGCGCCCCCACGGACGGAATCTGAGATGAAACCCGACGTCGCGATCATCGGCGGTGGCGTCATGGGCTGCGCGGTCGCCCTGCGGCTGGCCCAGCGCGGGGTCGCCGTCACCGTCATCGAGCGCGGCATTCCCGGCGCCGAGGCGTCCAGCGCGGCGGCCGGCATCCTGGGCCCGCAGATGGAATCCGATCAGCCCGGCCCGCTGCTGGAGCTGGGACTGCGCAGCCGCGCGCTTTACCCGGCGCTGGCCGCCGAATTGCGCGACGCCGCCGGCGTCGACATCGGCTACGTGAAATCGGGCGTGCTGGCCCTGGCGCTGGACGACGCCCAGGCGGCCGAGCTGACCGCGCGCCGCACCTGGCAGCTTGGCCGCGGCCTGCGCGTCGAGACCCTGACCTCCGCCGTCGTGCGCGAGCTGGAGCCGGCCGTCACCAGCGACGTGCGCACCGCCCTGCGTTTCCCCGACGACGGCCAGGTCAACGCGCGCGAGCTGGCCCGCGCCCTGTCGCAGGCGGCGGCCGGTGCCGGGGCCCGCTTCCTGCAGGGCCGCTACGTTCGCCGTGTGCTGATCGACCGCGGCGCGGCGGTCGGCGTCGAGCTGGACGGCGAGAATCTGGCCGCCGGTGCCGTCGTCGTCGCGGCCGGCAGCTGGTCCGGCTTGATCGAAGGCGCCGGCGTCCCCGGTCAGGTCGTGCGCCCCGCGCGCGGGCAGATCGCGCTCATCGAGACGCGCCCGCCGCTGTTCCGCCACGTCCTCAGCATCCACGGCCGCGGTTATCTGGTCCCGCGCCGCGACGGTACTGTGCTGGCCGGCAGCACGATGGAGATGGCCGGCTTCCGCAAGGAGGTCACCGTCGCTGGTCTGGCCCAGATCCTGGGACTCGCCAGCCTGCTGGTCCCGGCCCTGGCCGACGCTTCCGTCACCGGAACCTGGTCGAACTTCCGTCCGTACACCGAGGACCACCTGCCGGTCCTCGGGCACACCCCCATCCGGGACCTGGTCCTGGCCACCGGACATTTTCGCAACGGCATCCTGCTGGCACCCATCACCGCGCAGGCGATCGCCGAGCTGGTTTCTGGCGGCAGCAGCTCCGTCGACCTGGCGCCGTTCTCGGTTTCGCGCTTCCGCGCCTGACCCTAGCCGGGATCGTCGGGGCTGGGATCGCCGTCGTCGCCGTCGTCATGCGGGCTGGCGGCGGTCGCCAGGTCGCCGGTGGTGACAGCGCCGCGGCCAAAACGCGCGGTGATGATGTCCAGGGCGGCGTTCAGGCGATCGGCTGGTCCGGGTGGCGGCGCGAACAGGTGCAGCTGCGGTGGCGCCGTCGCTTCCAAGCCCTGGCCGGACACGCCCGTCAAGCGCACAGGGCGGGGCAGGGGGGTGCGCGCCAGCAACTCCATGGCCGCGCGATAAAGCGCCTGCCCGTCATCGGTCGCCAGCGCGAAGGTGCTGCGGCGGGTGAGCAGCGTGAAGTCCGACAGCTTCAGCTTGAGCTGGACGGTACGGGCCTTGACGCCGGCGCGCCGTAGCCGCGCCGCCACGCGCAGCGCCTGGTCGTGAATGTGCGGGCGCAGGGCCTCGGCACCGTCGAGATCTTCGTCGAAGGTATTTTCCGCGCCGATGCTCTTCGCGTCGCGATCCGGAATCACCGGGCGCGGGTCGATGCCATTGGCCAGCTCCCACAGGTCGCGCCCGCCGCTGCCAAGCTTGCGTTCCAGCCAGCCGACGTCGCGCGCGGCGACGTCGCCGATGGTCTGGATGTCCAGCGCTCGCAGGTGCTTCTCGGTCTTCGAGCCGACCCCCCACAGCCGCCCGACCGGCAATGGCGCCAGGAAGGCGACGCCCTCCGCAGCCGGGACCTCGCGCTGTCCGTTGGGCTTGGCGATATCGGAGGCGATCTTGGCGATGAACTTCACCGCCGCGATGCCGGCCGACGACGGCAGCCCCACCTCGTCGGCGATGCGCCGTCGCAGCCGCGCGGCCAGGTCAGACGCGGCGCCGAACAGGCGCAACGAGGCGGTCACGTCCAGGAAGGCCTCGTCCAGCGACAGCGGTTCGACCAGCGGCGTGGCGCTGTGAAGGACCGCGAACACCTTCTCGCTGGCCTCGGCGTAGGCGGCAAAGCGCGGCGGCACCACGACCGCGTCGGGCGCCAGCCTGAGCGCGCGCGCCATCGGCATGGCGCTGCGCACCCCCGTCGGGCGAACTTCGTACGAAGCCGCCAGCACCACGCCCCGCCGCGGGTGGCCCCCGACGATCACGGGCCGCCCCCGCAGGGCAGGATTGTCTCGTTGCTCCACGGACGCGTAGAACGCGTCCATGTCCAGGTGGATGATCGCGCGCGCGGTCAGCCCCGGTTCTTGCGCTTGCTCCCCTTGCCGTCGGCCGCGTCTTCGTCGCTGTCCTTCTTGTCGGCGTCGTCCGCCTCGTCGTCATCGTGGCGGCGCGCGACCTTCTCGGCGTTGTCGGCCGGATCGCCCTTCTCACCACCCAGCATGAAGGCCAGCGAGATGGTGTAGGTCAGGTACTGATCGACCGCGCCACCGGCGACGTACCGGTCACCGTTCCTCGAGTGCATCGAGTAGAAGTACCGGCGCAGGTCAAAACCGGCACGCGCCTCGATCGACGGTGTGATTCGATATCCGATGGCGGCGTTCGCGTCCACGCCACCAACCGTGGCGCGCGTGAAGTATGCGGTCTTGATCTGACCCGGCGACAGCACCAATCGGTACGCCCCGCCAGCCATCAGCGCCAGCTTGTTGCCCATGGGGATGCGCAAGGCGGTGCCCAGGCGGACATAACGATAGATGGTGTCGGGCAGGTCCAGCATGGTCCGGTCGGCGCCCGGCCCGCTGGCCAGCTTGTACGCGTGCTCGCCGAAGCCCGCGATGACACCGAGGCTGGCAGGCCCCAGGGGGAACCGAACCCGGACGCCGCCGGTGTAGTCGTGGATGACGGTCGGATAGGCCGAGTTGACGCCCAGCTTCGACGTGATGCCGAAGGCCTGCTCCACCGAGATGTCCAGCCCGACGTTGGCGATGAAGCCACTGGAGCCGTGCGCAGCAGGGAACCAGACGAACGCGGCGCCAAGAGCTGACGCCAGCTTGAGCTCGTACTGTCGCAGCGACTTGTTGATGTCCTGGTTGTAGCTGAGCTTGCGCGAGAAGAAACGGCCGCCCGCCTCGGCGTCCAAGGCCATGGGCAGAGGGCCGCTGGGGCCGCTGTCCTCATCGGCGTCAGCCTCTTTCTTCTTTTTCTTCTTTTTCTTCTTGGGCTGATCGTCTTCGGACTCGGCGACCTTCTCTTCTTCCTTGCCCTTGTCGGCTTTGTCGCCCTTGTCACCCTTGTCCTCGGCGGCGGCCTTTTCTTCCTTGGCCTCGGGCTTGTCGTCCGACTCTTCGGGCTCGTTGGGCGCCGCCTCTTCCTTGTCTTCGGGCGCCTCGGCGACCGCCGCCTTGCTGGGCGCCTTTGCGCCGGCCGGCGGCTTGCCGCGACTGATGGCAGGTCCTAGTTTTCGCCAGAACGTTTTGGTCGTATCCGTCGCGATCTTGGCCGGGTTGGCTCCCGTGAAGGCGCCTTCGCCGCTGACGGCGCCGTCGTTGCCGCCACGGACAGTCAGCTTCGCCTTCTTCTTACCGACGTCGCCAGTGAGGATCGCCGACAGCGCCAGCTCCTTGGCCAGCGCCTTGAACGAATCGTTGGAATCAAGCGAGATGCCCAGGCTCTTGGCGGCGTTCTCGATCTCGCGTGACTTCACCAGATCGAAACCGTGGAAGCGCAGCGCCTGCATGACGCGGTTACGGACAACCGCCTCCTGCTGCCCGTTGAACTTGGCGACGCCGATTCGCTTCTTCTGCGCCGAGGCCACGCTGGGCCAGGCCATGACGGCACAAATGAATAGAGAGGCAGCCAGATACCTGGCCACGGCCGAAGCTGTCGATTTCGTTTTCATAGACCTGTCCCGCCCGCGACGATGCTGTTTGCCCACGCCTGAATGCACATGACTTCGGTGGCGGTCATCTTCTGCCCAACCTGGGGCATCTGCACGCCACAGGGCGGGCCGGCCTTGAGCTTTGCGAGAAAGAGGCCCTCCGCTGGTTGCGTTGCCGCCTTGAGGTACATCTGATTCATGCCCTTGCACATGTTGTTCGCTGGCGCGTCAGTTTTTGGCCCCATGCCTACCAGCGCCATCTCCCACCCGGCTTTCTCCATGTCGAAGCCAGCCCCCAATGTCATGATACCGGTGCCACCATGACATCCGGTGCAGCCGTGCGCGGTGAAGATCATGGGCGCCATCGCGCAACCCATGGTTGATCCGCCACCAGTGCCGCCCGCGCCGCCAGTTCCCGCCATCCCGCCGCCGCTACCCCCGATGATACTCGGATCCTCGATCGTTCCAGGACAGCCAAACAAAACAAACGAGAGCAAACAACTGCCGAACATCCCCAGGGCTCCGATCCTGGAAAAGCGGCCGACGGAAACCGGTCGCGTCATGGGTCCCTCCGTAGTCCGTCGGATACCATAGGTTCCGACCTGGTCAAAGCACATCTCCGAAAAAAAGTGACGAAAAGCGAGGCTTGCGGGGGTCGAAGTTACTCATTTGTCTAGGGTTTTCGCCGCCGCCCTCAGGCGCCGGTCATGGTTCGTGGGTCGAGAAGTCGGGCTAAGTCATCGGGAGGAAGGACGTTTCTCTCCAGGCAAACCTGGCGAACTGTTTTGCCAGTTTTGACGGATTCTTTGGCGATGGTCGCCGCCGCGTCGTAGCCGATGGCCGGCGCCAGCGCCGTGACCATGGCCAGACTTTGCTCGATCAGCGCATTGCAGCGTTCGACGTTTGCCTCCAATCCTTCCACACAACGGGCGGCGAACAGGCGACACCCGTTGGCCAGGATGTGCACCGAGTGTAAGAGGTTGTAGGCCATCACCGGCGTCATGACATTTAGCTCGAAGTTGCCGGCGGCCCCGCCCCACGCGATGGTGGCGTCGTTCCCGATCACCTGCGCGTTGATCATCAGCAACATCTCCGACATCACCGGGTTCACCTTCCCCGGCATGATCGAGCTGCCTGGCTGCAGGTCGGGAATGGTGATCTCGCCGATCGCGCAGCGCGGACCCGACCCCAGCCAGCGAATGTCGTTCGCGATCTTGGTCAGACTGACCGCCGCCCCACGCAGCGCTCCCGACGTCTCGACCATCGCGTCGTGCGCCGACAGCGCCTCGAACAGATTGGGCGCCTGGCGCAACCCGATCGCGATCTCACGGCTGATGATCGCGATGACCCTGGGCGCGAACTCCGGATCGGCGCCCAGCCCCGTCCCCACGGCGGTTCCACCCAGCGCCAGCTCCGACAGCGCGGCGCGCGTCGATTCCACGCGCCGGATGGCCGCGGTCATCATCGCCGCGTAACCGGAGAACTCTTGCCCGAGGCGGATCGGCACCGCGTCCATCAAGTGCGTGCGCCCGATCTTGACGATGTGATCGAAGGCCCTGGCCTTTGAGTCCAGCGCTCCCTCGAGGGCCCGCATCGCGGGCAGCAGGTCGCGCTCGACGGCCTCGATGGCGGCGATGTACACCGCGGTCGGAAACACGTCGTTCGACGACTGCCCCATGTTGACGTGGTCGTTGGGGTGAACCGGCTTCTTCGACCCCACCTTGCCGCCCAGAAGTGAAATAGCCCGGTTCCCGATCACCTCATTGGCGTTCATGTTGCTGGACGTACCCGAACCGGTCTGGAAGATGTCGACGACAAATTGATCGTCGTGCTGTCCGGCCGCGACCTCGTGGGCGGCGGCGCTGATGGCCTGCGCCAGCTTGACGTCCAGCGCCCCCGTGTCGCGGTTGATCTCGGCCGCCGCCTTCTTGATCAGGGCCAGCGCGCGAATCACGCGACGGGGCAGGCGCAGTCCGCTGACCGGAAAGTTCTCCACCGCCCGCTGCGTCTGCGCGCCGTATAGCACGTCGGCCGGAACCTCGACCTCGCCCAGGGAGTCGGTCTCGATGCGGGTTTCGTTGGCCATGATCGTCTCCTGCTACGCGGCCCGGGTCAGTCGTCGAACAGCACGTCGTTGGTCATGTCCAGCGCGTTGGCCTCGAGGCGCGCCCCGGACAGATCGGCGGTCGTCTTGCGCAGCCGATCAGCAAGAACCTGGACAAAGCTCCACAGCAGCTTGACCGACAGCTGCGGCTCCTTGCGGATGATCTCGTAGAAGTCCCGGCGGCGCAGGCTCAGCACGCGCGAGCGCTCCTCGGCCGTGGCGCTGGCCGACCGCGGCTGGCGCGGATCCACCAGCGCCATCTCGCCCATGTGCGCGCCCGGCAAGAGATAGGTGATGAACGCGTTGTTCTTGTGCAGTCGGATCTTGC